>CAZBHO010000051.1:0-18577 GCA_964491945.1 uncultured Verrucomicrobiota bacterium | reverse complement strand
TCGTTTCAGAGAGGTGTGATAGCGGAGTATTAGGTTAGCTTGCTTAATTCTCTTTCTAATTCAATTGTTTTTATTTGAACAAGCTTTAATCCCTTTATTCTAACAACTTCTGCTGTACCATCAAGTGCATAAACTTTTCCAATCTACCCTTAAAAATGAATTGACATTTTAGTTAATAAAAAAGTACCATCACCCCAAAAAACAAAAATATGTGTTATGAATTTTGAAAAATATATAAACGACTTAATGCAAATAGTGGTTCTTATTGCGGCGGTAATTCCTCACGAAGTTGCCCATGGCTACGTGGCTTATAAGCTTGGCGACCCTACCGCCCGCAGAGAACATCGCTTAACGCTTAATCCACTTTATCATATTGATCTTTTTGGCTCGTTGCTCTTCCCGCTATTCCTAAAGCTGGTTGGCAGCCCAATCCTGCTCGGCTGGGCAAAGCCTGTGCCGTTTAATCCATCTTATTTTAAAAATCCACGCACTGGCATAATGCTGGTTGGAGCGGCTGGTCCAGCCACAAATTTGCTGATGGGCTTGATTGCCGGGCTTTTTTTGAGATTACCTGTTGTATATCCTGAACTTATCGGACAAGGCTTGTTCTTATTTTGTCTGCTTAATGTGGTGCTGGCTGTATTTAACTTAATTCCTATCCCACCATTAGATGGTTCAAGAATACTGCTTGGCTTATTACCAGAAAGGCTGGCTCAAAGCTATTTAAAACTTGAGCCATTTGGCATAGCAATTGTTTTTATGCTATTTTTCTTTAATGGATTTGACCTCGTGTTCAGGCCAATCGTTTACTTTTTAGTCAAGATATTTGCAGGTGTGTGATAAAGGCAAGTGCCTTAATCCAACTTCTTTCCATGCAAGTTAAAGCTATGAAATTATTTAACACTGAATAAAAAGCCTCTGCTCAAGAATTCGTATGCGCCCATATCTATTCTTCCAGAAAATCTATCTATTCGGTGCAAGCCATCTTTATCATAATCACCGCAAGTATCTGTATTTGTTCCTGCATTAACACAGGGAGAGCCTCCGATAAGATGAAAATCACCACCTGTGGCCAGATAGCCATAACCTGTTTGAAATGCCATAAAGCCAGGATTAGAAGTTATACAACCATTAACTCCATCCGTCACGTTAGATGGTGTGCAGGTGTATTGAACTACTCCATTGCTCTCTGGTCCAGTCCATAAGTCATACGCATTGGTTGGAGTAACAGTGTGTGCCATATTGCTATAAACTATGCAATTACGCATCACAGCACTATCCCGCACAATTGCGCCACCCACGCTAAATAGTGTGTAAGATTGACAAGCTGTGCTCACATTGCCAACTATCGTACAATTTTCCACCAACGTGCCTTCGTTAGAAGCAATCACACCGCCGCAACGCCCTGCGTAGTAATTGGCTCCTACTCCGCAGTTGGCAGTATTTTTTGTTATAATGCAGTTACGTATTGTGCCAGCATACATCTCCACTGCCGAAGGATAGAGTTGATTGTTTTCTGTAATAATGCATTTTTCCACCAAAATATTTGTTTTGCCTGCAGGAATATAAATACCTCTCCCATAACCTGTCTTGTTATTGGCAATTACACAGTTTCTGATAATCGCATTTGAGGCATTTGCATAAATATAGGGGCCCTTTACATAAACATTATTAGATACAACCAGGCAACTATCCACTATGGTCAGGTTCATGTTTGTTGCTTCCACTCCAATTACACCAGCATTCCATGCTCTATTGTTAATCACCGCACAATTACTAACCAGACCAGACCCTGCTGCATATACATAAATTATAGACCTTGCTTGATTGGACGGGGAGATTACAGAATTTGCCACAGTGCCAGAATACATTATTGCTATAGTACCATTTCCATAACCCTGATCTATATCACCGTTATAGGAAAACAAAGAATTCCAGACCTCACCTGTGTGAATGCGCACGGCTTCACCATAGTTCCATGAATTAGCAGCTCCTGCTTCATAAACTATGTTTGAGATAAAAAAGCAGTTTGTGATGAGCCCTCTAACCAGATACACTCCTGCGCCTCCACCACTTCTCCACCACAGATAACCATTAGAAACTGTCACACTATCCAGCACCGCTCCCGGTGAATCTATGTAAAATACTCTCGTATTGGTAAGTGCTGAATCTGGATATCTTGCCACAACGACATTTGAGTAACCGTTTGCGCCGCGCATTGTTATATCAACGTTTACCAAAATTTGCGTTGTAACATAATAAGTGCCATCAGCAATAAGGATGGTATCTCCAGAGACCGCTTCAGCAACTGCCGCAGATATTGTTGTGGCTGCGTGTGCTCAGTCTGGATATGGTGGTGTGGGATTGGCGCTATTGATATCCACAAAAATATTTTTTGCCAGCAGAGTGCCTGCAATTACCAACACGCAATATATGAACATTGAAATATATTTTTTCATGTTTATTCCCTTATTTTTAAAAAACAGCAAAAAACTACAACTCTTCACTAAATCCTCTTAAAAAATATATCAGTTAATGAATTAAAACGCAACAGCAAAAAGCATTTTTTTATAAAAAGTCTTATTTTATTTTCGAGACTAATGAGACGCAGAAAGAACGCAGAGGACTTGATATAAAGAACTAAAGCGGAACAAAAAAGAGTAACTGGTTATAACAGAAACTTAATCATTGTTTCTTCCTCTCCGTGTTCTCAAAAGTTCTATATGGTAAAAAATATTTATAAAAAAACAACGTATTGGTTGAGCCTGCAATTAAAAAAAACCAATATCAAAACTGCCACAGCTCTCTCAACTATTGAATTTTCTGAAACTTTAAGTGGAGCAATGGGGAAATTGCTACAATGCAAACGGTTTTTTTGCTGATTTTTATTTATTGATATCTTGAAAACTTAGAGTATAAATGTTGAGTTTATAGAAGGAGCATTTTTATTTTTATGTTGCAGTTTGTTAAAATCTGGTTTCTCTTTGTGCTGGTTTTGGTGTTTTTTAGCAGTTGCAAGGAAAGGGAAGATAGCGCAGTTTTTTATAGAGATGGCATCAAAGCGCTTGAACGTAATAGCTATCATACGGCAATTAAATCTTTGCAGCGGTTTGTTAAACTAGAAACAGATACTGCAAAAAAAGCAAATGCTTATAATGCCTTAGGCATAGCATTAAAAAGAATAGGGCAAGTAGAGGCAGCCACACAAGCTTTTAAAAGCTCATTGGAACTGAAGCCTGACTATGCGGAAGCGCTCTATAATCTTGCCACGATAATGGTGGAAAATGCAGATGAGGCTTCTGCTGTGCCCTTATTTATTAGAGCTGCAGATGTTAACACCAACGATACTTATGCTCTTACATATCTATCAGAAATTTATCTTAAAAATAGAGATTATGAGAATGCGCGCAATGTGCTTTTAAAGGCAAAGGAACGACAGCCATATTCTGCAGAGATTTTGTGTCGTCTTGCTGTTGTGGAGTTAAGGACTGGCAACATCAACAAAGCCCTAATTAGGCTGCAAGAATCGCTTGAGCAGAATGCAAAATATGCGCCTGCTATCTTCAATATGGCACTCATTACGCATTACAAGTTGAAGGATTATGAGCAGGCAAGAGCTTATTATAAGGCATTTCTGAAGATTGATAATGAAAGTGGCTATGCAGAAGTTGCCAGGAACGCCTTACGTGAGATTGAAGCGCAGAAAACATCTGCAAAAGCTTCAGAAAAAACTTCTCAACAAGATATAGATATCTCTTCTAAAAAGACAAAAGCGGAGCAAGCTGTAGCATTTGAAGAATTTATGCAACTTGCGCGTATTGCGGAAAAGCAAAAGAAGTATGATGTGGCTGTTCAAAATTATCTGCGTGTGGCAGAGGTTGCTGAAAAGAAAAATGAAACTTTGCTTAAAGGACAGGCATTAGCAAGAGCGGCGGAGCTTTGTGGCAAGGACCCAGAATTAAATTTCCTTGTTGGCAACTATTACTTTACAAGAAGTATGTTCAAGGAAGCAGTTCCATTTTTAAAAACAGCAACCATAGGCAGGCCAAAATGGTATGAAGCGCATCTGGAGCTGGGCAAAGCAGCGATAGAGACAGGAGAATTTGATACTGCTGCCCTGGCTTTAAAACAAGCTGATACGCTGAAACCTCAAAATGGGGATGCATTGTGGCAGCTGGCTCTTCTTTATGATCACTCGTTAAAAATCAAGAGCAAGGCAATTTCGTTATACAGCAATTTTATTGAGCGCTTCCCTGATGACTATCGCGTGCCAGAAGCCAGGGCACGTATAGCAGATATTGCTCCTAATAATAAGCCGCAAGTTGTAAAACAGACAACTAAAGAAGTTTCATCATCAAATGAGTCAGAAAGCAAAGGCTTTTTCTATAAGCTCTTCCACAAAAAAGAGAACAAATAAATAGAGGATTATATGGACTTAAGCAGTGTCCAGCTCAATGCCATTGATATGGCATTTTTGATAGTAGTGATATGGGAGACCGTTCTCGGGATAAAGCGGGGCTTTACAAAGGAGCTTCCACGCTTTCTTGGGACTGCCATCGTTTTTTTAACCAGCCTATGGGGCTATAGAATTGTTGGCTCGTGGCTTATAGCGCACACAAGGTTATCAGAACAACAGGAGCTTTCTTACGCGATTTCCTATATTGTCATTGCTGTTCTTGTTGCTGCTTGTATAATTATCTTACGGACTTTGATCAGTCTGCTCCTAACAATTAAGTTTAATGACTCAATAGAAAAACCTTTTGGAGGAACAGCTGGTTTTTTAAGAGCATTGTTAATTTCTTTACATTTAATTTTTATGGCAGGGCTTTTGCCAAATGAGGAAATCAGAACTTCTGTTGATACATCAATGGCTGGCAGAGCAACATTCAAAGCGGTGCCCTTTATGCTTGAAAAGCTTGGATGGATTAAGGATAAGAACGTTGTTCCTGCACAAGGAAAGGTGGAGAGCAAACAAAAGAGAAGCAAGAAAGCCTCTGATAAACTGGATTTCCTTGAGAGCAAAGAGTAATTGATTTTCTGCTTAAAATTCATCAATATTCTAATAGGCAAAAATGGCAAAGGTATCCTCAAACACTATTGAACAGGTAAGGCACTTAAGCGATATAGTTTCTGTGATTAATGGCTACATCAAACTGAAGCGAGCTGGCAATCTATATAAGGCGCTATGTCCTTTTCACAAAGAAAAAACGCCTTCGTTTATAGTATCGCCACAGCGACAGACCTTTCATTGTTTTGGTTGCGGCAAAGGTGGCGATGTGTTTAAGTTTATTATGGAGTATGAGAAAGTGGATTTTTATGAAGCGCTAAAAATTCTGGCACAGCGTTGCGGTGTGGAGCTGGAATTTGAAAATAAGGGGACAAAAGAAAATACATCATTAAAGACACGTTTATACGAATTGCATAAAGAAGTTGCCCACTTTTATCACAAAAATTTATTGGAATCGCCTGCTGCATCTGCAGCAAGGAGATATCTGAAAGCGAGAAGGCTTTCAAATGCAATCAAACCTTTTCTTATAGGTTTTGCGCCGGATAGCTGGGATGCTCTTATAAGGTGGGCTCAAAAATCCTATCCTATTGAGCTCATAGAAGCTGCAGGATTAGTCATATCTTCCAATAAAGGCAATGATGAAGACGATAGATCTTCTGCTTTCAGGAGCCATTACGATAGATTCAGGAACAGAGTGATGTTCCCTATATTTGATGAGCAAGGCAGAATAATAGGATTTAGCGGCAGGATAATGAGTCAGGATGATGGCGCAACGGCAAAATACATAAACAGTCCAGAAACCTTAATTTTTAAAAAAAGTCGTATTCTTTACGGATTACATTCTGCCAGGCGTGCGATTGTAGAGAAGAAGGAAGCAATTATTGTTGAAGGGCAGATTGATGTAATAAGATGCCATTTGTGTGGGTTTAATAATGCAGTGGCTTCGCAGGGCACCGCGTTTACGGAGGAGCATTGTAATATTTTGCGCAGATACACTGACTCTGTTTTGCTGGTATTTGATGGTGATGCTGCTGGTGAAAATGCTGCGCAAAAGGTTGGTGGCATCTTTTTGGAAGCAGGGCTTTTTGTGAAAATTGCGGTTTTGCCGAAAGGGGAGGATCCTGATTCTTTGTTACTAAAGCCAGATGGCATATTGCTTTTTCAGAAACTCATTTCAGAAGCTAAAGGCATTATAGATTTTTGTGTGGAAGCCTTTATGAAGCGTGAAGGTGCAATGGGCGAGGCATCCGTTTTGCGGCTAGCCCGTTCAATGCTGGAGCTTATTGCCTCTGCTCAAAATGATATACAGCGTTCAATTCTCATTGCAAGATTGGCTCAAAAGCTTGATATACCAGAATCTTCTTTGCAAAAAGAGCTACGCAAACTTACTGGAGAAAGAAAGACACGTGTTTTAAGTGATGTTAAGATAGAAGCCGAACAAAAAGAATCGCCAAAGAACGCTTCTTCCAGACAAAGCTATTCGGTTATAGAAGGCAACCTTATTACACACGTGCTGACGGAACCTAAAAAAGCCTTTCGTTATGTGAAGGATCATTTGCCATTAGAGATCATCAAATGTCAGGATATACGCACGTTGCTTAAGCTCATAATGCGATCGGTTGAGGAAAATAAGGAGCCTATAGATCTGATTCGCACTCATTGCGCTCAAACGAATAATGAAACACTCATTTCTATAGCAAGTGCCATGATGTCATCTGAAAAGACGATAGGCAGTCAGGTGGAAACCTTTGATGAGCTTATGCAGAATATCGTTATAGCTAAATGGAGTGAGTATTTAAAGGAAAGGCGCTCCGAGATTGATAAGAAAATTCAAGTCTTAAAAAGTTCCGATAAGAACAAAGGCGAGGATTTGAAGAAACTTGAAGAGATGCGGCTACAATTAAGCTACGATATTGCTCGGATGAAGGATTGGAACAATGCGCAACCTATAATCTCAATGCTACAAGAAGAGCTTAAAAGCCAAAGCTCCGTCAAAAATCAATGACCAAAAGATTGTATTTGCCATGATGCCAAAGAAACTTTTGAATCATCTTCTTCAGCTGGTGGCTTTGCCTGATCATCAGGTTCTCTATCTATAATTTCTTTTATTGTCACCGTCACTTCAGCAACATCAACAATACCGAGAGCTTCTTTTAAAGTTTCTTTAACACGTTGCTGAAGGAAAGCTGCAAAATCCTGAACCCGGCACCCTGCAAAAATTTTTAGCCATATATTTACGGCTATCTTGCCATCTGGTCTAATGGGGATATCAGCATCCATTGTTGCTATTTCTTTAAATTCTTTTGCCAGTTTACAGAGCAGATTGCTGATTGCTTCCACACTAACGCTAACAGTTCCATTTTCATTATCAAATGAGATAAATGCTCCTTTTCTATCAGCGCCAAGCGCAGCAAGAAATGTTAATAGTGGAAGAATAATCATACAGCAGCCTAGCGCAAGTCTAACGGATTTATAGGTGGCTATAAAGGCAAGTGGTCTTGTTTCTATATTAAAAACTTCAAGGAGCAATATCACTCCGATAGCAAGCAAAGAGAGTGCCGTAAGTATTTGGAAGATAATTTTTAGAGCTTTCATTTCAATTTCCTCCCGTTTCTATATTTTTTTCTTTTGCCAACTGAACACCTTGAACAACCACATCCACAGAGCGTACGCTTTTGCCAGTCATATCGCGGATTGCCTGGCTGACTTCATTTTGAACTTTCCATGCAAGTTGTGGGATATTTACACCAAATTCAACTATGATATTTAATTCTATTTTTATTCCATTATCTTCCAATTCTTCAACTCGCACTCCTTTTTCTGAGACGGTCTTGCCGCCGAACATACTGGCTATGCCATCAGTTATGCCACCACTCATTTCTATTACACCCGGCACTTTAAGCGCAGCAACACGTGCAATAATTGCCAGCACGTTGTGATGAAGCCGAACAGCGCCAAGCTCTGTGCCTTCCATGTTTGCAGGCATTTTGCTTTTCTGCTCTGGAACTATTTTATTTAATTTGTTTCCATTCATCATCGATACTCCTCTTATTCAAAAGCCCCTTTAGAAAGCATTCCAGCCCCATCTTTAAGAAACCGCTCAAGATAGGTAGTGTCGTAATTGCCTCTTTTAAAATCAGGATCGTTCATAATTGCCTCTCCAAGCGGGATGGTTGTTTTTGGTCCCTCTATCAAAAACTCACCTAAAGCGCCTGCCATTCTCTGAATTGCTTCTTCTCTGGTTGGCGCATGCACGATGAGTTTAGCAAGCAAGCTGTCATAATATGGCGGGATAGCATAGTGAGTATAAACATGCGAATCCACACGAATGCCAGGTCCGCCGGGAAAATGCAGCCATTCAATCGGCACAGGTGATGGCGTGAAGTTGTTAAATGGATCTTCAGCGTTCACTCGCCACTCAATAGCATGTCCCTTAAATTCAATATCTCTTTGCTCAAAAGGCAATCGCTCCCCAGCTGCAATTTTGATTTGCTGCTTCACAATATCTATACCTGTTACCATTTCAGTTATCGGATGCTCAACTTGAACTCTGGTATTCATCTCCATAAAATAAAATTTTCCATCCGGTGCAAGCAAAAATTCAATTGTGCCAGCACTCTGGTACCCTATTGCCTCTGCAGCTCTAACTGCGGTTTTGCCTATCTTTTTCCGTAAATCGGAAGATAGTATCGGACAAGGAGTTTCTTCTAATAGCTTTTGATGCCGTCTTTGAATGCTGCAGTCGCGCTCACCAAGATGGACAACATTGCCATGCTTATCAGCAAGAATTTGCACTTCAATATGTCTGGCGTGTTCTATATATTTTTCTATATAAACATCGCCACGTCCAAAAGCTTTTTCGGCTTCGCCGCTTGCCATCATAAAGCCCTGTATAAGGCTTACATCATTGTGCGCTATTCTCATTCCTTTTCCGCCACCGCCTGCGGCAGCTTTTATCAGCACAGGATATCCTGCTTTTTTTGCGATAGCAAGGGCTTCTTCTTTTGTTTTCACAACGGTATCGCTTCCTGGCACCACAGGGATGCCATGTTTTTTCATTGTTTCTCTTGCCACCGATTTATCGCCCATTTTTTGGATATTATCAGCAGTAGGTCCTATAAAGGTTATATTGCAGCTTTCACAAACTTGCACAAAGTGCGCATTTTCTGAGAGAAAGCCATAGCCCGGATGGATTGCATCAACATCCATAACCTCAGCAGCACTAATGATATTGGCAATTTTTAAGTAGCTATCTTTTGCAGGAGCAGGACCGATGCATATTGCTTCATCAGCGAATTGAGTGTGCAAAGAATTTTCATCGGCTTCAGAATATACTGCCACAGTTTTTATTCCAAGTTCTCTGCAGGCTCTAATTATGCGAAGCGCTATTTCACCTCTATTTGCAACTAAAACTCTGTTAAACATCTAAAAACTCCTGTGGTAGTTCTGTTTTTTTGCTCTTATTTTTTCTCTATCTTAAATAAAGGCTGACCGTATTGCACGGCATGGGCATTTTCCACCAGAATTTCTCTTACAATGCCACTTACCTCTGCTTTTATCTCGTTCATAACCTTCATCGCTTCAAGAATACACAACACGGTATCAGGAGAAACCTCCTGCCCCACAGTAACGAAGGGGGCTGCATCTGGAGCTGGCGCGCGATAAAACGTGCCAACAAAAGGAGCTTTAATTATAACAAACTTGCTTTCATCAACTGGTGCCTGTGCTTGCGGTGCTGCCTGTGATGCTTTATCAGGAAGAGGCGCGCTTGTTGCAATAGACTGCATTGCCACAGGCTGAACTTGCTGTTGAGCCATCTGCTGCACAACACCCCCTTTACGAATGAGTAGCCGAACACCATTTTCTTCCAGCTCAAATTCAGTTAGAGCATTTTCTTTCATCAATTCCACTATAGCTTTTATATCTTCTATTCGCATAATCACCTCATATTAGTGGTTTTGGCTTTTCCTTTTCTTCTATATAATGTTTAATCGCATCAAGCGCAAGCAAATAGCTCAACTTCCCAAAGCCTGTAATCTGCCCAATGCATACGGGGGCGATCAAGCTCTTATGTCTAAAATCTTCGCGAGCAAACACATTAGAAATATGCACTTCCACTGCTGGCAAGGCAACTGCCTGCAGAGCATCACGCAAAGCAACGCTTGTATGAGTGAAGGCTGCTGCATTTATAATGATGCCATCATACTTTCCATAGGCAGATAAAATTGCATTCACAAGCTCCCCTTCTATATTACTCTGATATGCCTCTATGGCTATCCCTAATTTTTCTGCTTTCTGGCGAATTGCCAGAATTATTTCTTCAAGAGTTGTTTTGCCGTAAATAGCAGGTTCTCGTTTTCCAAGAAAACTTAAATTTGGTCCATTAACCACGAGAATTTTCATAAACTTATTCTTCCTCAACCTGTGAGTGGCTCACTTTAGAAATTACGGTAATATCTTGCAAGCTAAATTCTTCAAAATTCTGCGTTTTTGCAAGTTCCACTCTCACCTTTTGAGAAAGCAACTTAAAATCTATAACCTTGCCTTCACCCTGTGGCGTGCGCACTATGGAGCCGGGCTGCGGCATTTTTAAAGAGATTTCCCTGTAGTACTCCTCCTCAAACTTCAAGCAGCATTTTAACCTGCCGCACATCCCATTGATTACGGAAGGGCTCAACGAAATGCGTTGCTGCTTTGCCATGCGGATATGGAGATTATCAAGCTGTTTTAGCCATACCTTGCAACAAATCTCCCTTCCACATGGCGCAAAACTGCCACACAAAGCTGCCACTTCTCTTGCGCTCATATGGTGCATAAAAACTCTGGTCTTTAATTCAGAACTTAACTCATATATAAGCTGCCTGAAATCAACTCGTTCTTCTGCCTCATAATGAATTGTAAGGAGCTTTCTATCAAAAGAATAATGCACTTTAATGATATTCATATCCAGCTTCAAATTTTTGATCTTCTCCTCGCAAAGCCTTAATGCTTGCTTCGCTTTTAACTGATTTTCCTGCGCAGCAGAACGATCCTGTAAGGTGGCTCTGCGCAGTACTTTCCCTTTGATAGAAGCATCTGGCTCGTTTCTTTCACCTATAACCTTTGAAACTTCTCCATATTCCAGCACATCATCCACACTGGCAACACACATATCCCCTTTATGCAAACCAAGTTCAACAGCACTGGCGCATTGCCATCTAAACATTCCATCACTTACTATTTCCACAACTTTAATCATATCTCAAGCTCTCACCAACTTAACAAACAATTTTTCAAAAACGTTGCCTTCCTGCAGATATTGCTCAAGCTGATAGCGCGCATCATCAATGGCTTCTAATTTTTTCTTAGCACTGGCAAATGTTATATCTTTTGCGTGCTCCTTTATAAAAGGAAGTTCTTCGGAAAAGCAAAATACCTTCTCTTCTGCCACACCGCTGCTATATAACATAAAATCCCTGAACCATTCAATAACGCCGTTTAACAATTTTGCACGCTCCTCACGATATCTTGCTTCTATCCTTGCCTGCAATAATTTTTCCAGCTCCGCCCGAATTTCAAGGTCATCATCTGGGAATTTCTCCTCCTCCTGCAACTCTTCTTCTTCAACATTCTTCCGCACTTCCTTTAGCAATTGCATAAAATTTTTGCTTATCAACATCCCCTGCAAAACATCACCCTTTGCCAACACTATGCTTTTTAATATGGGAATCAAAGCATTACGCATATCTGCGGAAAGAGCCGTGCTTTTTTCCGATAAGACCAACTTCTGACACCGCGAAACTATTGTTGGCAATAAAGCCTCGCTTTGCTCAGTGACAAGCAAAAAAACACTTTTAGGTGGGGGCTCTTCCAGTGTCTTTAAAAGCATATTGCTGGATTCTATATTCATACGATCCGCCCCAAGCAAAACTGCCGCCTTCCAGCCGCTAGCAGTCTGAAATATGTGCTCTCTAACAAGCAAAATGTGTTCTGTAAGAATCATCCTTGATTTCCTCTGCGGCTCTATCCATACCATATCTCTATGATCGTGGCGAATGGCAAGCCTGCAACCAGGGCAATTGTTGCAGGGTTTTTCATCATGCTTGCTTTCGCAAAATATCATCGCAAGAAGCTGCTCGGCAAAAATCTTACCCTCACCGCGAATGCTCCCTTCAACCAAATAAGCATGCGCCAGCTTATTCGCTTTAAAAGCATTCTGAATAAGTTGAAAAAGCTTTTGCGATCTATATCCTTGCAATTGCATCAAGCACTATTTTTAGAATTTGTTGATGAACTTCATCTTCCGAGCCTGAAGAATCTATCACTCTAAACCGATGAGGAAACATACGCGCCAGTTCAAGATAGCCACTTCGTATCCTCTGATGAAAATCTATTTGCTCCTTCTCTATCCTATCATTCACACCACGCTTGTTTATCCGCTTCAGCCCTTCTTCAGCTGGCACATCCAGCAAAAAAGTTATGTCTGGCTGCAAGTTGTTTGTTGCAACTTTATTTAGCTTAAAAATCATCTCCTTATCAAGCCCACGTCCATAGCCCTGATATACAACCGTAGAATCAGTAAATCTATCGCAAAGTATAACTCTGCCCTGCGTAAGAGCAGGCTCAATAAGCTCCATAACCAGTTGCGCTCTGGCAGCTTCAAAAAGAAATAGCTCTGTTAAATGGCACATCGCCTGCCCATCAAAATCGGATTTTATAATCTGCCTTATTGCTTCCCCAACCGCAGTGCCTCCCGGCTCACGAACCAATACGCTTTGTACTCCACGCTGCTCTAAAGCTTCAGCAAGCAACTTGCAATGCGTTGATTTTCCACTGCCTTCAGGTCCTTCAAATGTTATGAATAATCCCTTCATTGTTTAACTCTTCTTCCGTAGTTTGTAGCCATCTGCCGTATCCTGCATCTGCCAGCCTGCAGCCTCAATTTCTTTCCGCAACCTATCGGCTTCAGCAAAATTCTTTTGCCTACGCGCCGCTAATCTGGCATCGGCTTTTGCAATTATCTCTGCTGGTACAGCAACATCATCCCATAAAAATACAGCAAAAACCTCATCTATCCGTTGCAAAAAGGCAAGAATGGCTGATGCCTCTTGAGCAGTCATATCCTTTTCGGCAATTTTCTTGTTGCCTTCCCTGATCAAATCAAACACAGCACCTAGAGCCGCAGCAACATTCAAATCGTCATCCATAGCCACGTTAAAACCATCGCTAAAAATTTTTGCCCAGCCTGGCAAAACCATATCACAAGTTTGTATTTTGTCCCCACCCATTAGTTCTTTAAGCTTTGCCATAAATTCATCAACACGTTGTAAGGCAGCTTTTGCAGAATCAAGCGATTTAAATGTGAAATCAAGCGATTGCCTGTAATGACAGTTTAAGAGCACATATCTAATCTCACGTGGCGAATAGCCTTTCTGAAAAAGATCTCTCAACGTGTAAAAGTTTCCAAAAGACTTCGACATTTTGCGGCCTTCCACAATCAAATGCCCACAATGCAGCCAATATCTCACAAAAGGCTTGCCTGTAGCGGCTTCGCTCTGCGCTATTTCATCTTCATGATGCGGAAAAATATTATCTATGCCACCCGTATGAATATCAAAAGTCTCTCCAAGATATTTCATACTCATAGCAGAACACTCTATGTGCCAGCCCGGCCGCCCCCTTCCAAAAGGAGCTTCCCAAAAAACATCTCCATCATTCTCATCATACGCTTTCCACAACGCAAAGTCGGCAAGATTATCTTTCTGATATTCATCATGCTTAACTCTCGCTCCAATTTTTAGCTCATCAAGCTTTAAATGCGCTAATTTGCCATAATCAGGAAACTTTGCTATGCTAAAATATATTGAACCATCCTCAGATTTATATGCATACCCTTTATCAAGCAAAATCTGAATGAGCTTAATCATTTCAGCTATATGCTCCGTTGCGCAAGGATAGTACTCAGCCCTCCTGATTCTTAATGCAGCAATATCTTCAAAAAAAGCTTCTTTAAACTTCTTCGTGTAATCAGCAAGCTTAAGCTTATTCTCTATTGCCCCCTTAATCGTTTTATCATCAACATCCGTTAGATTCATCACTTGAATAACTTTATAACCCTTAAACTCTAAATAGCGCCTCAAAATATCCTCAAAAATATATGCACGAAAATTCCCGATATGCGCATAGTTATATACAGTTGGACCGCAAGTATACATCCGCACAATTCCATCTTTGAGCGGATTAAAAACCTCTTTTTCCCGCGTAAGCGTATTATAAAAACAAAGACTCATCTGCCTCCTTTATCTTCTAAATCACATAAAAAAATTTGCACGATACTAACATTTATTACCATAATCTTTCAATGTTTTTTTGAAGAAGTAATCTCATTGCGCTGTTAAAAAAACATAAAATAGCTCCACTCTAGCACCATAAGTGAAAAGAGGCAGAACAGTAAATAGAGATTGACCGACAAATGATCATACCAAATCCCCATAGCTCGCCTATTGAGAATATAGTCTGAAAAAAGTCTCTTTAGCTTATTATTTATTAACCACAGAGAGCTTGAGAGAACACGGAGCAGATAAAAAACCTTGCTTTTTCTCTGATGTTAATAGTTAATAAGCTTTGTTCTAAATTTTATTCTTCTCTATGGAAGCTCTCAATACCTCTGTAAGTGAAGCTTTTTTCTTCTGTTCCATAAATCATCCAATAGCGCCACCACCTCATAAACTAATCCAACTAACCATTACTCAACAACAATCACAGCATGATTATAACGAATTGGTCCACTTACAGTAAGCACGCCATCCATCGGATAATCCACTCCAAACCATACCTATAACTAATGTCTATTAATGATGTTTTAAACAGGAAACATTGCAAATGGTGGTATAGGTTATTATAGAAGTTAGAGGTTGCTTGGCAAGGGTATTGGAGGAGTGGGTCGATAATGATAGGGGAATGAAATATACTGCTCCCCTTAAGCAGTATAAAGACTTATCCCATTCCTCTTATACGTACATCAACCCAACAAATTTAGAAATACAATCCAAAAAAAGAGATTGGCAACGTAGAAAATTCTGTCTTATCTCCCATCTTCTGTGATCCGGTTCTATGGAAATTATTACACTTATTAGTTGTGCTTTGTAAGGGGATAACTTGTTCATCAACGTTTGTCATCCCTGATAAAGCATTTGTATCTTGAGCATAATAACTGGAACAAAAAAATAATACCAGCCCAACATAATTTTTAAAGAAACGAACAGACTTCTTGTTAAAAAACATATTTTCTCAAAATTATTAAAACCTTACTTATCTAAAAAGAACTCATATCTTATGAGCCCTTGAAAAAGATTTGTTAGGTTTTTAATTTTTTTAACTCAGGATGTAAAGGACAAATGTTTCTCCTATACTTTCCAGCTTTCACAATAGATGTTTTAACATTTATTGTGTTTTTCTTTTTGATGTATAGCGCAGGAGAAAAAAATTTTTCCAGTGCGCAATGTGCCGCAATTATGACCTGTTCCCTTGTTTCTTATATGATTGGCAGTTTTGTAATTGGATTTTTCGTAAATAAGGATAACGCAAAAAAATTGCTTTATTCAAGCATAATTCTAGTCAGCCTAATTGGTGCAATGTGCATATTTAGTGGGGAGTTTAAGTGGATAATACTCTGGCTTATCTTTTTTGGGATAGCAGGAGCATTTTCCTGGAATTCATTTCAAGCATTTATGCGTAATCAAACGCCAAAAGGAAATTTAGCAAAAGCTGTGGCACTATACACTCTAGCATGGAGCGGAGGAATTGCTTTTGGCTTTGTGGTATCTGGCACTTTATATTCATTTGGTAAAATTGTGCTTGGCTCAATTTGTCTTGTAATTGCGCCTATCCTATTATTCGCTATGCAATTTATAAAAAAGAATCAAGACGACGTAGAAAGTTCAGAAGAACACACCGAACAGCACGGCAGAATAGTGACGCCAAATTACCTGTGGATAGGCTGGATTTTGATCTTTGCTGCCTGCTTTTTGCAACGTGGCATTCACACATATTTTCCAGTATACTGTGCCAAAAACAATATCCCGGCGTGGCTTTCTGGTATAATTTTATTCAGCAATCTCGCTCTACAAGCTGTGTTTGGTTTTTTTATGCTGTTCTTTAAAAAATTTCTTTATCGTAAATTACCGTTCTTTGTAATTGGAATTATCGCTTCAGTTGCTATCCTTGCCGCAGGTTTTGCCCCTGCAAATGTGGGTATACTCTTCATCTCGTTTTCTATTTTTGGCATATACACAGGCTTTGCTTTCTTTTGTGCCGTTTATTATGCATCAAATTACGGCAGACGCTCCTTCAATGTTGGTGTGAATGAATTTCTTGTTGGACTTGGTGGAATAATAGGCGTTGTATGTTCAAAACTAATTGTGGACTTATATCAAACAGAAGTGGCAATTTATCATTTCACCGCTATAATGTTATTCGTTTTTACCATGATCCAATTTATAATCGCCTTTCTCTTTAAAAAGAACAACGTGCATTTGGAAGTTTCATCAAATAGAAATATTACATCATTATGAATAACCTTAAGCCAATTAAAGAACATTATTCAATGGAAGATTTAATAAATATAATGGCACAACTCCGTTCCGAAAATGGATGCCCCTGGGACCGTAAACAAACCCTTGATTCCTTAAAACAATATTTAATTGAAGAATGCTATGAGGTTATTGACGCAATAGAAGCTAAAGATATTAAACGCCACAAAGAGGAGCTTGGCGACCTCTTGCTACAAATTATATTTCAGGCTCATATCCAAAACGAAAAAGGTAACTTTAAATTTTCAGACGTAGTAGATGAAGTATGCAAAAAGCTTATAAGAAGGCATCCTCACGTGTTCGGTGATTTAAAAGCCAACACTCCTGAAGAAGTATTAAAAAACTGGGAAACCATAAAAGCCAACGAAAAACAAGTCATCAAAAAGGAAAAAATAAAAGCAGAAATATCTTCTTCTATCCTTGATGGCATCCCGAAACATCTGCCAGCATTGCATAAGGCGCATCATATTCAACAAAGAGCTGCCAGAGTTGGTTTCGATTGGACAAAGGTTTGCAACGTTATTGAAAAAATAGAAGAAGAGCTAGAAGAAGTTAAAGAAGCTATTGCCGGTGGAGTGAATGAAAAGGTACGTTCAGAAGTGGGCGATCTACTCTTTGCGGTGGTGAATCTCGTAAGGTTCCAGGGGATGAATGCAGAAGAAATAATGAATGAAGCTGTTGAAAAATTTGGCAAGCGCTTTAGAGCGCTGGAACTAAAGGTTAATGCGTTAGGTAAGCGCCTGCAAGATTGCTCTCTGGAAGAACTTGATGACATCTGGCAGGAAGTTAAGCAAGAAGAAGCTCTTGCTGATAGTTCAAAAAGCATTTGAATTACAGATATTTTTTAATGACAGGAGATTTACTATTGACACAACCCAGCATTTTGCATAGTTTTTATGGGGTATTGGTTTGGGGGATTAGCTCAGTTGGCTAGAGCGCGTGAATGGCATTCACGAGGTCGAGGGTTCAACTCCCTTATCCTCCACCATCTTGAATTACTTGCCCTATTAAGCTTTCTCCCCATCTTTGTGGCAAATAGATTAGCGAAAAAATTAAGCAAATGTTTTCTTGCTCTTATAAACAGCAATTTTTTATGGACTTTTAAACACAAAGATTCAAAACAAAAAATTATAAGTAATAATATGAGCAAAGAACAAAAATTTTATAAAGAACTTCAGGATGTATTTACTGGAGGAAGAGCTTTTTAACAAACTTTACTCATTTTTCAGCCGCTATTTTATTAAAAAATGTAGAGGTTAAACATATGAAAAAGATAAAACAGTTCCAATATGAAATACAATCGTACCAAAAAGATTGTGTCATAATATTATAATATTTCAGAAAAGATCATGCACTTGATGATACAGTAGAACTTGTTCGAATGATGGGACTAAAAGTTGTTCAGATAAAAACAATTGAATAATAAAGAGAATTGAGTCTGATAAGCTAATTCTCTCCTTTCACTCATCACCAAAAGGAGGCATAGCCAATGACTTAATCCAATAGCTAACAATAAGCTAAAAAACAGATCTATTTGGTACAAATTTAGAAAAAATCATTTACCAACTCTTCAAATATTATTGCCAAAGAACCGTAAACACCTATATAACCTGTAGCATCATGTGCAAGGTCTTCCCCGCTGTCGAGGGTTCAAGTCCCTTCGCTCGCTCCACACTTTTTATTCTTCTGCCTTTCCATCTATTGCAAGTTGCGGGGCAATGCTATCCAGATAGGATTGCAAAATTAGTTGCGCTGCCGCTTTATCAATGAGTTCTTTTCGTTTTTTCCTGCTTATGTTGCCTTCGATAAGGCTTCTTTCTGCCATAGAGGTCGTTAGGCGTTCATCCCAGTAAACAATAGGCAAATTAACTTGCATTTGAAGCTTTGCGCCAAAATTCTTTACAAGTTCAGCAGCTCGCCCTTGCGTGGAATCCATATTGGATGGCAGCCCAATAACTAATTTTTCAACGTTTTTCTCCAAACATATCTGCTTAATTTC
>CAZBHO010000050.1:17598-19451 GCA_964491945.1 uncultured Verrucomicrobiota bacterium | reverse complement strand
CCAATACCAAAACTACCATATTTTTCTCCACTATTCTTTTGCCATGATTTTAAGGAAAGCGGTATATAAACTTTTCCACTAGTTTTTATATTTACACTTGACTTTATGAGCAAAAATGTTAGAAGGAACCCATCTAATTAACGAATATCCTATTAACGAAGGAGGTTGCTGACTTGGATTTTGAAAGTTTGCGTCATAGTACGGCGCATGTGATGGCTGCTGCTGTCAAGAAGCTTTTTGATAATGTTCAGTTGGATATAGGTCCTGCCACAGAAGATGGTTTCTATTATGATTTTGACATGCCACACAGGCTTATTCCTGAAGATTTTCCCCTTATAGAACAGGAGATGCAAAAGATCATAGATAGCAATCTGCCGTTTATAAGAGAGACAATTTCACGTGAAGAGGCAAAGAAGCTTTTTGCTGACCAAAAATACAAACTAGAGCGCCTTGCTGATATTCCGGAAAATGAACAGATAACGATATATCGATGTGGTGATTTTGTTGATCTATGTAGAGGCCCGCATCTTAAGAGTACGGGCGAGATAAAAGCGTTTAAAATTCTTTCTGTGGCAGGCTCTTATTATAGGGGACTGGAAACAAATCCAATGTTGCAGCGTCTTTATGGAACTGCGATGCCGGGCAAGAAGGAGTTGGCTGAATATCTAAATAGGATAGAAGAGGCGCGCAAAAGGGATCACAGAAAACTTGGGAAAGAGCTGGATCTTTTTAGTATGAGCGAAGATGTTGGTCCTGGTCTTATTCATTGGCATCCTAAAGGCGCCAGAATTCGTTCTATTATTGAAAATTTTTGGCGGGAACAGCATTTTAAGGCTGGATATGAGTTATTGTATACGCCGCACATAGGAAAGAGTTTGTTGTGGCAGACTTCAGGGCATCTGGATTTTTATAAAGAGAGTATGTATTCTGCTATGGAGATAGATGAGCAGAAGTATTTTATAAAGCCGATGAATTGTCCATTTCATATACAAGTTTATACGAGCAAGAAGCGTTCTTATAGGGAGCTTCCGTTGCGCTGGGCGGAACTTGGCACGGTTTATCGTTATGAGAAGGCAGGAGTTTTGCATGGGCTCTTGCGTGTGCGTGGTTTTACGCAGGATGATGCGCACATCTTTTGTACTCCGGAGCAAATAGAGAGCGAAGTAAGGGAAACTATTTCTTTTGCGTTATTTATGTTGCGAGCATTTGATTTTAAGGAAATTAATGCTTATCTTTCCACGCGTCCTGCAAAAGCAATTGGTGAAGAAGTGCGCTGGCAGCAAGCCACCAACTCTTTAAGAAAAGCGCTTGAAGAAAGTGGGCTACCATTTAAAGTTGATGAGGGTGGTGGTGCTTTTTATGGGCCTAAGGTGGATCTAAAGGTTAAAGATGCTATCGGAAGAGAGTGGCAAATGAGTACTATTCAATTTGATTTCAACATTCCCGAGCGTTTTGATATAACATACACAGCAGAAGATGGAAAAGAGCATCGTCCTTATATGGTGCACAGGGCTTTGCTAGGGAGTCTTGAGCGCTTTTTTGGAGTGTTAATTGAGCATTTTGCAGGAGCTTTTCCGCTCTGGCTTGCTCCGCAGCAAGTGGTTATTTTGCCGATAACCGATAAACAGCTCGATTATGCAGGAAGAGTTATGAGCGTTTTAAAAGAAAAAAATTTCAGGGTTTCACTGGATGATAGTTCAGCAAAAATAGGAGCAAAAATTAGGGATGCGCAGTTGCAAAAGATACCTTATATGCTTGTTGTAGGAGAAAAGGAAGCTCAATCTAATATGGTGGCAGTCCGAACAAGGGCAGAAGGTGATATTGGCAAAATGACGATAGAAGATTTAACAGCA
>CAZBHO010000050.1:5138-17565 GCA_964491945.1 uncultured Verrucomicrobiota bacterium | reverse complement strand
GCACAACCGCCTGTCAGGTGAAAGTGCGGCTTTGCTATGACAAAAACAATAAACCGAACAATTGTTCGGAAGGAGGTAATCATTCGTACACCTATTGTTAGAGTAAACCACAAGATAAGAGTGCCTGAAGTACGCTGCATTTCAGAGAATGGAGAGCAACTGGGGATTATGCCAACATCAAAGGCGCTGGCAATTGCAATGTCAAAAGGGCTAGACCTTGTAGAAATTGCTCCTAATGCCAATCCGCCTGTCTGTAAGATAATAAACTTTGGCAAATATAAATATGAGCTTGCCCGGAAAGAAAAAGAAACTAAGAAACATCAGGCCTCAGCAGTAGTTAAAGAAATTAAGTTCCATCTAAATGTTGAAGAGCATGATTATCAAACAAAACTGCGCCATATTCAGGAATTCCTTACAAAGGGCTATAGAGTTAAGGTCTCTGTTATGTTTCGTGGCAGAGAAAACGAGCATAGAGAACTTGGCTATCAGCTAATGAATCGCACGATAGAGTCGCTGGCAAATATCTCAGCAGTAGAAGCTCAACCAAAAATGTTAGGTAGCAACCTTGTTATGATGTTGCGCCCATCAAAAGGCGCATCAACACAAAAAGGAGCGCCATCTTCTCCTAAAAATGAGCAATCAGATTCAACGCAGCAAGATTTAAATGCTTAAATGTGCGTTGGATTAATATTTCGCTTTTATATTAGTGAATGGGCCTATGTAGTTTTTTATTGAATTTACATTTAAGGCAGGGGAGAAGCATAGGTGCTTATGTATCAAATGTGAGCATAAAAGAATCAACCATTTATATTGACTGATTTTTCGTTTTTATATAGAGTGCTTGCTTTAAAGTAATTTATTTTAAACCCAATTAAAGAGGTGAGAAATGGTATCACAGGAGCTGATAGAAAGGCAGCTTAGCAATACTCTATTTGAGACTGATTTTTCCATCAAACTTGGTGAAAAGCAAAAAGGTAAAGTGCGCGATTGTTATAAAAAGGAAGGCAAACGCATTTTGATAGCATCGGATAGAATTTCTGCTTTTGATAAAATTCTTGGGGTTATTCCATTTAAAGGGCAGGTGCTTAATCAGATTGCTGCTTTCTGGTTCGAGAAGACCGAACATATAGCGCCTAATCATGTTATTGCTTTGCCAGATCCGAACGTGATGGTGGTTGCTGAATGCAAACAATTGCCGATAGAAATAATAGTGCGTGGTTATATTACAGGGGTTACAAAAACTTCGTTGTGGTATAATTACGAAAGAGGAGTAAGAACCTATTGCGGACATAAGTTACCTGAAGGGCTTAAAAAGGATCAGAAATTGGAAAAACCTATTGTTACACCTACAACCAAACTTGAAGAACACGATAGACCTCTTTCGCGCGAAGAAATTATTAAGGAAGGCCTAGTTGATGCTGACACATTTGATGCTGCTGCTGAAATGTGCTTAAAGCTTTACGATTTTGGTGTTAAGTTTGCCGAGAAGCGCGGGCTCATACTTGTTGATACAAAGTATGAGCTTGGCTTACTTAACGGCAAGCTTGTAGTTTCTGATGAAATTCATACACCAGATTCTTCAAGATATTGGTATTTGGATAGCTACAAGGAACTTTTTAAAGCTGGCAAGGAACAGCGCAAGATAGATAAAGAATATGTCCGTGAGTGGTACGTTAAAAATGGATATAGGGGCGATGGCGAGCCTCCAGAGATGCCAGATGAAGTGCGAATAGAAGCTGCAAAAAGATATATAGAAGCCTATGAAACCGTTACTGGCGAAAGTTTCAAAATCTATGAAGAGCCTATTTTACAAAGGATAGAAAGAAACTTAAAAAAGGAAGGTTATTTGTAAAGCAACAATGAGTGTTCATCCGATAGAATTTAGATATTATTCCGAAGAGATGCGTTCTCTATTTACGGAAGAAGCCAAATTGCAAAACTGGCTGACGGTTGAAGCGGCATTGGCTAATGCCCATGCCAGGCTTGGGCACATTCCGAAAGAAACTGCGCAGGAGATAACTCAAAAAGCAACAACAAGCTTTGTGAAACTTGAACGTGTAAAAGCCATAGAAGATGAGATCCATCATGATCTGATGGCTATGGTAAAAGCCTTTACTGAAGTCTGCTCTGAAGAGGCTGGCAAATATATTCATCTTGGTGCCACTTCTTATGATATTGAAGATACGGCTCTGGCACTGCAGCTTTCGGCAGCACTGGATATTATAAAAAAATTGCTTTTAGAAACTCTTAATGAACTATGCAATCTTGCAGAACGGCATAAAAGTCTCGTTTGTATAGGAAGAACTCACGGGCAACAGGCAGTTCCCACGACTTTTGGGTTAAAATTTGGAATATATGCGTGTGAATTTGCCAGACACATTGAGCGACTAAACGAGCTTCACAAACGAATCAAGGTAGGCAAGATGACAGGCGCAGTTGGCACTCAAGCGAGTTTTGGTGCTGATGCACGGAAACTCCAGGAGCTAGTGATGGAACAGCTTGGTCTTAAACCAGTGCTACTTGCCAATCAGGTTGTACAAAGAGATAGGCATTCCGAAGTTGTATATCTGCTGGCGCTTGTGGCGGCTTCCGCGGAAAAAATTGCGAAGGAAATCAGGAATTTACAAAGAACAGAAATTGGTGAAGTGTATGAAAGTTTTTCCAAAAAGCAGGTTGGCTCTTCAACGATGCCGCAAAAGCGCAATCCGCATAAGAGTGAGCGAATATGCTCAATATCACGGATAGTGCGCTCTTATGTTGCGCCATCGCTTGAAAATATCCCATTAGAGCATGAGCGCGATTTAACTAATTCGGCGGCAGAACGTATAATTTTCCCTGAATCATTTATTCTTGTGGATTATATGCTCAGGCAATTGAACGAGGTGCTGCGCGGTCTTGTAATTAGAGAAGATAATATCAAACGCAATCTTGAACTTACAGGTGGTCTCATAATGAGTGAGCGCATTATGATTGCCCTCGTTGAAAAAGGAATAGGCAGACAGGAAGCTCACGAGTTAATGAGACTTGCTGCTTCCGAAGCATTCACAAAAGGGAAAAAGCTTTTTGATGTTTTGATGGCTGATGAAAGAGTAAGCAAAGTTTTCTCAAGAGAGGAATTGCAGAAATGCCTTGATCCTGCAAGTTATATTGGCACTGCAGTTGAACAGGTGGAAAGCGCTCTTTTGTATCTTAGGAATTTCATAGATCAGCAAAAGGGCAATAAGGGGTTGTAAAATGAAAAATATGCGCTGGCATAGATATTTTTTTGCAACGGTTGGAATAGTGCTTTTAACATGGAATCTTGTGGTTGGCGCAAGAACTGCCAGTCAAAATGCAAAAACACGTGATACTGTTGATGATGCTTATTCAAACATAAGGATTCTTGCGGAAGTGCTTGTGCAAATAAGACAAAATTATGTTGATGAAAATAAAACAGGGTATAAGCAACTTGTTTATGGAGCACTGCACGGAATGTTGCAATCCCTTGATCCGCACAGCCAGTTTATGGAACCAGAAGTTTTTAAAGAGATGATGGATGATACGGCTGGTGAGTTTGGTGGGCTTGGTATTGTTATCGGTATCCGTGATAATGTGCTAACTGTTATTTCACCTATGGAAGGCACACCGGCTTTTAAGGCAGGCATCTTATCTGGGGATAAAATCGTTGCAATCAATGGGGAGTCAACAGAGAATCTTAACTTGCAAGAAGCCGTAAAACGTATGCGAGGCGAACCGGGAACAAAAGTAAAAATACGTATATTTCGCCCAAAGACGCACGAGCTAAAAGAACTTGAGCTTGAGCGAGCCATCATTAAAGTTGATAGTGTGAAAGATGTTAAAATTCTTGAAGATGGCATAGGTTACATTCGTATCACTCAATTTAATGAGCCAGCTGCGCCAGATTTGGCAAAAGCGCTTGAAAAACTGACTGGCGAAGGAATGAAGGCTTTGATACTTGATCTCAGGAACAATCCGGGAGGTCTTCTCTCCTCTGCAGTTGGGGTTGCCCAACAGTTTTTGAGGGCAGGCGATAAAATTGTTTCTGTAAAGGGACGTAGTACTTTCAGAACTCAAACGGAGTATGCGTCAAAAGGCAAAAAACATTATATAGATTTTCCCATGGTTGTGCTTGTCAACGAGGGCAGTGCCAGCGCATCTGAGATAGTGGCTGGAGCATTGCAGGATAATCATCGTGCAGTAATCGTTGGTGAAAAGACTTTTGGTAAAGCATCAGTCCAGAGCGTTCTACCAATTGGTGATGGTTCTGCCATTAGATTAACAACAGCAAAATACTATACGCCAAATGACCGTATGATACATGAAAAAGGGATAGAACCTGATGTTTTGATCCCAATGTCAGCTGAACAGTGGTATAAAATTCAATTAAAGAAAGCCAGGGAGGAAGTAGGAGAAAAGACGGATGCTGATGCAGAAAAGCCAGAAGAAAATATATCAGATATCCAACTTGAAAGAGCAATAGATATGCTTAAAGGAGTAATGATTTTTCAGGCATGTTCAGATTCTGCCATCTCAACCTACGCCAGTAAAAAATAGTAAAAGGACAGGCGTAAAATCTGTGTTATAAAACGTAATCTAAAATGATTGCTTTAGGAATAGAAACTTCTTGCGATGAAACAGCCGTTGCTATAGTTCAGGATGCAACAAAAGTTTTGTCAAATATAGTTTCAAGTCAGGTTAAGTTGCATTCTCCATATGGTGGTGTAGTGCCAGAAATTGCCGCAAGACATCACATAGAGGTGATAGATTCACTTGCAAATGAGGCTATCAAAAAGGCTGGTATTGCATGGAACGATATTGATATTGTTGCTGCAACTTATGGCCCTGGTCTAGCAACTTCACTCATTGTGGGCTTAAATTTTGCTAAAGCTATTTCCTTAAGACTCAATAAACCATTTGTGGCTGTAAACCACATAGAAGCTCATCTTTTTTCACCCTTCCTTAATAATAGTTGTGTAGATCATAGTGATATAAAACAACCTTTTTTGGCTCTGGTGGTTTCTGGCGGACATACCTGCTTGATAAAGGTAAATAAAATTGGTGATTACCTTCTACTTGGCACAACGGTTGATGATGCCGCAGGGGAGGCTTTTGATAAGGGCGCTGCTCTATTGAAGCTGGGCTATCCTGGCGGACCTCTTATAGATAACCTTGCAAAAAAAGGCAGGAAAACCAGTATAGTTTTCCCGAAAGGAGAAGTTAGTAAACTTCCAAAAAATTCCACTCTTGATAAAAAATTGTGTTTCAGTTTCAGCGGATTAAAGACGGCTCTTGCAAATTACATTAAAAATAATCCAGAGGTGTTAAATGATGAAGAGGCGAAAGCTAATTTGGCTTATGCTTTTCAAGAGGCAATAGTAGAGGTGCTTGTTTATAAGACATTAATGGCTCTGAAAAAAGAAAACCTTTCCTTGCTATGCATTGGTGGGGGGGTGTCTTTAAACTCTCGTTTGAGATCTGTGTTTGAAAAATATGCAGAAGAGGATAATTATAGGTTGCTACTTGCCAGCAAAGAATTTTGCATTGATAATGCGGCGATGGTCGCTGGGCTGGCTTGCTTAAATCGCAGTGTGGCTGGCGAAGAATCGCTCAATGTGGATGTGGTGCCGGATTTAATGATTTAAAATGCTATGCGCATAATTTCAAGGTATATATTAAAATCGTTTCTGCTGACATTTGCTTTAGCGCTTTCTGTCTTCATCTTCATAATGAGTTTGGTAACTCTCTTTAGAGTGATAGATCTTCTGGCAAAAGGCGTGTCAGGTGATTTGATTTTGAAATTCTTCCTGTATGGAGTTCCATTTTCTATGATTTTTGCCATTCCAATAAGCGTATTGGCGGCAATTTTCCTGGTATTTAGCAGAATGGCAAGCGATAAGGAAATCATCGCGATGAAAGCATCAGGCATAAGCGTTTGGCAAATAATAATGCCTCCTTTCATCGTTTCATTTCTTCTATCTCTATTGTGTCTCTATCTTAATTCCTATCTTGCGCCAGAATGCCACTATGCAAGAAGACAGCTTTTGGCAAACGTTGGCATTGGCATTGAAACACCACTATCATTCCTTGATGAAGGCAGGTTTGTAAAGGATATTCCCGGACTAAATATCTATATTCGTAAGAAGGAAGGTCCTCTTATCAGCGATATCATAATTCAGAAAGTTGATGATAAAGGAAATACGCAAACAGTAAGGGCACAATATGGTATCATGGATGTATCCTCTACCAATAAAGGGAAGATAAAAATAACATTACATAAAGTTCTTATCGAGACCGTTGAACAGTCAAAAAGTCGTAACGCAAACGAGCGCAAAATTATTAGTGCCGAAGAATATCCCGTTCTCATAGATGTTGCCTCATTAATTAAGCGTAATATCATTACAAAAAAACGAGCCGATCTAACAGATGCTGCAATTTATAGGAACTTAAGATATGCGCCATTCTTTACAGAAAAAGATTTTAAATCATTTACAAATTTCATAATCGCTTTGCGTGAACAAAGAGATGCTGTATCTGGCTGGATATATGAATTACTTTCAGAAAAGAGCCAGATATTGCTTGATATTTATGATGGCAGTGATATATCTCTACATAATTTAGTGCAAAGTGTTATCCCTGATCTAAATTTGATTGTTGGTTGCTCTTTTTTTTATCAGAAAGAAATTTTTGATAAAGTTGAACTGGATGGGAAAACACGGCAGAGGCTTTCGCAAGAAAGAGCTTTATCTATAAGCGATATAGTGGAGTTAAACAGAATGCTTATTGAAGATGCTTTTCCTGAAATGATACATAAAACATACGCTTCAACTCTTGATATTCAGGATAGTAAAAATGCCAGGACAGCATTGCTTGTGGAAATAAATACCAGAATGGGGCTATCGTTTGCGTGTATGGCTTTTTTACTGCTTGGCTCCGCACTTGGCATAAAAATTCATCGTAAGGAATCTTCAATAGGAATAGCAGTGACTTTGCTGCTTGTGTTTATCTTTTATTTTTTCATAATTCTTGCAGACTCTCTTGTGGCAAAGCCGGAGCTTAAGCCACATCTAATAGTTTGGGTGCCAGTTGTTGTATCAATTGTTCTTGGACTATTATTGTTAAAGAAAACTGCTTAAATATATGCCTGCTTTCTTCTATAGAGGATTTAATAGCGAAGGCAAACCGATATCAGGTCTAATAGAAGCTATTGAGATAAAAAGTGCCAAAGAAAAGCTCTTAAGATCCGGAATAATGGTGCAAGTAATTGAAACGGCATCTTCCAGATCCAACGAGAAATCTATATTAAAAATTCTAAACAAACAATTGTTTAATACTGAAAGGAGGGCTTTCCTCTACGAAGAGATTGCTTCAATGCTTGCCGGCGGAATGCCTGTGCTGGCAATTTTTGAAACACTGATGGAATCTCCTGAAATCAATAGTAGCGAACGCTCCGCTTTTGCTGCGCTCTTAAATAGAATGAAAGAAGGTGCATCTCTTTCAACAGCCATCAGGGAAACCATTCATTCAGCTAGTAGCTATGAGGTGGTAGTTATTTCTGCAGGTGAAAAAGCGGGTAATCTGGTGTCTTCTCTGAAAGAGCTTGCAAATTTTTTAAAGAAGGAAGCAGAAATCAAAGAAGAAATTATAACTGCCTCAATATATCCGCTTTTTGTCTTCTGCTGTGCCATTTTTATTGCGATAGCTATGCTTGGCTTTGCGCTGCCACATACAGTCAAAGTGCTTACGCAAAACACAAAAATAGTGTTGCCACTTATCACTCGTTTAATGATGGGAATAAGCACAATTTTTGTAAATATCCTGTTGCCTGTGCTGATAGTAATATCAATTGCTGGCTTTTTCTTCTTTAGAAAGCTAATTCGTAAAGAGAGCAATAAAACCGCTATACACAAGTGGCTGCTCGGTGTGCCACTCTTTGGTGAACTATACGCAAAATTCTGCACATTGCGTTTCGCTCATACGCTGGCTACTCTGCTTGCCGGTGGAGCGCAACCGGTTGAGAGTGTTATTATAGCTGGCGAATCAACAGGAAACATCTGGATACAAAAGCAGATAGCAAAAGCCGCAAAGGATGTAGAAAATGGCGCTCCAATCTCAAATGCAATTGCTGGAATAAGGATCTTTTCAGAACTTATAAGCTGGATCCGTTTGGGAGAAAGCACTGGTAAACTAGCCGAAAATTTACAGGTTGTTGCCGAACGTTTGGAGCTTAAGTGGAAACGTTTAATAAAACGCCGCGTATCTGCCATAGAACCAGCATTGATAATTATAACAGGAATTTTCGTCCTGCTGGTAGTAATATCCATCTTGCTCCCAATAATTTCTATGCAAAATATCCTTAAAGCATTATGAAAAGCTCTAATAGCAAAATCGCAATAGCTCTTTTGAGCGATATTCATGCAAATCTGCCAGCACTTGAAGCAGTGATTGAGGATATAAAAAAAAGAGGAATTAAGCATATCTGGAATGCTGGCGATAGTATAGGCTATGGACCTTTTCCGAATGAAACGCTTTCCCTGCTAAAGCGTTCTAAAATAAATAGTATTCTTGGCAACTATGATAAGATGGTGTTAAATAGTTTTAAGAATCCAAATATCTTGCCACAACATCCGCAAAAAATGTTTGCTGCTTACTGGACTTTTAATATCCTTTCTTCCAGGAACAAAATTTACCTTGCAAAATTGCCAGAACGGATTCGGGAAGAGTTGTTTCACTGGAAAATTTTAATGGTGCATGGTAGTCCTGCTTCCGATAAAGAATATCTTGATGATAATACGGCAAAAGCACGTCTTGAGTATTTTGCCAAAAAAGTTGATGCTGATATTATAATTTCGGGACATTCGCATAGGCAATCTTATCGCTACATTCAAGGCACGCATTTTATAAATCCGGGTAGTGTTGGTCGTTCCGATGATGGTTCTACATCCGCTTCTTATGCGATACTTTTTGTTTCAAAAGATAGAATTTCAGTTCAACATGTTAGGGTGCCATATAACGTTTCAAAAACCATATCGGCTCTTCGCACAAAAAAGTTGCCAGACGTTTTTGAAACAATGTTCAAAAATGGGATAAATTTAGAAATGGCTTTTAAAAAGAACTTTGTTTTAAAGCCATCAATGTCGGTTTCAGCTCTTAAAAAGGCGGAAAGCGCCATTTATCAAATTTTGAGAAAGTATAGTGGTTCTGATTTTGCCCATGCGGAGCAGGTGGCAAAATTAAGCCAACTGCTGTTTAAAGGTTATGCCAAACTATTGCCTATTTATGAAAGAGAAGGTGTTTTGTTAAAATATGCAGCTCTACTTCATGATATTGGTTGGAGCATGCAGGATCTGCCACATCACAAGGCTTCTATGCTTCTTATAATAAATGAAAATCAAATTCCTATTTCTCCTTTAGAAAAGGTTCTCATTGCCTTGATAGCACGTTATCATAGGAAATCAGAACCAGCTGCTACAGATCCTATATTTAGAAATTTACCCGCAAAACATCAAAAAGAGGTGATTTTATTGTCAGCACTATTAAGGATAGCCGATGCGCTTGATGCTTCGCATGATTCAATTGTAAAAGATTTGATTGTGAAGAAAGAGAGGAAAAACATTGTAATTTTCTGCAAAACATCCGTTTCGCTCCCCTATGAAGAAAGAAGAGCGCTTATGAAGAAAAAGGGGTTACTTCAAAAAATTCTTAAGGCAAAAATTTATTTTAGAAGCATAAAATGACTCGTATGGGTGAACCTATAAAGCAATTGCAAAAACGTACGATTTTAATAGCAATCATAGACATTGGCACGCACGCTGCCAGATTGGCAATAGCAAGACTTAATTTTAATGAAAAGAATATTTTAAAAAGTTATCGGATTATTCTCCAAAGACGTTTAGTTAGCAGACTTGGCGAAAAATCCTTTAGGAAAAATCTTCTTACATCGCAGGCAGTTCAAAGGACAATAAAAATTTGCAATACATTCATAAGAGAAGCAAAAAGAGCAAATGTGAGCCACATATTTGCATTTGCCACATCTGCAATTCGTGAGGCGGCCAATAAAAAGATTGTGTTAGAACAATTTTTCAACTCCACCGGCATTCAAATAAAAGTATTATCAGGCAACGAAGAAGCTAACGCTATTTTTTATGCACTGAAAGATGATATTCCAAAAAGATACAGGCAGAATGCCTTATGCATAGAAATAGGAGGTGGCAGCACTGAGCTTGCTGTTGCAGATTATAAAAAGATAGAATCTCCTTTTGCGGTTGAATTGAAAATAGGGGCATTAAAACTAACGGAATTGTTTGTAGGTGAAAAAATAAAAGACGCAATTCCCTTGTATCAATATGAGGGCATGAAACGTTATGTAATACGAAAATGGAGTAAAACTTTAACGAAAATCAAAAGATACAAGCCTCATCTGGCGATAGGGAGCTCTGGGACAATTAGAAATCTTTGCGCTATTGCAGGTATAAAAAAGACGCTATCTCTTCAGACGATAAAAAGAATAACGCGACAGATTATTTCTAAAAACTTAAAAGAAAGAATGCTAATTGCAGGCATAGAAGCTGATCGAGCTGATATTCTGCCTGCTGGAGCTGCTATATTGGAAGGGATAATGGAAGAACTCAATATCAAAAAGATTCTCTTGAGCTCACGCAGTTTGCGTGATGGCCTTGTATATGAAGTAATCAAAACTTTATCTAATAGAAATGCATAAATGTCTTGTTGTTTTAGGCTTTTTACGGTTTTTCGTCTTTCGATCTTAGAATGGTAATGTGGTTCTTTCTATAGCGTGAAGGTGTTATACCAACAAGTCTTTTAAAATGTTTAATGAAATAACTTTGATCGCAGAAGCCAAGTTCAATAGCTATTTCTAATGGAGAGATAGATGTTCTTTCAAGAAGCTCCTGCGCTTTTTTTATTCTTAAGCGCATAATATGCTGCAAAAAAGTTTTGCCTGTGGTTTCTTTTAGTAAATGTGCAAGCCTACATTCACTTATACCTGAAAGTCTAGCCACATCAGATAAAGTAATGTTTTCAGTATAATGCGTTGCAATATAATCTAGAGCTTTTGCAACTCTAACATTATGGCAATTAACTCCTCTTGCATATATTCCCTGCATAAAGTCCTCAAGAGCTTGCATAAGAATGTGCGATAAACTTTCAAAATCTTTTGCAGTGATAAGCTTTTGCATCCATTGATGATTGCGCTCTATCAATGGTTCAAGCAATGGGCTATCTTCCACTGCAGCTCTTGTAAGATAGCCCATCATCTCTATAGCTCGTGCCCTTAAAACAGGTAGCTTTGGCGAAAATAAAAACATTGCTCCAAGCATCTCGTTTAAAATGCGTCTTGCAGATGTTTTGTCGCCTGCTTTGATAAAGGCAAGAAGCATTTTTTCCTTTTCAACTGGATAGGTTGTTACACCGCTATTTTTCTGCGTTTCCATAGCTTCTGCTATTTGGCGTTGCTGCACTGCTTTGCTTCTATTTTCTTCCAAAAGAAGTGGTTTCCATCCGCTAATTTCATAAAATAGTTTTTGAAGAAAGAAGGAAGCTTCTCTTATTTTTGCTGGTTCCCATACAGGTACTTTTTCAATGTATTTTTTGGAAATGGCATTTGTTAAATCCTGCTCATTTAGTGATGAGAGTGCACTCTCCTTTGCCGATTTTGCTGGGAAGACTTCTCCTCCAATAAGTCCTCCTTCCAAAATATGGCCATTTACCATAGGTACAACCCAACTGATGAGCCCTGCAATAGGGCTGAAAACATAAGGTTCGCCATAATGTACTGACTGTTGGAGAGCGGAAGCTCTTATTTGCACTATGTTTTTTATCGTAGAAGAAGAGCTTTTTTTTACCTTATCTGTGAATAGGTTGCCATCTGGCGTGATGGGGATAGCTTTAATACCGTACTTTTGAAAATAGTCTTTCTTTACACGGTTTAATGTTGCATTCGATAATTTTATCATATTTTGTTATATCTATTTTTGCGAAAAATCGCATTAAAACGCAACTTTAAAAGAATAAACAGCAAAAATGTTATAAAAAATAGCAATTTTTGTCTATACTATTTTTACATAAAAACATACATTGGCGGCAACTTTTAACTAATGAAAAGGAGGTTTAGTGTATGAATACATTAGAGCAAATCTGTGAAAATCTAATTAAAGGTAAGGCAAAAGATGTAAAGGAGCTTGTTCAAAAGGCACTGGATGAAAAGATATCACCTGCTGATATCCTCAATAAGGGATTGCTTGCAGGAATGGGTATAGTGGGAGAACGCTTCAAAAAGAATGAAGTGTATGTGCCTGAGGTCCTTATAGCTGCAAGGGCAATGAAATCTGGAATGGAAGTTCTTAAACCGGTGCTGGCAAAAGCTGGAGTTGAGCCAAAGGGCACAGTAGTGATGGGGACAGTAAAAGGT
>CAZBHO010000050.1:1576-5120 GCA_964491945.1 uncultured Verrucomicrobiota bacterium | reverse complement strand
TGATTTGCATGATATAGGTAAAAATCTTGTGTGTATGATGCTTGAAGGTGCAGGCTTTAAGGTGATTGATGCTGGTATTAACGTGGAACCTGAAAAGATGATTCAACTTGCAAAAGAAAATAATGCCGCACTCATAGGCGCTTCTGCTCTTCTTACAACCACGATGACAAATATGAAGGCAATTGTTGATGCACTAAAGGCTGCAGGATTGGCAGGCAAAGTTAAAGTGATGATAGGCGGAGCACCTGTAACGCAGGTTTTTGCGGATGAAATTGGTGCAGATGGCTATGCTCCAGATGCGGCTTCTGCTGCAGACCTTGCAAAGAAATTAGTAGGTGTTGCTTAATAATTTTTGTTTTTTTAGGGAAAGCCCTGCTTTATCACAGAGCAGGGCTTTTTGCTTTTTGTAACTTAATTAATACTCCAAAAGTTTTTGCTTCCTCAGGCACTATTATCCAATTGATATAATCTTTATTATTATCGTTAGGAGCTTTATCAGTTAGGTCTGGAATAATTGAAACGCCATTTTGGTTTGAAGGAAAAATCTCATTGTGCCTTTGCACACTGAAAGCTTTAAGGAGTGCCTGCTTTTGCTTCATTTTGATTATAGCATTCTCTTTTATCTGATGAGAGAAGAGCGCAAAAGTTATTAATGCTGTAACCAAAGTGCCAGCAACAGCAAGAGCCACAAGCGTTTCTAATAAAGTAAAACTTTCATTATGTTTTAAAACAAGTTTTGCTTTACTTGTAAGAATAAAAAACATAAGTTAATAACTACCTTTTTTATAGACTTAAAGTAAATAGTAATATATGGCTAGTCAAAATACCAACAAAAAAATTGCAGTAGCTATGAGTGGTGGGGTGGATTCTGCCATGACGGCTCTGCTATTAAAGCAGCAAGGATTTGATATCTTCGGCATCACAATGAAAATTTGGAACGATTCTTATGAAAAGTGGCAAAGTAGCGGGGGAAGAGCAGGTTGCTTTGGCCCTAATGAAAAAAAAAAAAAAAAAAGTGCACAGTCAGTTGCTAATCGGTTAGGTATTCCACACTTCGTTATCCCGCTTGGAGAAGAATATGAAAAAAATGTCTTAAATTATTTCAAAAAAGAATATCTACAGGGCAGAACGCCAAATCCTTGTGTGATGTGTAACAGGACCATCAAATTTGGTGCTTTATGGAGTAAAGCACTGTCACTTGGATTGGATTTTAATTGCTTTGCAACAGGACACTACGCACGGACATTCAAGGATTCTCTTGGTAGAACGCATTTGTTGCGAGCAATTGATCAGCAAAAGGATCAAACTTATTTTCTTTCTCGTCTTACACAGGCGCAGCTTACAAAAACGATTTTTCCGTTAGGTGATTTACTAAAAAAAGATGTAATGGAGCTTGCTAAAAACAATGGCTTTAAAGATATTGCTGCTAGAGAGGAGAGTCAGGATTTTATAGAAGCTGATGATTATTCTATCCTCTTTAATAAAGAAGATGCTGTGTCGGGCGAGATCATTGATGTGAATGGAAATGTGCTTGGATATCATAAAGGACTCATTCATTACACTATAGGGCAACGTGAAGGTCTTGGAATAGCTACTGGCAAAAAGATGTATGTAAAAGAGATTTTACCACAAGAGAATAAGATAGTGGTTGCTGAGCATGATGCTGTTTTGAGTTCAGGATGTGTTGTATCTGATCTTAACTGGATAGTTGAAGTTCCGCCTTCAGATGCAACTGAATGCATTGTAAAACTGCGCTATAAGCACAAGGGTGTGAAAGCAAAAATTTTCATAGAAAGAACAGACTTGTGCCGTGTGGTATTTGATGAACCGCAATTTGCTGTGACGCCCGGACAGGCAGCTGTGTTTTACATTGATGATGAAATGCTCGGCGGTGGCTGGATAGAAAGGAGTATATGAGATGACCGACAGGAAAATATATGACATAAAAGAAATTATACAAAAGGTGCCTCATACGCTAAAAAATAAACTTTTAAAGCTTATCAATTGGTTGGAAAAACAGAAATCTATTCTTGTTGCATTTAGCGGTGGAGTGGATAGCACATTGCTAGCAACAATTGCTTATCAAGTTTTAGGCAAAAATTCTATGGCGGTTACTGCTTATTCGCCCAGCATGCCAGAAAGAGAATTAAAAGAAGCAAAATCTCTTGCAAGGCTTATAGGAATTAAACACAAAATAATTACTACTGATGAAATGGCAGATGCTAATTTTACTGCCAATTCACCACGACGTTGCTATTATTGTAAATCCGAACTTTTTAGTAAATTAAAACAAATTGCTGTTGAGAATAAAATTTATACTGTAGTTGAGGCCAGTAATCTAGATGATGAAGACGATTATAGACCCGGTTTAATTGCAGTGAAGGAGCTGCAAGTTGAAAGCCCACTGCGCAAGTTTAAACTTACAAAGAAGGAAATTCGGCTCATTTCAGAAAAACTGAATCTGCCAACTGCAAATAAGCCAGCAATGGCATGTATGGCATCAAGAATTCCCTATGGAGAAAAAATCACAGAAGAGAAACTTTTAATCATAGAAAAAGGAGAAGCGCTCCTAAAGAAAAAAGGCTTCCTTAATTGCCGATTGAGATTACATAACAATATAGCAAGGATAGAACTGCCTCCATCCGATTTTACTAAATTTATTCAACAACGTATGTCCTTTATAAAATTTTTTAAAAAAATCGGGCTCGCTTATATCACGCTGGATATAGAAGGCTTACGTTCTGGCAGTATGAATGAAGTTCTATTTAAGCAAGTTGGCTTCCAAAAAAAATAACCTATAAGTGCATCTCTCTTTAAAATATATAATGGCTGCTAATTGTTGAGTTTTATGAGGCAAAAAGATTATTTTTTTTACAAAAAAAAATAAAAAGGCGTTGACTATTTTAGCTTTTATATTATTTTACCTCAACGTATTTCGTTTTTTTTACACATACAAACCAAACAAAAAATTTTTTATTGGAGGTATTTATGAGTTCAAAAAAGATGTTTGCTCTAGTGTGCGCAATTGTAGCGATGTTGCTTGGATTTCCTAGGATGGTGCTTGGTAGTGAAGCGGAATTAAAGTTGCCAGAATTAAGCATAACCTTTAGCAATCTTGGCGGGATAAGCGGTTTTCATCTTATGCTTGGTGGAATTGTGGTCTGCGCTATTGGGCTTATTTTTGGCTGGATTCAATATCTGCAGACCAAGAATCTGCCTGTTCATGATGCTATGCGGAATGTTTCTTCTATTATATGGGAGACCTGTAAGAGCTATCTTGCGCAGCAGGGCAAGTTCCTGGTAATTCTATGGGTATTGATTGGTATATGCATGGTCTACTACTTCTGGGGATTGCAGAAGATGGAGGCAGGCAAGGTAGTGGTGATATTACTTTCATCAATACTTGGTATACTTGGTTCTTATGGCGTGGCGTGGTTTGGTATGCGTATAAATACGCAGGCAAACTCAAGGTCGGCTTTTGCGGCACTTGGTGGTTTGCCATGGCCAGCGCTACATATTCCTATGAGATCTGGAATGAGCGTTG
>CAZBHO010000050.1:0-1566 GCA_964491945.1 uncultured Verrucomicrobiota bacterium | reverse complement strand
TTCTCATTTCGGTTGAGTTGTTTTTTATGATATGTATTTTAATTTTCCTGCCTGAAGATTTGCGTGGACCATGTTTTATCGGTTTTGCAATTGGTGAATCTCTGGGTGCAAGTGCGTTAAGAATATGCGGTGGCATTTTTACAAAAATAGCAGATATTGGGTCAGACTTAATGAAAATAGTTTTTAAATTGCCAGAGGATGATCCAAAAAATCCGGGTGTTGTGGCAGATTGCACAGGTGATAATGCTGGCGATAGCGTTGGGCCGACAGCGGATGGTTTTGAAACTTATGGCGTGACTGGTGTGGCTTTAATTTCGTTCCTTGCATTAACGCTTGGCACATCAGAGCTTTGTGCACATCTTATTGTGTGGATATTTGTGATGAGAATATTGATGATTTTGACATCGCTGGTGTCGTATTTCCTAAATAACATCTTCTTCAGTGCAAAATATAGCAAGGTTGAAACATTTAATCCTGAGCTGCCACTCACATCTCTTGTTTGGCTTACTTCAATTATATCAATTATAGTAACGTTTGTTGCAAGCAAAGTTCTGTTGGTGCCAGGAAACGGCATTCACGATGACCTATGGTGGGTACTTTCTGTGATTATTTCCTGCGGAACGGCAGCAGGAGCGCTTATTCCTGAATTTACAAAAATTTTCACCAGCACTGAAGCCAGACATACCAGGGAGGTCGTTACTGCTTCAAAACAGGGAGGTGCTTCACTCAATATCCTTTCAGGATTTGTTGCAGGCAATTTTTCAGCGTTCTGGGAAGGGCTGGTTATTCTGGTGTTAATGCTTGTTGCAGGAATGTTGGCTGGGCACGATGCCCTTAAGGCGATAATGCCTCAGGGTATAACTTTTGCCGCGCCTATTTTTGCATTTGGACTTGTGGCATTCGGTTTCCTTGGGATGGGTCCAGTAACTATTGCGGTGGATAGTTTTGGTCCTGTTTCAGATAATGCGCAATCTGTTTATGAATTAAGCAGAATAGAAGCTGTGCAAAATGTAAAAGAAGAAATAAAGCAGAAGTTTGGATTTACTCCTGATTTTGAGAAGGCAAAGACCAATCTTGAGAAGAATGATGGTGCAGGCAATACTTTCAAAGCCACAGCCAAGCCAGTGCTTATTGGCACTGCTGTGGTTGGTGCTACAACTATGATTTTCGGCATCATTTTGTTGCTCAATAATACCATTGCTAAAGGTGGAATAATTTCTATGCTTAGTCTGGTTCAACCTGAAATGGTGCTCGGGTTCCTTATGGGTGGTGCTGTTATTTATTGGTTTACTGGCGCTTCCGCTCAAGCTGTTGTAACTGGCGCTTATAGAGCTGTTGTATATATTAAACAAAACCTCAATCTTAATGCAGAAACGGCATCGATAAAGGACAGCAAGGAAGTTGTAAAAATTTGTACCATTTATGCGCAAAAAGGAATGTTCAACATCTTCGTAGCTATATTCTGCTTATCATTGGCGCTTGCTTTCTTTAACTCATATTTCTTTATTGCTTATCTGGTAAGTATTGCGTTCTTCGGGCTATTCCAGGCGATATTTATGGCAAATG
>CAZBHO010000049.1:0-19458 GCA_964491945.1 uncultured Verrucomicrobiota bacterium | reverse complement strand
CTATATTACAAAAAAAAAGATATCTTGTTTTGCGTATGAAAGAAGAACGTCTCTATATACGCATTGCTAAAGAAGAGAAAGAAAAACTTTTTAAAGCCGCACAGGGTTATCGCTCTGTTGCGGCTTTTTTGTTGTCTGCAACGGAGCAGGCAAAGAAGTATCGCAGGCTCATTGAGCAGGCGATGGAACTTGAAAAGCAGGGATACAAACCAAGCAAAATGAAAGTGAGCGTGTAATAATGGAATATAACGAAGAATTAAGGTTAACCGTATGGGAAGATCCTTCGGTCAAATTCTCCACTCAATGGGGGCGAATAACCTATCTTGAGTGGTTAGAAGCAGAGGGGGAGCGTATGGCGAGGAATGGGTGGGACACAGAGGTTTTGTTCAACGACAATCATCAATGTGCATTGTTTCGGAATAAAACCTATGAAAATTCCAGGCTTGGCTTCTTAACTGGGTATCGGTTCGGATATAGGACATTGAGGTTCAGGATGTGCGATATAGAGAAATTCATAGAAAGGAGAAAGAAATGAAAACAATCAAAAAAATCATAAGAGCGATCAGGCTCGCTTGGTTCAGTATGCAATATGAGATAGTTGATATTGATGGTGTCAAGGAATTAAAACGCAGGAAAAGAGGAATAACATTTTAATGAAAGGAGTATGCAATGAAAGTGTATTCAATCACAAATGGACACGTTGAAGAGGGCGTCAAGGTTGATGGGTATCAACTATAGACGTAAAACCATAACAATTAACAATAAACAATAAACAATTAAGGAGCTAATTATGAAAAATGAAATTAAAATAGATACAAACGAAATTAACAATTCCATTCAACGTTATGAAACTGCAAAAATTATAGTAAAAGATACTGCAAGCAAACTGCAAGCTCAAAGCGTTATAAAAGAATTAACAAAGATAGCTAACAACATCAAAGCATTCTTTAAGGAGCCTAAAAACAAGGCTTATGATACGTGGAAAACGTTATGTAATCAAGAGAAACAATACCTAGATAAGGTAGAGTCTCTCCGCAAACAAATACAAGATGAAGTGCTTCGTTATGAGCAGGAGGAGCAAGCACGACTTGAAAAAGAACGTGCAAGGCTTCAAGCTGAAGCTGAAGCTAGAGCTCAAGCTGAAAGAGAGGCTCTTCTTAAGAAAGCTGAACAAGCAAAACGAGAAGAAACAAAACAAGCATATCTTGCTCAAGCTCAAGCCGTCCAGCCCGTCATAGTTGATGTCAAGGTAGAGAGCCAGAATGCCGATGGCATAAGCTATAGGGAAGTTTGGAAGGCTAGAGTTGTGGAAGTTAACCTGCTCCCTAGAGAGTATATGATTCCAAATGAAAAACTGTTGGATAATATAGCTAAATCAACGAAAGGTAGTTTGAAAATACCGGGCGTTGAGTTTTACTCAGAAAAGGTAATGGCAGTTAGAACAAAATGAAAGGAAACAAAATGAATACTACATCATTAGCAATCAAGGAACAACAAACATCTGTACAGAGTATTGAAACTCTGCAAAGCCAAATAAACGATATTCGGAGGCTTATGAAGTCCGTAATGAAGGAAGGCGTTCATTACGGAGTAATAGGTGGAACAAAACAACCTACACTTTATAAAGCTGGCGCAGAAATTCTCATTGCTTATTTCGGACTTTCTTTCAGAACTATGGTAGATTCTGAAGAAAGAGATGAGGACAAATACTATGTCCGAATCAAAAGTCAGCTTTGGAAAGGAGATAAATTGTTAGGTGAAGCTTTTGGTGAGGCAAGCACCCAAGAAGAAAAATACTTGTGGCGTATGGCAGTATGCGATGAGGAATGGGATAGCACTCCCGAAGATAAACGTCGTATTGCCTTCAAACGCTGGGATAGAACTGTCCGTAAAATAAAACAAGTCAAAGTCCCAGTTGCAGATATAAGCAATACCGTACTCAAAATGGCCGTTAAACGTGCAATGGTCGCTGTAGTACGTATGGTATGCGGGGCAAGCGAAGTGTGGACTGAAGACCTTGAGGATATGCCACAAGAGATAGTTGAAAGTCTTGTCAATGATAATCAAGTGAAAGTACAAGAGCCACAACCAAAAGTTCCTGAACCAAAAGAAGAACCAGAAAAACCGAACACTATCTCTGAAAAGCAAAGAAAAAGACTTTTTGCATTAGCCCACGAAGTAGGAATGTCTGATGATCTCCTGAAAGATGCTGTGCGTGGGATATGTGGGGTAGAGCATACTCACGAAATCACAAAAGACAAATATGAGGAGTTATGTGAGTATATACAGGCTTATACAAAAGAGCAAAAATGAATAGAGAACAGTATCCTAGAGTCACGGAAATAATATATTCTGTGATACCTATGGATTATGAGCCTGATGAATACTATATGACTAGAGGTACATATATCCATAGAGCAATAGAGCTAGCATTGCAGGATAACCTTGATTGGAGTACGGTGGATAATGAAATCTTGCCGTTCGTAGAACAGTTTCTAGAGTTCAGTAAAACAATTAAGTTAGAAGTAATTGATACTGAAAGGCGTTATTACAACGATACTTTCAAATTCTCTGGCAAGCCTGATATTATCGGATTAGTGAACGGAAAAAAATCCGTAATAGATATCAAATCAAGCCGTACTCCAAGCCTGCAATGGAGATTGCAAACCGCAGCGTATGCAGAACTCACTGGAGTTTCAAAGCGGTATGTAATCTATAAAAAAGACAATGGATGGCAGCTTTTAGAACACAAGGAAAAGACAGATATATACGTATTCTATGGCTGCCTATCCATATTCAATTTCCTGAAACAAAATAGGGGATTAAAAAAATGTACATAAAACTTTTTAAGAACATAATGACAGGTAGTATGAGGGGTAAGCCTGAACTACTACTTGTTTTTATTGATTTGCTTCTTAATTGTGATGATGAAGGCATAGTTGATGTCCACTGGAAAGTTATAATGGACGAGACTGGTCTTTCAGAAGAGCAAGTCAAAAAAGCCATTCAAGAATTAGAATCACCAGATCCTAGCTCACGCAATCCAAATAATGAAGGAAGAAGAATAGTCAGGTTATCACCAACCAGAGAATGGGGCTGGCAAGTTGTTAATTATCAACATTATAAAGAACAAAGAACCTATGAAGAACGTAAAGAATATATGCGTAATTATATGCGTGATTATAGGTGCAGCAACACAAGTGATGTAAAAGATGTTAAACAATGTAAAACAATGTTAAACAATGTTAAACAATGTAAAACAATGTTAAACAATGTTAAACCTGTGTTAAACAATGTAAACAATGGTAAGCGTGGTAAACCAATAAAGATAAAGATAAAGAATAATATATATAATAATAAAAACATTGATCAAAATGACGAGCATTTTGATCTGCTTTCTTGCTCAAATGATCCTAAAAATGAACCTGTAGAAGATCAAAAACCACCAGTTCAAAGATCAAATGATCCAGTTGATCCAACGTCGCATAATCTTTCTGAACCTAAAGAGCCAAAGTACGCCAAAGATTTTGAAACCTTCTGGCAGGCTTATCCTCGAAAAGTAGGAAAGCTGAAAGCATATCAATCCTTCAAGAAAGCTATCAAGCTCACTACCCTTGAAAAAATACTTACTGCTCTAGAAGCTCAAAAACAATCAGAACAATGGCGTAAGGAAAACGGAGCTTTTATTCCACATCCTACTACCTGGCTTAATCAGGGCAGATGGGAGGATGAACCAATACAAACACCACAAAGAAAGAGGTATATCGAATGACAACATCATCAACCGTATATCAACAACTAACGTGGGAACGATTGTTCTCCGCATACTTCAGACGTATGACGGATAAAGAAGCTGAAGACTGGGAGCTCATCATAAAAGATGAAGTCAAAAACGTAAAAAGTGATGAGCTAGTAGCTGCAGTCAAAAGATTACGAAAAAAACCATTAGAGCGTAATCCAAACGTAGATGATGTAATTCGTGAAATCAAAGCTGCTAGAAAAGAAGCGTATATCGCTAACAATCCACCAAAACAAGATTGTGAACTCTGCTGTAGAACAGGCTGGCTCTCTTTTTATCAAGACTATGAAACTAAAAAAATCTTCACTGGTGAAAGAACTTACTTCTATATCGTACCTTGCCAATGTACGAATGGCAAAAATGCCTTACGTAAACACTATAAACCAGATGAATGGGAGTACATCAATAAACTCTCAGAAGAAGTAATGGAATACATCACTAAACATCCAGATTGGTTGGAAGAGTACTATAAGGTATATGTAGAACCTAAACGTAATAGTAGTTTTAATAATAATAATAATAATAATAATAATAATAATAATAATAATAATAATATAAAAAATACCTATGATACCTCTACAGAATCTCTGCCGTTCTAACGGATTACCAGTACCTATCCCTGAACACAGATTTGCACCTCCACGTAAATGGAGGATAGACTATGCTTGGCCAGAATATAAACTGGCTCTTGAAATAGAAGGTGGTATATGGACGTTCGGTAGACACGTGAGGGGTAAGGGCTTCTTGAGCGATATAGAAAAATATAACACACTAACACTTCTTGGCTGGTACCTGCTCCGCGCTACACCACAAGATGTCCAAAATCTAAAAATTCTCTTACTCTTGCAAAAATTTTTTAGCTCATATCCTAAATTTCAAAAAGAAAGGCTCTAAAATGACTTTTACGTCCTCGAAAATATCCGTAAGATATCTTTTAGGGGGTACGGATAAAAAACGGAACGTCGGGCATTCTAGGCTATTTATTTTTGATTTGTGTTTTTCATTCTTTAGCCCCCCTATCGGGTCCTTCTGTAAAAAAACGCTACACACCGCAAGCGGCGACCTCACAAAAATTAAAATTGAAAATGCTTGATGATAAAAGAGTTAACACAAAAAACGCAAAACGATGAAATAAGTTAGGAGGCAAAAATATGGAAATAAGTGGAAGAGAGAGAGCGCAAATTGAAAAGAACATAAAATTTTCAAAAATGCTCACTGTAGCTAGGAGGTTAGCGAGAATTGTAAAGCATAGTGAGCCTGAAGATAAAATTTTAAAGAAGCGCAAAAAACTTGAGGCTGACATTGTCAAATGGTTGCGTTTTTTTGGCGGCGATGCTTTCAATCTTCCGTTTTCACCAGCTCATTTAAACATTATTGAGAAGCTATACACTGCGATGAAGAAGGGGGGACTTTTTGCACTTGCAATGCCTAGAGGGCACGGCAAAAGCACAATAACAAAATGGGCAGCTCTTTATGCGTTATTAACTGGAATTCGCAAATATGTGGTTTATATCGCTGCGACAAGCGAGCTAGCTAACTCATTCATTGAGTTTGTAAAACAGCAATTGATAGATAACGATGTTTTGCACGAATATTATCCACACATTACCACATACTTCAGGGCTACGGAGGGCAAGGCGATAAAAGCAAAATACCAGTTGCGTGCTGATGGTGAGTCTTCTGGCATTGTGTTGAGGCAGAATTTTTTAATGCTTCCTGCTGTTTTAACGCCAGATGGTAAAGAATATCCGAGCAATTCGGGAATTATTGAGGCTCACGGGCTCACTGGTGCGATAAGAGGCAAGTGGAAGGATAGCACAACTGGAGAGGTTATCAGACCAGATTTTGCGATTTTAGACGATCCACAGGACAGAGAGAGCGCAGAGAGCGAAGCACAGTGTGCAATGCGTGAGCGAATAATAATGGGTGATGTGCTGGGGCTGGCAGGAGTGAAGAAGCGGATAACAGCAGTGATGCTTTGCACTGTTATCAGGAGGGGTGATTTAGCTGATAGGTTCCTTGATAATAAACTTCATCCAGAATGGCAAGGTGTAAGGTATAAGTTGATTGAGAAATTTCCAGACGAACAAGATGGCTTATGGGAGGACTACCGCAAAATTTACAGAGAGGATTTAGCAAATGGCAAGGGGATGGCAAGAGCAACGAATTTTTACAAAGAACACAAAGAACAAATGCAGAAGGGAGCAATTATCTCTTGGACGCATAGAGTGCGAGAAGGCGAGATTGATGCCTTACAGACAGCAGAGAATTTGATGATAGAGACAGGTGATGCTTTTTTTGCAGAGTACCAAAACGAACCAAAGGACATAATGGAATTCACTTATAGGGTTGAAATTCAAGATGTTTTGAAGCATATCACAAACATTGAGCGTTTTATCGTGCCACGAGGGCATAATTTAGTTTTTGCAGCAACAGACATAAACAGAGTTGGCTTGCATTATGTTATTGTTGCGTTTCGTAATGATTTAAGTGGGCATATTGTGGATTATGGGCGTTATCCAGCTGGCAGGAATGTATGGGAAGCTAATGCAACAGAAATGGTTAGAAAAAAGAAGATATTTCAAGCGTTGCATGAATTATCTGGGATGATTGCAGGACTGCCTTTGAGAGATGAAGATGGCAAAACAGTGAAACCTTTATGGTTGCTCATTGATAGGGGCTATGAGCCTGATGTGGTTCATAGATTTTGCAATAGTGCTTATTTTCCATTTCGTTTAGTGCCAGTTCGTGGTTATGCTTCACAAAAATATAACGTTGGCAAGAATGTTATCGGTGCTCCAAAAGAGAATTGTCATCTCACTCAATCAACGCTTGGACAATTCATAGCATTCAATGCTGATGTAGTGCGTGAGATAATGCATAGAGGATTTTTAGGAGAAGTTGGTGAAATTGGTTCAATTGGGGTTTACAGAAACGAGCCACGCCAGCATTTGCCTTTTGCAGAGCATATTACAGCTGAAATTTTGAGGCAAAAATACAAAACGGATTATGGGATGCGTTATGAGTGGGTTCATCTTCCTGGCGTTCAGTGGGACTGGGCAGATGCTCTTTCAATGGCTTTTGTTGGTGCTCTTTCGCAAGGATTGACGACGCAGGGCGTTGTCTTGCCTGCGAAGAGGCGTGAAGCGAGAAAGCCAAAAGTAGGGTTAACATTGTTATAGGAGGGTCAAAATGAAGCTTGAGGACATAAAAGGAGAGGAAAGGTGCGAGTTATGTGGGGCAATTAGGGATATAACTGGGGGCGATTATCCAGAAAGCGCTTTAAAGGAATTTTGTAGGTATATCTTAAGCGTTGCAGATGATACTCCGTATCTAGCATTGATTATTTTGTTTGCTTTAGCTGGCAAAAGCGTTCGTGAAATATCTTCAAAACTCAACATTGACCACTCAACAGTGGTTCGTAAATTAAAACTCATAAAAAAACCTAAAAAGGGCTAGCCTGCACCACTTAACTTGTTGGTAGTCAAGGAATAAGCATAGTTTTGTGCACCACTTTTTTACTATTTATAGAAGGAGATTGAGTTTTTTATGGCGGCATTAACTACTGAACAGGAATACGCAGCAGTTCGTGAAGCTATCCAGCAATTAACCACAACGGGCAAGGCAATAGTTTCATTCAACATTGGTGATATTTCAGTGACTTATTCTTCTTCACAGCTCAAATGGCTTGAGGAACGAGAAGAGATTTTAGCTAAACGGTTAGCTCAAAAAAATATCAGAAAGCGCACTTATCCAGATTTTTCAGGCACAGGAAGCTCAAGTTATTATGTCTAAAGCTTTTAAAAATAAAATCAAAATGGAATATGATGCGGTTAAAAACACAACTGTACGTAGAAGACCAGTTATTGAGTATAAAAACGAGGATCAAATCCTTGACAGCCAGAAGCGGGCTTTAATAGCTAATTTTTGCAGGGATTTGGAGCGTAATTATTCACCTGCGAAGGGCATTTTGCAGCAATTCAGAATGAATGTAGTAGGTGATTTAGGTAAAATACAGGTCAACATTGAAGGTGGAGAAGAGGCAGCAAGTTTCTTTAATCAAGAATGGGCTAAAAATTGCGATTTTCGTGATGAGATTCATTTCTCGCAAATTTTGCAGAATGTAGTTGCTGGAGTTTTAAGAGAAGGCGATCTTCTAGTTGTTGTTGATGACGGACTAATTGAAGATAGCGGCAAACTTTTGCACTGGGAAGCGGATCAGATTGTCAATGTGAGTGATGAGATTTTTGAGCGTAAAATCAAAAAAGAGCTTGGTGGCGAAGCAGCAGTGCAAGAGAATGGTATAGTTAGGGATAAATGGGGTAGAGTGTTAGGGTATATTGTCACTGGGAAGCGTGGGTTGCGTGTTGTTGATAAAGAGGAAGATGTTACCGTATGGAAGAGGGAAAACGCAAGACTGATAAAAAATCCCTGGCGATTAAATCAAGGGCGTGGAGTGCCTGCATTGATTACTTCCGCCACCAATTTTCTTGATTTATACGAAATTTTGACAGCAGAGCTTTTGAGTGCAAAGCGTCAAGCTGTTATTGCGGGATATACGAAAAGATCAAATGCAGTTACAGACTGGGACAGTCTTACAACGGGAGCTTCAGCACTTCCAGAGAATACGGGTAAGAACGAAACAACAATTGCCAATGAAATTGCGGGTGGCGGCACAGCACCAAACTATGAGCGTTTTGAAGCATTGACTGGCGGAATATGGGAATATGTTGATGCGCAAGATGAGATTGTTTTTCCTGATTTAAAGCGTCCAAGTGTTCAAATTGCGACATTCATTGAAAGCGTTTTATGCTATGCTGGCGCTTCATTAGGGCTTGCAAAAGCTTATTCACTATTGCGGGCAGATAGCTCATACACCGCATTTCGTGGCGATATGATAATGAGCTGGCAGAGTGCATTCTATCCTATGCAAAAATGGCTAGAACGCTGTTATTGCGACTGGGTGGCTGTTAAAGTTTTAACGTGGGCACAGAATAAGAGGATTATCTCAAAGCTTCAAGCAGGATGGGAGAAAACAATTTCGTGGAAGTTCCCTATTATGCCACACGTGGATGAAGCGAGAGAAGCACAAGCAATCACAGAGGCACTCAAAACTGGAACAATTGATTATTCTGAAATTATGGGTCCTGATTGGCAAAAGAAATTTGAGGCATTGTCAAAGCAATTAGAGAAAGCAAAAGAGCTTGGTTTGCCACTTAATATCTTTGAAACGAAGAGTGGGGGTGTGATGAACATAGGAGGAGATAATAATGCCGCAGGTTAACAGAGAAGCGCCGAAGAAAACGCATATTCAGAGCGTTTTGTTTCCAAAGGACGAATGGACAAAGGAAGAGAGCGAGAAGTGGTTAAAAGACCACGATTTTTACACTGATGGTTTTGATGAGAGCGAGAATTTATATCGCTGGCGTCAATACGATCCTTCAGATGATTTTGAATATCGTAATGAAGAGCAGAAGAGTGAGAATAAAAAATTCTATTTTGTGTATGGTTTCTTAAAGAAAAACGAAAAGAAGGGAGAGGCAAAAATGGAAATGAAAAAGCAAGGGATATTTTTTAGGAAGTTAGAGGATAAGAAAGAAGTTGCAATTGATATCGTTGGAGTTATCGGCTGGGATGTATGGTATCCGCAGCTGAAGGATATGCTAGAAAAGATTGAAGATGGCATTGAGAGCGTTGTCTTTAATATCTATTCACCGGGGGGGGATATCTGGGAAGGCAATGCAATTGTCAACCAGATTGCGAGTTTGAAACAAAAGACAGTTGCACGTGTTCAAGTGGCAGCTTCAATGGCAACAATTATCGCTCTAGCCTGCCAGAAGCGGATTATGGCAGCTAACGGAAGATGGCTCATTCACAATCCTTGGACAATAGTTCAAGGTGATGCTGAAGTTATGGAGAAGCGTGCAAAGGAATTGCGTGATTGCGAGCAGGAAGCGGCAGAATTTTATGCAAAACGCACAGGTAAGACAAAAGAAGAGATGTTGAAGCTTATGAGCGAAGAGAGATGGCTTACTGCCAAAGAAGCTAAAGAATTTGGTTTTATTGATGAAATTGAAAATCCATTTAACGAAGCTGAATTTGCGAATGTTAAAGCGGAATTAGAGGCAAAAGGGCTTTTTCCAAAAGCTCTTCTAAACGAAGATCAAAAACAAGATGTGAAAGAAGAGAAAAAGGAGGTAAAAAATGAGAATGGCACTGCCGAATTCTCCGAAGCTAGTGGCGAAACAAATGTTAAGCAATCCAGTCCTTCCTCAAATGCTAGCGGAGAAGATCAAAAAGCTAATGATGGAGAAGGAGCATTTGAGCGAGGAGTTGCGGCTGGCAAGGCTCTTGCAGAACGTGAAAGGGCAGAAGAGTTAAAGAATTTACAAGCTCAAATTGAAAGTAGAAATAAACTTATTCGTGAGTTTCAAAGTGCAAAAGATAAGCTAGAAGCTGAATTGAAGAAGGAAATAGAAGCTCACAAGATTGAGTGTGAGAAATTACAGAGTGAGATTGAGAATTTAAGGGCTTCACTTGCGGAAGCTAACAATAGACTTTGCAAGTTGCTAAACGGCGCACTTGCCTTTTCACCAGACACGGATGAAGTGCATAGCATTTCACCTGTAAACACGTGGGAAGAAGCATTGAAAGCGTGCAATGGCGACTATGTGAAGGCTAGGAAACTTTATCCGCAAGTGTGGGAGAAAATAATAAACAAAAAATAAGGAGGAGAGAGATGAAAAAACTAATAGGGTTAGGGTTGTTACTATCCGCCACTCTCGCTTTTGCAGAGATGAGGGATGTAACTTATTCTATGAGTGTAGTTGGCACAGAGACAAATTCAAAAAGCTATGTAGTGCGTGGCGAGATAATGGCGATTAGAGTTGTTGTTCCAGAAGGCGCAAGTGGTAATGTAACTGTTGCAACTTCAGAGCAGACAATTCTTTCAAAAAGCGGTGTAAATGCTTCTGCAACTTATTATCCGAAAGTTGCTACTCACAACACAAGTGGGACTGCAATTAGCTTTGTAGATTTTGCAAGCAATTCAGTTCCGATATATGCCAATCCAGTTTCTGCTGGTTTGCTGACCGTAACAGTAGTGGGTGCGAGTGCCGGGACAAATACTTACACAATCAAGATTATAGTTAAAGAATAGTGAAGAAAAATAAGGAGGGAAAAAAAATGAACGATGCTTTTTATACACAAACTGGTGAAAGACCTGATCTGGCTGCAATAGAAGTTAATCCGCCTGAAGGATATATTGGAACAAAAATTCTTCCAGTAGTGCCTGTGGCAGAGAAGTCTGGGACTATTTATTATGCAACAGTGACAGCAGATAGTGCTGCACAGACTAGCAGAAGCACTGGAGCGGGTCCAACAGCAACACAAATTAGCAATTCCAGCACTACATTTAGTTGCGGCGAAGCCTGCAAGCGTGGTGCAATTTCGCCTGACGAAGTTAAAACTATGGGCGGAATAGAAAAAGCTGATGAGGTTGGTGCGAAGTTTGCGAAGCGTAGCGTTATGAATAAGTTAGAAGCTGACATAGCTGCTGCTATATTAGATAGCGCAGATGACACTTTTGACGCTGCAAAATTCTTAACGCAATCTCAAACTGCTCTTGACGCCATCAGAAGGTATGAAGGCAAAACTGCACTAATTGGTGGGACAAAAACACTAAAAACTCTAGTGCAGGACTTAATTGCCAGCAATACTTATGGCAAAGTGTTTGCCAGACTTATCTCTGGGGCAAGCCCTGCCGAAGCTGCAACAGGAATGAACTTTGATGCTTGGATGAACGGGCTAGCTATGTTTTTAGGCATTGATACAGTGCTAGCAGGCGATGACAATATATGGGCTGCTTCTGGTTCAACAGCAGAAATGATTGCATTCGCAAAATTGGACGAAGGGACAGATCCACTCTCTCACAAGTGGAAACCTGTTCTGGGTAAAGTATTCCAGTTTTTGCCTGATGGGAAACAGCCTTGGGTTATTCAGAGCGTTGGTGATAGAGTAACGGTTAACAACTATTATGACGCATATTTGTGGTATCAGGTGAAAATCCTGAACTCTTCAGCTGTTTATGTGATTGGTGGAGTGACTGCGTAATGGGGGAGGGAATGGGGAGGATTATTATCCTCCCCTTCTTTTAAACTATGTTGAACGAACTGATAACTGAAGCATTTGATGAAGTTTTTGCAGCTCATCCTGAAATTGTAGTGAGTGTAACAATTGGGAGCAACTCTTATTCTGCTATCAGTTCGGTTTTAGATACAGTTGCAGATTTAGAAGATATTGGTGAGGTTGGCAATACTGCTGGTTTTTTATATTTGAAAGCAAGCGGTGTAAGTGTCAATCGTGGTGATATCATCAAGGTTAGTGGATATAATGCATTCGTGACGAGTATTGCATCTGATCCAACTAATTCAGTTTTAACTATAGGGTTTATGTTGAAGAGAGAATAATAATGGCAACTGAAATTAAAACAATAGATTGGGGTAAAACAGTAGATGAACGTTTTTCAAAAGCGTTGCAGGCTTCAGTGTATGTGATGAAACGTTCGTTGAAGGAAGCAGTGAAGCACGCAATAATTCTGATGGTGCAGAGTGCTGCAAAACTTACTCCAAAAGCTAGAAAACTTCGTGAAGTGAAGAGAGAAGGTAATGTTGAGTATGTGGAGAAAAATAGAAAAGATAGTTCAGTTCAGAAGATATATAAATGGATGTTTAAGCGTGCTAATAACAGATATGATATGGAAGCGTGGCGTAAAGCAAGACGCATAAGAAATGCAGGACTAGCCTCACGTTCGTGGAAATGGGGATTGAAGTATTTAGGGCAGATAAGCGATAGCAAAGAGATGCCTAATATAATAGAAGTTTCAGAGATAAAAGGAGACAAGGTTTTTGGTATAGTGATGAAGAATACATTGAGATATATTCAGAAGATAATGCCAGCTGGCTGGCTAAAAGCTGTAGAAGCAAAAACTGCAAACAGGATAATTGCTCAAGTAGAGAAAAAGATAGCAAGAGATGCAGGAAGAGAAGTGCAAAGAGCTTTTAATTCTGGGATGAGTATTGGAAGAGGGCTATTATGAGTTGGGCAATTGAAGAAAAAGTTGAAGATGCTATTTTAAGTTATTTGCAGTATCAAATAACTGGGATAAGCGGATTAAATTTTTATACTGCGTGGAATGCAGAATTATTGAAATATCCGTGCATTATAGTTAATGCTGTGAGAAGTAAAAACATAGAGAGTACAGGTTGGACAGGTATTAGAGAGATAGATTTTGAAGTTGTGGCTCTAGTAGAGGCAAAAAATAACGTAAGAAACGATATAATTACATTGAGAGATAAGATGATTACAGCCTTTGCAGATAGTGATGTAGCTACGATATTAAATAATCGTTCACCAAGTAATGTTATTTTTTCAGGTGTTAATATAGAAGAGATTGAAAGAGATATAGATGATGCGAGGAGAGTTTTAGTTAATACAATTAGGTTAAAAGTGATAGCAACAGGTAAATAAAAGGAGGAAGTAATATGGCAGCTACATTGAAAGGGCAAGAGGTCAAAATTAGTTTCGGGAGTTTGTCTTATTCAGGGTACATTCCTGAAGACTTCACATATTCCAAACCAAACAAGAACGTAGAAGTAGTGCGTGGTGCTGATGGTCAGACTATAGCCAAGATATATATGGATGGTTCTACGGAAGTTGAAGGCACATTCATAATTACATCTAATGGCAGTCTTACACCACCAGCTGATGGAACGAAAGTGACGATTACACTTCCAGACAATAGTAGTTTTGATGGTCTGGTAGAGGGTGCTTCTGTAAAATTTGCACATGGAGCAACCAAACTTACACTCAAGTTAGTCAAAGAGGATGGCTTAACATTGAGTTAATACTATGCAAGGTGCATTCTTAAACGCATTACTATATCGTCCACCGTCTATCACAGGTAAGCAATTATTGCCTTTTTCTTGTTGGCACGGGCTAGTGTTAGAGGAAATGGATAGTTCTTTTATTGTCGGTGGCGAGCTTACGATAGAAGAGGCGATAGTAGTGATAGAGGTTTGCAGCAAGCGGCGTGATGAATTCATACTAGACAAAAATGCACTTGTGAAAGCTGGTAAGAAAATCAAGCCTGATAGTTATTCTCAAATTATATCAGATGTAAAAGAATATATAGAGAAGAGTTTCTTTTTGCCAGTATGCTGGAAGGAAGAAAAAGAGAAAAGCCTTAAGATACCGATATGGTTTCATCTTGTGTATTTTGCGATGAAGCATTTGCATTACAGCGAAGAGGAAGCGTGGAATGCCAATTTTGCAAGATTATTTTGTTATATGTTGTGTGAAAGTGAAATAAATAATACTACTGAAGTTATGAGTGATGATGAGATAATGTATATAAGACGTGCGGAGGAGATAATCAACTAATGGCTGTTGAACTAAAAGCAATAGCAACTCTTGATGGCAAGCAGTTTCAAGCTGAAATACAAAAAATAAGCAACAGCATCAATAATTTTGGCTCCAGACAGCTTGCACAAATTAAAGGAATGATTGCAGGAGCTTTTTCTGTAGGTGCTATCGTTCAATTTGGCTCACGTCTGCTTAATTTGGCAGACACTATGGAAAAGACAAGTAGAGCTTTTGGCGTTGCTATGGATAGCATGGTTGCCTTGAAGGATGTAGCAGGGAGAAGTAGCGTAAGTTATGATAGTATGATGTATGCTTTAGCACGAGTTAGAGACGCACAAGGCGAAGTAGTAGAAGGTAACAAACAGCTGATGGAAGCTTTAGATGTGCTTGGAATATCTTCGGAAGACTTCATCACATCATCTCCAGATAAGGCATTAGAGCTTATAGCTGTAGGGTTTAGAAATGCTGGTGAAAGTGCTCAAGCGTATTCAGCATTGCAAGATATTCTAGGTAGACAAGCTGGAGAGCTTGTTCCAGCATTGCAAAGATTAGCAGAAGAGGGATTGGAGAAGGTCAAAAGTTCTGTGAAAGATGCTACAGAAGGTTTTAAGGAATTGGCTGATGCTAAACAGTATCTTGAGGAGCTTGAGAATAAAATAATAATTTTTACAGCTAGAGCAGTTAAAGCTTTCACTGCATTACAAGAAACTCTAGCTGATATGTTCGTAGAAGCTTTTGGTGTTAAAATAGATGAGGAATTAGAAAGGCGAGCTTTAGCTAAAAGATTTGAGCGTGAAGTCAAACAAGGGACATTCCAGCAGTATTGGGGAGAGAAAAAAAAGAAAGAAGCTAGTGCAATTATAAGTGAGGTAAGGAAACAAGATGTAGCTTCTCTTGAATTAGAGAAACACCGTGCAATTTTACAGAAGAAGAGAGAAGAAGAACAAAAGAAAGCATTTCGTGAATATGTTTCAATGATGTTGAAATTAGAAGAAATGGATGAAAGGCGAGAGGCTAGGAATAAAGAACAAGATGAAATCTTGTTGGACTATGAGAAAAAGAGAAAGGATATTTTAGAGGGCAAAGGAATAGCTAAAGAAGGATTGAATTTTCGTGTTGATACATTGCAGCAGATAGGAGGAATTGTTGGTGGTGTAGCAGGTCGTGGTATGCAACAGGCAGCGATACAGGAACGTCAGGCAGCTGTTCAAGAAAAATTGCGTGACTTGCAACAAGAAACAGTACAAAAACTTGCTGATATAGAACGTAAAATGGAAAGTTTCAGAGCTCAACTAGATGATATGGGTATTGCATTATGAGCTATACAGTCAAAGGATATGAAGGGATAACTAGATTGAAGGATACAAGAGAGTGGTCTCCTTCTACTGGGACAATGCGAGTGATAAAATATGTTGGTGATGCAGAATCCATTAAAGATTATTTTGATGAGATAAAAGAAGAAGGTGAAATTGATGGATTAAGCATTGCTTCAGTGCAAGAAAATTATAACGGCGGATATGGTGAACTCATAATACGCTGTGCTTATAATAGCAGTGATGACACAAATGGATATTCAGAAGATATAGAAATTGTGTGGGAGCTCACTTCAGAAGTTCTTAATAAGCCAATAGAAACACATCGTATTTTTGATGCATTATCAGGCAAGGATAAATCAGATATATATAATGCTGTACGGAAGAATGAGCCTAATCCAGTTGGTAGTGATATAGCTAAAACACTATATGCATATTATGCTCATCAGATAAACGATTATGTTGCGGTTATGTTCAGGTTGACAAAGAATATAATAATTTCAAGCAAAAGTGTAGCAAAGTGTGTGTATAATAGAGTTGGTCAAGTATGGAAGACTGATGAAGTACTTGGTAATACGCAGAATGTTAAATATACAAATGAGCCATTATTAGGTGTGTTAAGATTATTGCCACGTTGGGGCACAAGTAATGGTGAATGGGAGTGGTTATATTTGGGTCCGCAACTTAAGCAAGTAGCCAAGAACAGATACCAGCTTACGCAGACGTGGGTAGGTGCAGAGCGTTGGGCTGATATATATGTTGGCGGTACTTTTAGTCCTAAATATGAGGAATGAATTATGTTTGCTACAAAAAAATGGGTAGATAGTCATTATAGAGCTAAAAGCATTGATGTATCCACTAGGAGATGGGATGTAATAACTGGTGGTGATTTTGATGCTTCTATTTTTGCTTTTGGATATGAGATAGATGGTAGAAATATAACAATAAATAATGGAATGATATATCACGGAACAAGAACACCTGTTGTAGTTGAGGAAAAACAGGAAGAAATAATAGAAGATAGATATTTTTATGTTGAGTATGATTTAGAGCATAACACAGCATCTATATCTTCTGGTGTTAATATACCGCAAAACACATCTACTATATTAAGAATTTTACTGTATTATTTCAAAGTGGAAAATGGGCAGGTAGTGTTGGATAAGATATATCATATAGGAAACATAAATATATATAGCGTGTTTGCATGATGACATATTTAAAATATGGATGGTATGTTATGGCTGGTATTGTTTTAACAGGCTATACTATTTATAAGGTCTCACGTTATTATGTGAAACCTATAGATATTTTAGAGTTAGTGTTAGGATATGAAGAGCGTTATTATGCTACATATAGGACGAATGAAAAATGGTATGTTGTGAGTAGTGGTTCAAATCAATATACCAATGTTTTAGATTCTTATGTCCGTAAATCGCTTATAACGAATTTAGATTGCAGAATAAAAAGATATCTCTCTGGAAGATATTTTGTTTCTAATTTTGTATTTAATCCCACATTGATTTCTATAGAGTCAAACTTACCACTGATTTTTTTAACTAATGATTTTAATGTAGACTTTTTTATAACAAGTATATCCACGATGCATTACTTGAGCATAACACAACAAGGTGTTCCACCTACAAATTACCTGTATATCACAAATGAAGTTATAATTACTAATGTTTACAACGTTAGTGCGGGTACAAATTATATATCTAAAGAATACTTATTTTACATTTATTCTAACTTATATCCACTACAGTATGCAACAATTACTAACCTTAATTTATGCTCTGGGTCTTATTATGAAGTATTAGCTTATTTAAAAGTTTCTAAATTTTATGATAGTCCAGAATATGAGGGTGCTTTTACATCAGTTATAGATATGATTATAACAGGGTTCTCTTTTAGAAATTTAAACATTGATTCTGATTGTAGGGATTATATGCACGATATTCATAATACAGCATATAATACAAGCCTGAATTATTCAAACTACACATACAATACTAATATATATCAAGTATCATATCCAGTAGGTTGTCTTGGAAGAATTTTTGAGGCTAATTATTCTTTTGTGAAACAAAGTTCTCTTAATATAGCTAGTCTTAATGGATATCCTTCTTATAATTCTAGTGTATTTCCGAGAGAAAATATAGCTAGTAATTATAACAGTGTGTTAGATGTAGAAGTATATAATTCTTTGCAAGGATGGTTAAATTGGGGGAGTGTTTATTTTAATTATTCTTATCCTGTACACGCTTTTGTATCATTAGCGGTTAATAATATATATAATCCTACTTTTGCAGCCAATTGGAATGAATGGGTAGGACAAAGTTTCGAACATTCTATTGTTTTCAAATCCTATACTTTTTATCTGAATAAACCTAACTATTTTGATAATGAGTTTTATATCACCAGACTGCAGTATAATAATCCTATAGAGAATACTTTCTTAAGATTTTCTATCTTTGGTGTTATCTTACTTGCGAATGGTAATATATATACAAACTATTACAATCCTTATTATTATTTTAATTTTGGTGGGTTAGGAGCATTTCAATCACCTACTCTTTTCTTTTCAGATCCACCTCATACAAATGAGACATCTGATTTTAAAATAAAGGCAGAATACTTGCATATTCCATCTTTTGAGTATTGTATCGAGCCATTGACAAACAATTAGGAGGTGAAAGATGAACTTCAGGATAGTAGATATATACATAGATGCAGTAAATAGTGAGCGTATAGAGCTAGATGGGGAGCGTTTTAAGAAGCCAGAACGATTGACTTTTTATGCTACGCAACAATTATTATTAAGATTTCATCTTCTATCCTCACCGACAACATATTTTAGCGTAAATAACAACAGTGTGTGGTATTTTGGGATTGATACTGAATATACATATAATCACGAGGATATCGTGCAGGTTGGCAATGATAGTTTCATAGCTACTGATTGGAATGAAGCTGATTTTGCAAATGGGAAAGTATGTTGTAGGGTTGATTTGACTGGTGAAAGTTTTTTAGAAGCCTTAAGTGGCAAGTCTGAAATTACAGGGTACGCAGGCTTATGGTGTACAGTACTAGGCGAGAAGCCATTATGTGTAGTAGAATTTGAAGTGAAATTAAAGAATGTTGCAACGTATCAGATAACACCTACACAACAAGAAGGCGTAGTATACGTTACGACAGATATGTTGACTGGCTATATGCGTAAGATTGAGCCGTATCACAACACGTGGTGGAAGAATGGTTTATTGCACTTATATTGTTCTGATGATCAGAAATGGTATCCTATAGGATTAAGGATTGAGAATGGTGTTCCTGCAATGGTTATAGTTTCAGAAGGTAAGACAACAGAAGAGATGGAGGCATAATAATATGAAGAAAAATGTATTTTTATTATTCTTATTAGTATATAACATAGCTTTTTTATGTGCACAGACAAACAACGCACCGACTAACACAGTTGATATAGGCTATAGGACTGTAATAGTAGATACGAATGGTGTTGTAGTGGTTCCTTCTAATTTTTGGCAAGCAAACAACATTGCGAGCACTGGCGAGCTGTTCAATTTACAGAGTGCAACAAACAATTTGAATAGTAAGGTTGTGCTTTTAGAGGGAGCAACTAATGGGTTGAATTCTAGAGTTGTATCTTTAGAAAGTGCAACGAATAGCTTAAATAATAACGTGCTGTTGTTAACTGATATGGCGAGTTCGTTAAATAACGGCGTTACTAATTTAATGCAAGCAACGAATGATTTAAACATAAGAGTTATAAATTTAGAGACAAGTCAAGTTGATATAAGTTATGGGGTAGACAGCAGTTCTGCATATCGTGGTGATTGGGGCGATGCTATAAGCAACCAGATTTCTGGACTTGCAAGTAATAATGATGAGATATATAATAGTGTG
>CAZBHO010000048.1:5332-19557 GCA_964491945.1 uncultured Verrucomicrobiota bacterium | reverse complement strand
TGAAACTCTAAATGTTGGATCTTCTTCAGAAAAATTCTGCAGTGCCTTCCATAAAGCATCCTTATCAGCCTGGCTCTTAGGCTCAATAGCCATTGATATTACTGGTTCAGGGAACACAATTCTCTCTAATAAAATTGGTTTATGTTCTGCACAAAGTGTGTCGCCTGTGGCAATTTCTTTTGGCCCAACTACAGCCGCAATTTCTCCAGAGTACACCGCATCAATATCAGTAAAATGATCTGCATGCAGCTCTATTAGCCGCATAATTTTTTCTCTACGTTTAGTTCTAGCATTAAACACTGTTTGCCCCTTACGAACAAATCCAGAATAAACGCGCAAAAATGCAAGTTTTCCCATATATTGGTTGTTCATCAACTTAAAGCAAAGAGCGCTTAATGGCTCGTTATCGCCTATGGTTCTTGTTTCAGGATTCCCTGTTTTAGGATGCACACCATCAATATGAGGAAAATCTAAAGGAGAAGGCATAAAATCCACAACTGCATCAAGTAGAGGTTGTATCCCTTTATTTTTTAAAGCAGAGCCACAGAGAACTGGCAAAATTTTTCTCGCAATTGTGGCACGACGAATTGCAGCCTTCAACAACTCCGATGAAAGTTCAGGATTCATCACATAAGCTGCAAGAGCTTCTTCATCAACTTCTGCTATTTGCTCCATAAGGGCTGCCCTTGCTTTTTCTGCAATGGGAGCAAAATCTTGCGGGATACTCTGGCGGATGACTTTTGCCCCTAATGATGTTTCATCAAAAGTCACAAGTTCCATACCAATCAAATCAATAATGCCTTTAAAGGAATCTTCGCTACCGTAAGGCAACTGCAACGGCACTGCTGTTGCCCCAAGTTTTCTTTTTATTTCTGCAAGCACTCCATCAAAATTGGCTCCAACTCTATCCATCTTATTTACGAAAGCTATGCAAGGCACTCCATAACGCTCAGCCTGGCGCCACACTGTTTCAGATTGCGGCTGAACACCTCCTACGGCACAGAAAACCACAACCACACCATCAAGCACTCTCATAGAGCGTTCCACTTCCGCCGTAAAATCCACATGACCTGGCGTATCGATGAGATTAAGCTGATTGTTCTGCCAGAAACAGGTTGTTGCAGCAGCAGTTATTGTTATGCCACGTTCCTGCTCCTGCGGCATCCAGTCCATTGTGGCTGTGCCTTCGTGCACTTCGCCCATCTTATGAAGTTTGCCAGCATAAAAGAGAATACGTTCAGAAACAGTCGTTTTACCAGCATCTATATGTGCCACTATTCCAAAGTTTCGCACATAAGCCAAAGGCTTTCTTCTTTCTGCGGCTTCTACAATTTTCATTGGCGCATTCAATTTTGTTTTTGACTGTTTCAAAACGTCCACCATATAAGCAACAAATTTCTACCATTTATAATGGGCAAAAGCTTTATTGGCCTGAGCCATCTTATGAGTATCATCACGTTTTTTTATAGCATTGCCCTGATTTTTATAAGCATCCATAACCTCAAGAAAAAGCGCTTTTTGTGTGTTCACACCTTTTCTTGCATCAGCATATTGAATAATCCATTTCATGGCCAAAGTCTCTTGTCTTTCAGGACTTACTTCAACAGGCACCTGATAATTGGCTCCGCCAACTCTCCTGCTTTTAACTTCAACTTTAGGCTTTGCATTATCAATCGCCTTCATTAAAACCTCAAGAGGATCTTCCTTTGTTGCTGCCTTTATTTGATCCAGCATTCCATAAACTATCTTTTCAGCAACTGATTTTTTGCCTCTTGACATTACACTGTTAATCATTCTGCCAACCAGAACATTGTTATATTTTAAATCTGGCAAAACTTCTCTTTTTTCTGCTCTACGTCTTCTCATATTTTTTCCCCGTTATGAAGCTGATGCTGTTGCTTGAGTTTGTCCTTTCTTACATCCATATTTTGAGCGGCTACGTTTTCTGTTAGCCACACCAACGCTATCAAGAGTGCCACGCACTATGTGATAACGCACACCACCTAAATCTTTTACACGACCACCACGCACCAGCACTATGCTGTGCTCTTGCAAATTGTGCCCCTCACCAGGTATATAAGCAGTTACTTCATATCCATTGGTAAGCCTCACACGTGCAACCTTACGCAACGCAGAATTCGGCTTCTTTGGTGTCATCACACGAACAGCAATACACACACCACGCCTCTGCGGGCAACTCGTCAAAGCAGGTGACTTGCTTCTATATCTTATTTTTTCTCGCCCTTTACGGACCAATTGATTTATTGTTGGCATATATCTTTAATTCCTCCACAAAAAGGGGCTCTTTTAACAACTTCAAAAAAAAATGTCCAGAACTTTTTGCTATTTTTTATCTTTTTCTTCATTATCATTTTCTATCTCTTTGGCTCCTTCACTCTCATCTGGCACAGGCTCACCTAGAGCCACAAGTTTTATGTTTTTATTAGTCGGGAAGCCGACACCAGCTGGAATGAGATGTCCCATAATGACGTTTTCTTTAAAGCCATATAGATAGTCAATTTTACCCATTGTTGCAGCAGTGGTAAGCACTCTTGTGGTGTCCTGGAATGAAGCTGCAGAAATAAAGCTTTCTGTTTCTATTGATGCTTTAGTTATACCAAGAAGAGCTGGCGCTGCCTGCGCAGGGCGCTTTCCTTCTGCCATCGCTTTTTGATTAACTTCCTGAAATACATTTTTATCAACAAGCTCATAAAGCATAAAATCCGTATCGCCAGAATCTGTTATCTTAACCTTACGCAACATTTGCCTAACAATAATTTCAATATGTTTATCATTTATCTCCACACCTTGCAGACGATAAACTTCCTGAATTTCATTTAACAGATATTCTTGCAATTCCTGCGGACCGCACACCTCAAGTATCTCCTGGGGAACAATAGGACCTTCAGTAAGAGGCTCTCCTTTTTCAACATAATCACCTTTAAAGACAATAATATGTTTGCTTAAAGGAATATCGTGAGCTTCTTCTTCCCCTGTGGCTGGATCCTTTACTATTAGCCTTCTCATACCTCGTTGAATTCCAGCAAAATCAACTATGCCTGCTATCTTAGAAATTTCAGCAGCATCCTTCGGTCGCCTTGCTTCAAAGAGCTCTGCCACTCTTGGAAGACCACCTGTAATATCTTTAGTTTTTGCTTCCTTACGAGGTGTCTTTGCGAGCACTGTACCAGGCATTATATGTTCGCCTTTATTCACAAAAACATAAGCACCTGCTGGCATGCTGTAATGAGCAATTTCTTTATTTGAATTTTTATCTTTAATAACAATTTCAGGATGCAGTTCCTGCCTATAATCAAGTATCATCATCCTCTTAAAACCAGAGATTGCATCCACATCCACTTTCATTGTTAGATTTTCAACAAAATCTTTAAATTGCACAATACCTTCTTGCTCGGCTATAATAGGAACGCTGTGCGGCTCCCACCTGACGAAGACCTGACCTTGATTTACAGTTTTGCCTTCATCCACAGATATAACTGCACCTACAACAAGGTTATGCGATTCAAGCACTTTGCCATCCTTATCACATATTTCGACAAAGCCATTTTTATTAAGAGCAATGTTATTGCCCTGCACATCTTTAACTATTCTCAAATCACGGAAGCGCAGAATGCCTGTGTTTTTTGCCTTTATTTCGCTTTGTCCAACTCTGGAACTTGCAGCACCACCAATGTGGAAGGTACGCATCGTAAGCTGTGTCCCGGGTTCTCCTATTGATTGAGCTGCAATTATTCCAACAGCAGTTCCAAGCTCAACCAATTTATCCGTTGTCAAATCAACCCCATAGCATTTGACACAAACGCCTCGCTTGGCTTCACATGTGAGAACACTTCTTATCTTAACGCTTTCAACACCGGCATCCTCTATCTTCTCGGCAGTCTCTTCATCTATTTCCTGCCCTGCAAAAGCAAGCTTTTCATGAGTTACAGGATGTTTAACATCTTCAAGAACAATCCTACCCACAATTCTTGATTTCAGTGGAATTTCAACAGTACCACTTATGGCCTTTACCACTATGCCATTAAGAGTATTACAATCCTGTTCGGTAACTATGACATTCTGCGCCACATCAACCAATTTTCTGGTAAGATATCCAGCATCAGCTGTCTTAAGAGCTGTATCAGCCAATCCCTTACGTGCACCGTGCGTGCTAATAAAGTATTCCAGCACACTTAAGCCCTCTCTGAAATTGGAAACGATAGGTCTTTCCAATATCTCTCCTGAAGGCTTTGCCATAAGACCACGCATTCCAGCAAGCTGCCTTATTTGTTGTCTGCTGCCTCTGGCACCAGAATCCACCATCATAAATAAAGAGTTTGGCTTTCCGCTTCTTTGCTGGCGCTGCATCACATCAATCATCATTGAAGCTGTGTCTTCTGTGGCTCTTGTCCATATATCAATTATCTTATTGTATCTTTCACCATCGGTAATAATTCCACGTTGATATTGTTTCATTACATCCGCCACTTGACGTCTGGCTTCTTGAATGATATCGCTCTTCTTTTCAGGACCTATCATATCAACAAGTCCAATTGATAACCCTGCTTGCGTGGCGTATTTAAATCCCATATTTTTTATCTCATCAAGCGTCTTTATAGTAGCTTCATGCCCAGCGCAGTGGAAACATCGCCATATAATATTTGAAAGCAATTTTTTAGTAACAGTTTCGTTAATAAAGCCAACTGTATGCGGAAACACACTATTAAATATCACTCTGCCCGGTGTAGTGGTAATTACTTTCTCCTTAGTAGTACCAAACGCTGTTGTTTCTTTCATATAGTCCGGATTGCGGAAGCGTATGGGAGTGTGTATTTTTATCGCCTTGCTATCCAGAGCGAACATTACTTCGTCCGTAGAACCAAAAAGCGGAAAATGAGCTATTCCTTGCTGATCTGGTTTAACATCAAATTTCTCTCCATGACCAACATTTGGTCCATAAGTTATATAATATATCCCCAGAATAATATCCTGCGTTGGATTCATTATGGGTTTTCCACTGGAAGGTGAAAACAAATTGTTTGAGGAAAGCATTAGCAGTCTTGACTCAAGCTGCGCCTCAATTGAAAGCGGAACATGCACCGCCATCTGATCACCATCAAAATCTGCATTGAAAGCCGTACACACAAGCGGATGAATCTGAATGGCTTCACCTTCTATCAGCACAGGTTCAAACGCTTGAACACTCAAACGGTGCAAGGTTGGCGCTCTATTTAAAAGCACTGTACGCCCTTTGATCACCTCATCAAGAACATCCCAGACCACATCAGCCTGATTCTCTATGAGTTTTTTAGCGCCTCTAACATTCAAAACAACACCCTTCTGCTTTAGCTTTCTTATGATGAATGGCTCAAACAATATGAGAGCCATTTTCTTAGGCAATCCGCATTGATGTATTTTAAGCTCCGGTCCAACAACTATCACAGAGCGTCCAGAATAATCCACCCGTTTGCCAAGTAAATTTTGACGAAAGCGCCCCTGCTTGCCTTTCAGCATATCACTTAAAGATTTTAAAGGTCTAAAGCCAGCGCCGGGAACAGGTCTGCCATGCCTGCCATTATCAAGAAGCGCATCAACGGCTTCTTGAAGCATTCTTTTTTCATTGCGGATAATGACATCTGGCGTCTTTAACATCAGTAGATTTCTTAATCTATTGTTGCGATTGATCACACGGCGATAGAGGTCGTTTAAATCAGAAGTGGCAAAACGCCCACCTTCAAGAGGCACAAGCGGTCGCAAATCAGGTGGTATGACAGGCAAAACCTCCAATATCATCCACTCTGGTCTCATATTGTTGGCTCTAAATCCCTCAATAAGTTTCATCCTTTTGGATATTTTCTTACGGGTTTGTTGGCTCTTTGTGGCAGATAGCTGCTGTTCCATAAGTCTCATTTCAGCATCAAGATCCATCTTTTTAAGGACTTCCTTAATTGCTTCTGCACCCGTTTTTGCCTTAAAATCTTCACCATATTTTTCCAGTGCTTCTCTATATTCTTCTTCTGTCAAAACCTGTCTTTCCTTTAACGGAGTGTTACCTGGCTCTATTACAATATAATCTTCATAATAAACTATGCGTTCAACTATTTTTGATGTAATATCAAGCGCAATCGCAAGACGGCTTGGCATGCTCTTAAAAAACCATATATGCGCAACTGGCACAGCCAGTTCTATATGGCCCATCCTCTCACGTCTGACTCTTGCTGTGGTAACTTCCACTCCACATCTATCGCAGATGACGCCTTTATTTTTAATCCGTTTATATTTACCACAACCGCATTCCCAATCTCTGGTTGGACCAAATATACGTTCGCAGAATAAACCACCTTTTTCGGGTCTATAGGTCCTATAATTTATCGTTTCTGGATTTTTAACTTCTCCATAACTCCAGGCGCGAATCGTTTCTGGTGAAGCCAGAGCAATGCTCACGGCATCAAAATCAAGATACTTATAATTTTCACTAGTTCCTCTTGTAATCGTTGTATCCACAGTGATTCTCCTAAAGTTATTGATTAACTTTTACAGTTGCTCCCATTTTTCTCGTATTAAGTAATCTTAAATCAAGGGCAAGCCCCTGTAATTCTTTGACCAAAACATTAAAGCTTTCAGGAATTCCGCTTTCAAGCACATTTGTGCCATTCACAATTGAATGATATATCAAAGTTCGCCCTGAAGCATCATCGCTTTTTACGGTCAACATCTCTTGCAAAGTATACGCAGCTGCATAAGCTTCAAGTGCCCAGACCTCCATTTCACCAAGTCGCTGACCACCATTTTGCGCTTTTCCACCAAGCGGCTGTTGCGTGATGAGTGAATATGGGCCAACTGAACGAGCATGAATCTTTTCACTAACCAGATGATGCAGTTTGCACATATAAATCACACCAACCGTTACAGGCTGGTCAAAAGGCTCTCCTGTCCTGCCATCATAAAGTACGGTTTTACCATCTTCAGGAATTCCAGCTTCTCTTGCTTTCTCCTTAATTTTTTCTTCAGAAATTCCGTCAAATATTGGCGTTGTAACATACTGGTTAAGAGTTTTACATACCCACCCAAGATGAGTTTCCAGCAATTGACCAACATTCATTCTCGAAGGCACACCTAATGGATTGAGCACTATATCTACTGGTGTTCCATCAGGCAGAAAAGGCATATCTTCCTCTTTAACAATTTTTGCCACAACACCTTTATTCCCATGACGACCCGCCATCTTGTCGCCAACCTGCAGTTTCTTTTTACTTGCAATATAAACTTTTACCTGCTTGATGATTCCTTCGTCAACACTATCACCAGCAGAAAGCTTTTCAAGTTGATGTTCATGCTCATCTTCAAGATCATGGAATTTACCACGATACTCATTGATTATTCCCTGAATACGAACTTGAATGGGGCTTGGATCAATTGCTATATGTTCCCACGAAGTCGCAAGCTTCCTTAAAAGAAACTTGGTTATCTTTCTATTCGCAGCAATAATGATTTCACCAGTTTCTGCGTTTACAACATCAAGCGGAATTTTTTCCCCTAAAAGCACATTACTTAAAGCTTCCGTAAGCTCATTTTCCAGATTCCTCTTCTTTGCTTTATATTCTTCCTCTATGCGGCGCTGTTCCTGACGACGCTGTTTTTGAGAAAGCTTTTCACGCTTAACATTCTGTTGCGAGGAAATACTTACATCCATAACTATACCCTCTGTGCCACTTGGAACTGTAAGAGATGTATCGCGAACATCCGCCGCTTTTTCACCAAATATAGCCCTCAACAACTTCTCTTCTGGCGCAAGTTCTGTCTCGCTCTTAGGTGTAATTTTACCAACAAGAATATCGCCAGGCTTTACTTCAGCCCCTATTCGCACCACTCCATCAGGTCCAAGATTTTTCAGGGCAGCATCCCCAACGTTTGGAATATCACGTGTAATCTCTTCAGGACCAAGTTTGGTATCACGGGCGCTAATTTCAAACTTCTCTATATGAATGGAAGTAAACAGATCCTCTTTAACCACACGTTCGCTGATAACGATGGCATCCTCAAAGTTATATCCCGACCACGGCATAAAGGCAACCAACACATTTCTGCCAAGCGAAAGTTCACCTTGATCGGTGCATGGACCATCTGCAAGCACATCACCTACAGACACCTTTTGCCCAACTTTAACAATCGGTTTTTGATTTATGCACGTTCCTGAATTGGAACGCATAAATTTAATTAGCTCATAAACCTGACAATGCTCATCCTCTTTTATATCCTTGATGTTCTTCTTTGGAAGTTTGCCATCCGATGTCACTATTATTTTCTTTGATGAAACATAAGCAACCCTGCCCGATGCTCTTGCTAGCACTAAAACCTTGCTATCTCTGGCAACTTTACCCTCCAGGCCTGTTGCAACATAAGGAGCTTCACTCTTTATTAAAGGCACAGCCTGCCTCATCATATTGGAACCCATCAAGGCTCTATTTGCATCATCATGTTCAAGGAATGGAATAAGCCCTGCCGCCACACTAACGATCTGTTTTGGTGAAGCATCCATATATTGAACTTTTTCGCGGGGCACTTCAAGAAAATCTCCTCGCAACCGCACAGAAACCAGCTCCTCCTTTATCTTGCCATCAGAATCAATCCCAGTGTTTGCCTGCGCAATCATATAATTTTCATCCTGATCAGCAGTAAGATATTCCACTTCTTTAGTAAGCTTACCATTCTTAACTTTAATATAAGGTGTTTCAATAAATCCAAACGCGTTAACTCTGGCATACGCGCTCAATGAAGATATCAAACCTATGTTCGGCCCCTCAGGCGTTTCAATAGGACATATCCTTCCATAATGACTGCTATGCACATCACGCACTTCAAAACCAGCTCGTTCACGACTTAAACCACCTGGACCTAATGCACTCAACCTTCTTTTGTGCGCCAGTTCAGACAGCGGATTAGTTTGATCCATAAATTGGCTTAACTGGCTACGTGCAAAAAAGTCATGAATTGTGGCCGAAAGTATTTTTGGATTTATTAACTTTTGAGGAGTAACTTTTTCCTGATTGGTGTCAATAAATACCATCCTTTCACGGAGTGTTCGCTGCATCCTTGCCAGTCCAACACGGCACTGATTTTCCACAAGCTCACCAACCGTTTTTACACGCCTGCTACCAAGATGATCTATATCATCAATAGTCCCTTCACCATTAACCAATTTTATAAGATAGCGAATTGCCTCGACAATATCTTCATTATCCAAAACTCTTATATTCTTATCTTTAGATAAACCCAACTTCTGATTGATTTTGTAACGACCAACCTTTCCAAGATCAAACCGGCGCTGATCAAAGAAGAGCCCCTTTAAAATTTGCCTTGCAGTTGTCACTGTGGGTTGCTCTCCAGGCCGTAGCTTCTTACAAAGATCTTTTAACGCCTCTTCCTCTGTAGTGGTTGTATCTTTTTGAAGGTTTTGAAGGAATATACCTTTATCCCACGATACATCCACAACGCTCACCGTCGTAAAATTGGCAGCCAGCATTTGTTTGATAATAACCTTTGTCAGTGGCTCAAATCGCTTGCCAAGAACAGCTTGTTTTTCAATATCTATAACGTCATCTTTGAGAACCAGATACCGCAATTTTTCTTCAGGAATTTCATCCTTTAGCGACAACTTTTGAACTTTATAAAAAAGACCTAAAAGTTCATCATTTGTGCCATAACCGATGGCTCTTAAAAAAGTCACCGCCAGAAACTTTCTGCGACGATGCTGACGGTCCAGATAAAAATATATAATGTTATTTGCATCACATTGCACCTCCGCCCAGGAGCCATGATCTGGTATCAATCTAAATGAATACAAAGTTGTACCATTCGGATGAATATTCTGTTCGTAACAAATACCTGGCGAGCGATGCAGCTGACTAACCACCACACGTTCAGCGCCATTGATCACAAAGCTGCCACTCTCTGTGGCAAGCGGAATTTCTCCCATATAAACTTCTTCTTCACATACATCATCTCCGCTTTTAAGCCTAAAAGTAACATGCAAAGGAGCAGCATAAGTATCACCGTCCTTAATACAATCCAATGCACTCTTTTTAGGCTCACCTATTTTATAACCAACATAATCAAGAGCAAGCCTATCATCATAACTTGTAACAGGAAATATCTCTTTAAAGACCGCGTGTAATCCAACCTGTTTTCGCTTATTAGGCTGAACATCTTTCTGAAGAAAATCCTGATAGGATGTTCTTTGTATTTCTATAAGGTCCGGCGGCTCTATTATTTCCTGCCATCTACCAAAATTTACTCGCTCTCTCATGAGGCGATATCTCCTTTACAATTAAGTTTTTTTAAAACAGAAACTCCACCTTCAGAAGAAATCAACAGCGCGCTATAAAGGCATTAACATTACTTGATCTCTACCTTTGCACCAGCCTTCTCAAGTGCCTCTTTTATCTTGGCTGCCTCTTCTTTAGATACGCCTTCTTTCACTGTCTTTGGCGCACCTTCAACAAGGTCCTTTGATTCTTTAAGTCCAAGTCCTGTGATGGCTCTGATCTCTTTTATGACATTGATCTTATTTGCACCTGCATTGGCAAGAATGACAGTAAATTCAGTTTGAGCTTCAGCCTGTTGAGCAGCTTGAGCCTGCCCAGCTGCAGGAGCAGCTGCTGCCACGGCCGCAACAGGAGCCGCTGCCGTAACGCCAAGCCTTTTTTCCAGAGCTTTCACCAGTTGCGAGAGCTCCAGCACACTCATTTTCTCTATCCATTCAACAAATTCTGCCATTTTACCTTCTAATTTCACTTCTTCTGTTTGTACTTCGTTTGTCATATTTATATCTCCTTCTATTTACTAATTAGAGTTTTTCTTTTTTTCTTCAATAGCCTTCAAAACATACACTATACTGGCAAGCTTCTGCTTCAAAACCCCTACCAATCCTGTCATAGGGGCAGCAATTGCACCAACCAGCATAGCACGAAGAGTATCTTTGCCCGGCAACGATAATAGATGCTCTATTTCCGCTGCCGAAAGCGCTTTTCCTTCTAGAAAGCCCCGGCGAATGACTGGACGCTTATACTCCTTGTTGAAATCCGACAACACTTTCGCCAGTTCAATCGCATCTCCTTTTCCGATAGCGATTGCATTTGGTTCAGTGAGAGGCTCATCGGATTTCATCCAATTCCGCTCTATCGCCACGAGCTTAAAGAAAGAATTCTTAACAACACTAAATTCTGCTTGAATTGCTGCAAGTCGTTTTCTTAATTCTGTCATCTGTGCCACAGTCATCCCTTTATAATCAACAAGTATGACAAAAGTGGCATCTGCTGTTTTGTTTCTTATTTCGTTAACAATAGAAAGTTTTTCTGGTCTCATATCCAAAATCTCCTATATTTTCTAGCCTTCACCTGCTGTTGCCTCTTTAAGCTGGATAGGCAAGCCAACACCCATTGTTGAAGAAAGTACACATTTTTTAATATAAATTCCTTTAGCGGTTGGTGGTCTGGCAGCCAAAACGGAATTTATAACGGCTTTAGCATTCTCTAGCAATTTTGCAGAATCAAAAGAACGTTTACCAAAAGGCACACTTAAATTGCCATGTCTATCCATTCTAAATTCAAGACGGCCTGCCTTAAATTGTTTAACGGCTGCAGCAATATCATCTGTAACAGTGCCAGTTTTAGGATTAGGCATCAAGCCGCGTGGTCCCAAAAACTTACCCAGTTTACGCACTTCTTTCATTGCCTCAACCGTTGCAATCGCAACATCAAAATCGAGCCAGCCCTTTTGGATTTTTGCAATCAAATCTTCAAAACCAACTTCATCTGCGCCAGCTTGTTTAGCTTCATCAGCATGGCTGCCAGTAGCAAAAACGATCACTCTAATTTTTTTACCAGTGCCATGCGGCAATGAAACTGTTCCACGCACCATTTGATCGGATTTTGAATAATCAACCCCCAATCTAAATGCTAACTCCATAGTTTCATCAAACTTTACGTAAGCATTCGATTTTATAAAGTCGATTGCTTCCTGAAGAGTATAAAGTTTTTTCTCAACTTTTTCTAATATACCTCTATATTTCTTACCGTGTTTTTTCATCGTTTTTAATCCACCACATCAACTCCCATACTACGGGCAGTTCCTTCTATCTGCCGTATAGCACGAGCTTCGTTGTTCGTATTCAAATCCTTTAACTTAAGTTTAACAATTTCCTTTAACTGGCTACGAGTAATTTTGCCCACCTTATCACGATTAGGCACACCTGAACCTTTAGCAAGACCACAAGCCTGCTTTATCAGTGCCGCAGCCGGCGGACTTTTAGTTATAAAGGTAAAAGATTTATCAGCATACACTGTTATTACAACAGGCAGTATCATCCCCGCCTGAGATTGTGTGGCAGCATTAAACTGCTTACAAAAAGCCATAATATTAACGCCATGCTGACCAAGCGCCGGACCTACCGGCGGAGCAGGATTAGCCTGCCCTGCAGGTATCTGCAACTTTATTATTGCACTTACTTTTTTTGCCATATTATTCGTTCCAATCTTTACACAATTTAAACAAAACTAACGTTCACAATCATTTTGAACGTTCTGATATCTCAAACACGCTCCACCTGCCAGTACTCCAATTCAACAGGTGCAGTGCGTCCAAAAATCGTCACAGAAACTTTAAGTTTACCTCTTTCAGGATCAACCTCTTCTATAACACCATTGAAATTAAGGAATGGACCATCATTTATCTTTATTGTCTCTCCTGGCTCAAAAGCCACCTTAGGTTTTACCTGCTCCTTTGTGGCCTCTGTCTGACGAATTATTACATTGACTTCCGCTTCTGGCACAACAGAAGGCTTATTGCCACCAAGAAAATTAATCACTCCCGGCACACCTTTAATAATCGCCCAGACGTTCTCATCTATCTTGCCATCTTCTTTATAAAGCGCCAATTCTGCCAGAACATAGCCCGGATAAAACATTCTTGTAGTGGTGGTCTTCTTGCCTCTCTTAACTTCCGAAACAGTTTCTGATGGCACAATTACCTCACCAATCAAATCTTTGCATTCTGGCTCATTCGCTTTTCTGCGCAAGGCATCACGCACTTTTGTCTCCTTACCAGTCAAAGTATGTATCACAAACCATTGCTTTGGCATTATAAACTACTCCTTGCTCTATCTTAAAAATATCCGCAAAACTCCCATCAGAATAAAATCGCTTACACCAATAAACAACCCAAGAACCACCACCGAAATTATAACAACCATTGTAGACTCTATAAGCTCAGGACGGGCAGGCCAAGAAGATTTTTTGAGCTCAACTAACACCTCTGTAAAAAAGGCTGCCAGCTTATTTATCCAATCTCTGACCCTTTCCATAAACTTATATTACACCTTTCAAAGAAAAAAAATACTCAATGGCAGGCCAGGAGGGACTTGAACCCCCAGCACCCGGTTTTGGAGACCGGTACTCTGCCAATTGAGCTACTGGCCTGTAAAAGAAGACTAACCACATCAACGTACCTCCCTATGAACAGTATGCTTACGTTCAAAAGGGCAATACTTCTTCTTCTCCAGCCGATCCGGCGTACGTTTTTTATCTTTAGTGGTTGTATAATTTCTACGCTTACATTCAGTACAGGCAAGCGTAATGATTTCTCTTACCATAAAAACATCTCTAATTCACTTTTTTCAAACTAACCATTAAGCAATCACTTCCGTGACCTGTCCTGCGCCAACTGTTCTACCACCTTCACGGACAGCAAATTGCACACCTTTTTCCATAGCAACAGGCGCAATAAGTTTCACTGTGACCTCAACATTATCACCTGGCATAACCATTTCTACGCCTTGCGGCAAAGTTACCTCACCAGTTACGTCCGTCGTACGGAAATACAATTGTGGACGATACCCATTAAAGAACGGAGTGTGTCTGCCACCTTCTTCTTTTGTTAACACATAGAGTTGCCCCTTGAATTGAGTATGAGGTGTAATTGTTCCGGGCTTTGCAAGCACCTGTCCACGTTCAACATCCTCTTTCTTTGTGCCACGCAACAGACAACCCACGTTGTCACCAGCCTGCCCTTGATCAAGAATTTTGTGGAACATTTCTACACCTGTTACAACCGTCTTTTGTGTAGGACGCAGACCAACTATTTCAACTTCTTCACCAACTTTAATCACACCTCTTTCAATTCTGCCTGTCACAACAGTGCCGCGTCCTTCTATTGAGAAAACACCTTCA
>CAZBHO010000048.1:0-5309 GCA_964491945.1 uncultured Verrucomicrobiota bacterium | reverse complement strand
GATCAATCACACGCACAGGTTCTGGAATATAACTATCGAGAGCATCCATCAGCTCCTGTATACACTTTGCTTCAGGTGCATCTGGAGATGCCGCATTCAGAGCCTTCAAAGCGCTACCACGTATGATGGGCGTCTTATCCCCAGGAAATTGATATTTAGAAAGAAGTTCTCTTATCTCCATCTCAACCAGATCCAATAATTCTGGATCATCAACGGTATCAACCTTATTTAAAAAGACCACTATGGAAGGCACACCCACCTGACGCGCCAAAAGTATATGTTCTCTCGTTTGTGGCATCGGACCATCAGAAGCACTTACCACAAGAATAGCGCCATCCATTTGAGCGGCACCTGTAATCATATTTTTCACATAATCGGCATGTCCTGGACAATCCACATGCGCATAATGCCGTTTCTCACTAGAATACTCAACGTGAGCAGTCGCAATAGTCAGAATTTTTGTGGGATCACGTCTTCCCTGCGATTCAGATGCCTTTGCGACCTGGTCGTAAGAGACAAACTCACTCAATTTCTTCATTGACTGAATTTTAGTGATAGCAGCGGTAAGAGTGGTTTTACCGTGGTCAACGTGCCCAATTGTTCCAACGTTTACGTGTGGCTTCGTTCGTTCAAATTTTTCTTTTGCCATTGTTGTACCTCCTTAGATTGTTTTTGTTTTCTTTTTTAAAAGTTCGGTTACTGCCCATTACGGCACGAGAGCCCACGAACGGATTCGAACCGCCGACCTCATCCTTACCAAGGATGTGCTCTTCCAACTGAGCTACATGGGCATCTAAAAAACCCTTTGCTCGCCGAAAGGAGCAATAACGAGTCTCATTTCTGAATCTACTCGATTCAAAATAGGGCTACCCGCACATCAAAGAGACTCGGCAACCAAACAAAAGAGCCTCTCAAAGTAGCAAAATGCAAAAAGCTGTCAACATTTTTTTTAAAAAAAATTTTTGTATAGTATAAAATGCAGGGAACAAAATAGTTATACAGGATCTATTAAATTTAATATGGTCTTACGCTTTTCAACTGGAGATGTACTGCCTTCTATATCATTCTTTTTTGATGTACTTTCATCATCTTCATCATTAGATGGTTCTCTACGTGAACCATCCGGATTGTTCCTTCCCTCATATCGCCTCTGATTATCCTGATGATAGTTTCTTCCCATATTTTGCCTGAAATCTCCTGTTTCTTCCATCCCTTTTTTTAGAGTTGATAACCTCATCAAATAATCCACTTTCTTTGCAACATCTTTTTCAAGAGAGATATTATCTGTAATAAACATAATTTTAGAAGATGCGTTATATTTCCTTATCAACTCTTCCGCCTTGCTCTTTAAGTCAGTTTGATTATCAACATAATAAACGGCAGTACCTTTATACTGGCTACCATTTGATGCTTCTCTCAACTGCTTGCCTACAAAAACTATTACAAAATTAAAACCCTCTCTTGCAGCAAATTGAGAAAGAACTCTCAAAGAGCCAAAATGTTCCTTTGGTCCACTATAACCATTACCAGTTTTGTTGTAAGTTTCTATTAAAGAAGATGCGTCTACCAAACACACAATATCTGCAGATACATTAGAAGTAATCCCAAGTATTTTTTTTAATAACTTCATCTTTAAATCTCCAACTAGATAAAACTCTCGCCTTTATACTCTGATAGATAAAATTATTCAAGTATTAAAAGAAGTATTCTCATACTCGAAAAAAAAAATACACTATCATAAAGATACTTGATTAACTGCTTACTGTAGCCTAACTAGATAATGGGAAAAATAACATTTTTATATAACAATGTTATGTTGATTGTTTTTTAAAAGCAAAAATATGTTGTCCCTATCGTATGAGTTGTTTACTATATGAGAAATAGTGCAAGAAAGCGTTTTTAAGAACATGCAAGCGGATAGAACAAAGACAATAATTTTTACAGCTTGTTCGCTCGGTCTGGCTTTAGTTTCTATACAAAGCATATTGATGCGGGAGTTACTTGCAACTTTTAGCGGGAACGAACTTATAATAGCAATTGTCTTTGCCTTATGGTTCATTGCTTCATCGATTGGTTCAATGGCTTTTATATTATCAAGTTATGCAAAAGAATCTATTTCGAAAAAATACACAGCTACTCCTTTTCTGTTTCTTTCCTTATTTGCGTTGCTCTCTATAATAACTGCCAGAGTGCTTCCATATTTTTTGCGGATGGAGACTGGAACCTATCCTCCAATTTTAATGCAAGCCATAGGCGCCATATTAGTGATTGTGCCTATTGCATATACAGGTGGCTGGCTTTTCCCTTATTTATGTTCATTGCTTGGCACCGGAGCAAATGCTACTGCTTTAGTGCTTATCTGGGAAGCTATTGGTTTTATGCTTGGTGGTTCTCTATTCTCGTTCTTTATGGCTGATAGATTTAATCCCTATATCCAGATGATGTTAAGTATTACACCAATTTTAGCATCAACCTTATTTCTTGAACAAAGATGTAAGCTTATAATGAAAAATTTATATTTTGCAAAATATGTTCTGTGTTTTTTATTTATCTTGATACCAGCCCTATACCTTGAAAAACCGACAGAGTTGATGCGTCTTAATTTGCTTGGAATAATCAATGGTAAAAACTTTTTTTCTTCTGATAAAGATGTTCATCTGGTAAACAGTAAATATCAAAAGATAACGGTTATAAAGGAAGGTTATGAGTATTCATTATACTGCAATAATCATTTTACAGTATCTTTCCCTGACAGGCACAGTGATATTATTCTTTCGCATTTCTTGTTAGCGCAAAATCCTGATGCAAAACAAATCCTAATTATAGATAGTAATCCTTTTGAGCTTACAAGGATTTTAAACACCTATGGAGTTGAACAAGCGTTTTATCTCGAACCTGATCATAAACTTGTTAATACTATAAAGTCGCTTATCTATCCAGACAACCATTTTGATAATCTAACTATAATCAACATGGACCCTCTAGCATTTTTCCGAAAAAAGGATAAGAAGTTTGATGCCATCATTATTAAATCATCTAATCCCAGCACAATGCTGATAAACAGACTATACACAGTGGAATTTTATGAACTCCTAAAACAACACCTTTCAAGCAAAGGATTTATTTATACCGAACTTGAAGTTCCAGCAGAGCTTTATGAGCCTTCTGCTGTGAAGTTGGTGGCAACAATTTTTGAAACATTAAAACAGGTCTTTCCGAAAGTATTTTTTACATATGGCACACATATCCAATTCTTTGCTGGCAACACCACATCTGAAGTGTCAATTGAACCTGAAATTTTATACAAACGGATATCTTTATTAGTGAAAGATAGAAGTCATTTTCCACCTGAGTATTTTCTGCACGCCGATGAAATAGCTAAAGATAAAATTGATTTAATAAAGAGCAAGCTCCAAGCGATTCAAAATAAGGAAGTCAACACCATCTATAAACCTATTGCAATGTTTTATCAGATACAGCTTTTTGGAAAATATATGGCTAGCAATATCTCGTTAGATTTCACAATTGTTAAGCGTATTATTTTAGCTGGCACTTTATTATTTATTATTTTAACTATGATAACGATAATGTTCCCTTTCAAAATCAAACCAATGTCTCTTATTTATGTAAAAAACAGAATACTTATTACCGTTTTACTTTTCTTTACAGGATTTTTCGGAATGACTATAGAGCTTGTGTTAATTATGCTCTTTCAATCATTTTTTGGCTTCATATATTCTGCCATTGCATTTCTTTCTGCTCTCTTTATGTTTGGATTTACATTAGGTTCAGCCATAGGATATAAAATACATAGACTAAAAACCATATTAAGAATTCTCTTTTTAGGTGTTTTCTTTAAAATGGCTTTATTATTGTATATTAATAAGGCACATTTGTTGTTAAGTTATAATGAATTTATAATCTATTTGCTTGTTTTGATCTGCGGAATAATTACAGGTATTTTTTACATTCTATCCTTAAAAATTGCATCGGAAGTTAACAGCAAAGATGATAATTTTTTAAAGAACATACCAGCCATTGCAAATTTACTAGATCTAGCAGGGGCTGCAGTTGCATCACTCTGTTTTGCTTCCATTTTTTTACCCATCATTGGAATCAAAGGAATCTACCTCGTATTGTTAGTATTGGAACTTTTTGTGATATTGCCTATTGCTTTATATTTTGCGTTATTTTGCAAGTACGGTAGTATAGAAGCAGAAAAATGCTTGCAAAAATGAGATGTGTTATATAAAGTTTATCAAAAAAACCGATTACAAATTTCTATCCAAGGCAAAATAAATATATGAACACAGAAAATACAAACAACGTATCCGGAGAGCATAAATTTAATGCTTATCTTTTTGAAATTGCATGGGAAGTCTGCCAGCAGCTAGGAGGCATTTACACGGTTATTCGTTCAAAAGTTCCAAAAATGGTGGATATATGGGGGAATGACTACTGTCTTATAGGTCCTTACAATCCAGCTACTGCCATTGCAGAATTTGAAGAATGCTCTGTGCCGCCGCAATTTGAGCCAGCCTTTGATAGATTAAAAGAACTAGGAATAGAGTTCCATTACGGAACATGGCTAGTTACTGGTAAACCGAAGGTTATTCTATTAAATCCAGCTAGTGTTTTTCATAAGCTTGCTGAAATAAAGTATTTTTTATGGGATCATCACAAAATAAGCACCCCCGGTAATGATGGAGAACTTGATCAGGTCGTGGCTTTTGGTTATGAAGTTATGGAGTTCTTCCGGGCATTTCACCAAAGAGTATTTTCTCAAAAGCCTATAATAGCGCATTTCCATGAATGGATGGGGGCTCTTGCGTTAATGGATATTCGTAGAGAAAACCTGCCTATCTCTTGCGTTTTCACCACTCATGCAACACTATTAGGACGCTATCTTGCAATGGCAGATCCGTGGTTCTATGATCATCTATCATTTGTTGACTGGGAAAAAGATGCAGCAAGATTTAACATAGATGCACGAGTGCGTATAGAAAGGGCGGCAGCACATGGCGCTCACGTGTTCACTACAGTAAGCGATGTAACCGCTATGGAATGTCAGCATTTATTAGGACGCAAGCCCGATATAGTTTTGCCAAATGGACTTAACATAGAACGTTTCATAGCCAGGCACGAATCTGAAAATCTTCATAAAATTTACAAAGAATATATTCATCAGTTCGTGATATCGCACTTTTTTCCAAGTTATAGTTTTGATCTGGATAAGACCATATATTTCTTCTCCTCTGGCCGATACGAGTGGAGAAATAAGGGATTTGATCTAACACTTGAAGCTCTCG
>CAZBHO010000047.1:0-20725 GCA_964491945.1 uncultured Verrucomicrobiota bacterium | reverse complement strand
TTGAGCAACGATTTTTTAACCACAGAAAGCTTTAGAGAGCACAGAGAAGAAAAAATTAGAAAGCTAACCGGATATCGCAATGCTTTCTGGTTATGCTCTATCTTAATCCATTTCTCTGTGGTAAGTTTTTATTTCATATCTTCTGCTTGCTCATATATAAATCATAAGCTATAAGGAGAGCGCTATATGGACACTTTTGCACATTCTTTATATTCGGCAACATTATTTAGCAGGCAGGGCATTGCTGGAGGGAGGAATCCGCCCGAAAGTGCTTTTAAGGATTGGACATTTTGGGGAGCGCTTTTTTTTGGTGCATTACCAGATATACTTTCTGTAGGTTTATATTTTCTTTTGCTTGTATTGCAGGGTGAGCCTGTTTCGTTTCATCGTTTTCCGGAGTGGGCATTAAAACTTTATTTTTTATGGCATAGCTTTGTTGTTGCTATTCCAGCTGTTATATTGATCTACAAGGTGCGGCGGAAGCTTTTTTTAATTTCATTAGGATGGCCGCTTCACATATTGATTGATATTTTTATGCATGGCAAGGGGTCTTTTGGGACGCGTTTTTTGTATCCATTTTCGGATTATACATTGCATTTTCCGAACTGGTGGCAGAATGTATGGATTTTTATTGTATACTGGATGTTGCTTTTTATTATATGGGGAGTTTTAGTGTTATATCGTAAAAAGGTTTTTTAATTGATATGAAAAAATTCATTATATTTTTATTTATTTTTTCTTTGGGTGCAGTTATGCTGGCTGAAGATAAAATGAAAAGCAATATGTCAAAAAATGGGGATGAATGGCTGAAGTTGAGGATGGAGATGGTGCAGCTTTTGAAGGATTATTACGGCATCTCTAATCAGGCCATTTTGCGAGCGATGGCGAAAGTGCCGAGGCACCTTTTTATTCCTGAAAAATTTAGAGACAAATCAGAAGCCTATGGCGATCATCCATGTCCAATAGGCTATGGTCAGACAATTTCTCAGCCATACATAGTTGCCTATATGACAGAGAAGCTGGATATCAAGGCTGGTGAAAAAGTTTTGGAGATAGGGACAGGTTCTGGTTATCAAGCGGCGGTTTTAGCGGAGCTTGGTGCGCAGGTTTTTACTATAGAGATTATTCCAGAGCTTGCCGAACATGCAAGAAAGGTTCTTAAGCAGCAAGGATATGAGAATGTTAAAGTCATTACGGGCGATGGCTATAAGGGTTTGCCAGAGGAAGCGCCTTTTGATGCAATAATAGTTACTTGCGCTCCGCCGGAGATGCCAGAAGCTTTGTTAAAGCAGCTAAAAGATGGTGGCAGATTGATTGCACCTGTGGGAAGTTTTGAGCAGCGGCTTATAATAACTGTTAGAAGAGGCGATAAATTCATTCAGAAAGAAGATTTACTGGTGCGTTTTGTGCCTATGGTAAAAGAGGAGAAAGACAAAAAATAAAAATGATGGAAAGGAAGTAAAGAATATGGCAAAAGGGAAAGTGCTTATAACTGGAGCGGCTGGCTATATAGGTTCTGTGCTTACGCCAGAATTATTAAAGGATGGCTATCAGGTTGTGGCTGTTGATAATTTTATGTATTCGCAGACTTCTCTTTTAGATTGCTGTGTGAATAAGAATTTGCAAATTGTAAGAGGCGATGTTCGCGATGAACGGTTGATGTTGCCACTTCTGAAAGAGGCTGATGTTGTTATTCCGCTTGCCTGTCTTGTTGGGGCGCCGCTTTGTGCGCAAAAGCCGATAGAGGCAAGGTCAATCAACCTTGATGCTGTTGTAATGCTATTAAAAAAATCTTCTTCTCAGCAGAAGTTTATAATTCCTATAACCAACAGCGGATATGGTGTTGGTGAAGGAGGCTCTTATTGCACAGAAGAGAGTCCGTTAAGACCTGTTTCGCTTTATGGTAAACTAAAGGTGGAGCTTGAAAAATATGTATTGGATTCGGGGCATGGCATTTCTTTAAGACTTGCCACAGCATTTGGAATTAGCCCACGTATGCGGATAGATTTGCTCGTTAATGATTTCACTTATAGAGCCGTAACGGATCGCTTTATAGTGCTATTTGAAGCGCATTTTAAGAGAAACTACATACACGTCCGCGATGTAGCGAAAGCTTTTATGCACGCTATAAATAAATTTGAAGAGATGAAGAATCAACCTTACAATGTGGGTTTAAGTGATGCCAACCTATCAAAATTTGAGCTTTGTCAGAGAATAAAGAAATACGTACCAGAATTTACTATAATGGAATCTCCCATTGGCAAGGATCCCGATCAGCGCAACTATATTGTAAGCAACGAAAAAATAGAGAGAACAGGATATAAACCTTCATTCTCGCTGGATGATGGGATAGTTGAGCTCATTAAAGGCTACCAAATTATAAGGCGCAATCAGTTTTCAAATGTCTAGATGAATTCTGGCGACTTGCAAACTATTATTCTCTGCGGTGGACTTGGCACAAGGTTAAAGAACCTTTATCCAGATCTGCCAAAAGCGCTTGTGCCTGTTGCTGGAAAGCCTTTTATTGAGTGGCAAGTAGAGTGGCTTGCCAATCAAGGGATAAAAAAAATTCATCTTGCGGCAGGTTACAAAGCTGATTTTTTGCAGCGGTGGATTGCAGAAGAGCGGGCAAAAAAATTTTTGGAGCAAAAGTTAACTTTTTCTAGAGAGCCAGAGCCACTGGGGACAGGTGGTGGACTTCTTTATGCGATGAAGCATCTTGGGGTGGCTGGTGGCTGCCTTGTATTGAATGGTGATACTTTATTCCCGGCAATTTCTCTAAAAGAATTTATAGCGTTTTGGGAAAGATCTGGCTTTGAGATAGTGATTGCTGCGGCAAAAGTTGAGGATAGCAGTAGGTTTGGAACGCTTATTTTTGATGATAATAGACTGCTGCTTGGTTTTAATGAAAAGTCGCAAGGTGGTGTTGGTTGGATCAATGCGGGGATATATCTTATGAATACAAGCAGTTTCACAAGGGGCTCATTCAAAAATGCTTTTTCTATTGAAAAAGATTTCTTTCCAGAAATGGTTCGGGATAGGAAGATTGGGGTTTTCCCTGCTTCTGGAAAATTGTTGGATATGGGCACACCGGATGGGATAAGAGAGATGGAGGCTTTTCTTGCTGGGAAGATTTAAGAAATTGCGCCTATGAAGAAGAAGGATGCTTTGAAAGTTTATATAAAAACCTATGGCTGTCAGATGAATGAACGTGATAGCGAGATGGTTGCCGCAATTTTAAAAAATTATGGCTATACCATAACGCAATCTGAGGCGGATGCAAATATCGTGATCATCAATACGTGCAGTGTGAGAGACAAAGCTGAACAGAAGGCGCTGGGGAAGCTTGGGCTTTTGACTTCTCGGAAAATGCAAAAGCACAAGCCAAAAATAGTGGCTGCCATGGGCTGTATGGTTCAGCGGCTGGGCAAAGAGATTTTCAATATTTTACCAGAGCTACATATTGCTGCTGGCTCACATAGGCCTGCGGCTATTCCTGATCTTATCCAAAAGGCTTTAGATGAGCAGAAAAAGAATTATTACGATATTGAAGAAGCGGAGTTGCGTAAAGAATATGAGCATCTTTTTCAAAAAGAAACCAGTTTTAGCGCGTTTATAAACATCTTATACGGTTGCAACAGATTTTGCACTTATTGCATTGTGCCTTTTGTGCGTGGCAGGGAGGTGAGTCGCAGGGCGGATGAAATCATAAAAGAAGCAGAAGCACTTGCGAGAAATGGAGTTAAAGAAATCACTCTATTAGGGCAAAGCATAATGGCATATGGCAGAGCCAATGAGGTTTGGGGCGAAAATTATAAATCTGCTTTAGGCTTTAAAGAGCCGCTACCGAGACTGCTTGAAGCATTGAATGGGATAGGTGGAATAAAAAGAATAAGATTTACTTCTGGGCATCCTGATGGTTGTTCCGAAGAGCTTGCCAGAGCCTTTGCTGAACTTTCTTGTGTTATGCCTCACTTGCATTTGCCTATGCAATCTGGCTCAAACAGGATACTCAAACTAATGAGGCGTGGCTATACGGCAGAAGAGTTTGAAAGAGCGGCAGAAATTTTAAGGAGCAAAACTCCAGAACTGGCATTTACCACAGATATTATTGTTGGTTTCCCTACGGAGACAGACGAAGATTTTGAAGAAACGCGCAAGCTCTTGCGAAGAATAGAGTTTGATAATGCCTTTATTTTTAAATATAGCCCGCGACCGGGCACACTGGCTGAAAAGACCTTAAAAGATGATGTGCCAGAAAAAGTCAAACTGGAACGTAATCATATACTTCTTGAAGATATAAATGAGATTGCGAAAAAGAGGCATCAGAAACGTGTAGGAAAAATTGAGGAAGTGCTTGCAGAAGGTGTAAGCAAACGCAATAAGGCTATGTGGGCTGGCAGAACAAAGGATAATTTAATTGTTGTGTTTCCGCCGAAAGAAGGTATTGTTGCTGGCGATTTTTTAGAAGTAAAAATAGAAAGAGCAGAGGCTTTAACTTTGTATGGCAAAATAGTTGATAGGGAAGTTGATTAAATGACACCTCTTGCTATTACATCGCTGATATTGGGGCTTGCATTAACAATTGCAGGGCTTTTTGCAATTATTAAGCCTGCCAATAGTATTAGTTTTTTAAGCGGACTGCCGCGTAACGTTTGGCTTGGCAGATTGTTTACTGCAGTGGCTTTGATATGGGCTGCCATTTTAACTTATAGGGAGCATTTTGAAATAGTGGATAAGAACATCTGGTTGCTATATCTTGTAACACCTATTGTAATATGGCTTACGATTAAATATGTTGATGAGCTATTGTGTGCAAGAGCTATAGGTGGAATTTTATGCATATTGCCGGCGCCAATGCTTGATGCTGCCTTCATAGAAAATTCGCCAACTCGTTTGTTTGTTACTTTCTTTGCATATCTTATGGCAATTTGCGGGATGGTTTTGATATGGAGCCCATACCTTATGCGTAAAGCTCTGGCACCTTGCATTAAAAATAAATCTTCTATACTTAAATGCGGAACAATTACTCTACTAGCAGGTTTGTTTTATTGCATAGCTGCTTTCTTCATATATGAATAGCGCAAAAAAACGATGGGCTCTAACGAAAAAAAACATTGCGCCACAAAGAAAAAGGCAATCCGCCTTGATGAATTGCTGGTCTTAAAGGGGCTGGCTGAGAGTCGTAGTAAAGCGCAAAGATTAATTTTAGCTGGCAAAGTTAAAAGTGGGTCGGCGGTGTTAACAAAGCCGGGTGCATATGTGTCGGAAGGTATTGAAGTTGATGTATCTGCCATGGAGCGATTTGTCAGTAGGGGCGGCGAAAAGCTTGCTTTTGCCCTGGAATATTTCAAGATAAAAGTGGAAGGACTTATTTGCATGGATATAGGTGCTTCTACTGGTGGTTTTACGGATTGTCTTTTACAAAATGGTGCAAAGTTGGTTTACGCAATTGATGTTGGAACTGCCCAGCTCCACTGGAAATTAAGAAACGATAAGAGAGTAATCTCTTTTGAGAACACCAATGCGCGTTATCTTAAGGGAGAACTTTTTGATGTTAGCCCTGAATTTGCCACGGTGGATGTTTCATTCATATCATTGACAAAAGTGCTTCCAGCTATTACAAATATCTTATCGGAGAATGGTGGTATGATCACTTTAATTAAGCCGCAATTTGAAGCCGAACGCAAAGAAATAGGTAGGGGCGGTGTTGTGCGTTCCGATGAGGTTCGGATGAGAGTGATAGAGAAGATTAGAAAATTTGGCGAAGAAGAACTCTCTCTTAATTGGCTTGGGGCTTGCCCTTCGCCGCTGGCTGGCCCGAAAGGGAATATAGAATTTTTAGCATACTGGAGCAAAAACAAATGAGAAGGATAAAAACTATAGCATTGTATGTAAATCCAGTAAAAGTTTCTGCTGCAGAGGCTATTCAGAAAACGATCCAGCTTGCGAGGGAATATAATGTTGAGCTTATCACAGCGCATCCATATCCTTTGATGCCAAAGAGAATAAAAAAGGTGTCAGAAAGAATTTTGTTCAAAAGAACCGATTTGCTTATGGCTTTTGGTGGGGATGGCACAATTATCAGCGCTGCACGAGCTTTGAAAGGCATGCCTATTCCATTGCTGGGGGTTAACCTTGGTGGGCTTGGCTTTCTTACGGCAGTTTCGGAAAAAGCCATAGAGAAGGTGATTCCAGCCGTTTTGAATAACAAATTCAGAATAAGCGAAAGGACTATGCTGGATGTTAAAGTGGTAAGAGCTAATAAGGTTATCTCAAGTTTTACTGCATTGAATGATGCTGTGGTTGAGCATGGAGCAACGCCGCGCATAGTTCATCTGGCTCTTGAAGTGGAAGCTCATCATGTTACGTCGTATGCGTGTGATGGTTTGATTATCTCCACGCCAACAGGCAGCACAGGGCATTCTCTTTCGGCTGGTGGTCCTATATTGCATCCTAAAACCAATGCTTTCGTAATTTCTGTGATATGTCCTCACACATTGAGTGTTAGACCACTTGTCTTGCCGGATAGCAAGAAGTTAACTATTTCTATCATTAAGAGTACAGGTGAAGTTATTCTTGCCGTTGATGGGCAGATAGCGCTTACTTTGAAGAAAGAAGATAAGGTGCAAATTCAAAAATCAGCAGCGGTCACATACTTGGTGCAGATGATGGATTACAATTATTTTGAAGTTTTGCAAGAAAAGTTGCATTGGAGTGGTTCTGCCTTACCAACCTGATTATATAAAGAGATAAGGAGATAAAGATGAAAAACTTAAAAATCCTAAAAAATAGCATAACAAAAAGCATAAATGCGTTGCCAATAGTGGATATTCATACGCATCTGTTTGATCCTGCTATGGGTGAACTATTGCTATGGGGCATAGATGAACTATTAACTTATCATTACTTGATAGCCGAGCTCTTCAGGGCAAGGCCAGAAATGAATTACAAAGATTTCTGGAATTTATCAAAAACTTGTCAGGCAGACTTAATCTGGGAAGAGCTTTTCATCAAGCGCTCGCCAGTATCAGAGGCATGTCGTGGTGTTGTAACTGTGCTTAATGAATTAGGGCTGGATATCAAAGCCAGAAATTTAAGTAAATATCGCACCTTCTATAAGAAAATGGATGTAAAAAAATATACGGATCTGGTTTTTAAAAAGGCTAATATATCGCAAGTTTACATGACAAATGATCCACTCCACCCGTTGGAAAATGCTGTTTGGAAAAAAGGGTTTGAAAGAGATGGGCGTTTTCTGGCTGCACTCCGACTGGATAGCGCTATAATTGATTGGCCTAGAGGAGCTGAACTATTGAGAGGCTATGGATATAAAGTGGATGATTCGCTTTCTGGCAAAACTATTTCTGAAATGAAGCGTTATTTTGCCGATTGGGTTAAGATAATGGATGCAAAATATATGGCAATAAGCTTGCCACCAACTTTCAGGTATCCAGCGGAAGAATCAGCAACAACGAACCTGCTTATCAAAGCGGCGTTTCCTGTGGCGAAGGAGTTCAATATTCCAGTGGCTTTAATGATAGGGGTTAAGAAACTTGTTAATCCAAATCTTATCCTTGCTGGTGATTCGGTTGGTAAAAGCAGTATAGAAACGGTAGAGCAACTCTGTCTGGATTTTCCGGACATTAATTTTATGATCACAATGCTTTCAAGAGAGAATATGCACGAGTTGTGTGTGGCTGCCAGAAAGTTTAAGAATTTATTGCCATTCGGGTGCTGGTGGTTTTTGAATAACCCTTCGCTAATTAAAGAAATAACCTCTATGCGCATGGAGCTTTTAGGATTAACTTTTATTCCGCAACATTCCGATTGCCGTGTTTTGGATCAGCTGATTTATAAGTGGAATCACTCAAGGGAAATCATAGCTGATGTGCTTTATTTAAAATATCTTGATATATCAAACGCTGGTTGGCAGGTGAAATCTGCTGAAATTACAAGAGATGTTTCACTTATCCTTGGTGGAAAATTATTAAAATTTTCTGGAATTTAAAATATCCTGATTTAAAACTTAGTTTATTGGTAGAAAAAGCAATAGCACAATAGCAACTTTGGGCTACGGGCGATATGCATAACGATTATAAAACTAATCTTCAAACATTTTTCTTTAGAGTGATGGGTGTGATAAAGGGGAACGAAGGTGTAAATCGTCCGTCCGGCGTTTTGATTATTGTGGGGGAGGCTAATTTAAGGAAAATTGAATGGATAAGGGAGCGCTCTCCTTTGCCTCTTTTTATACTTTATATTTATGTGGCAGCTTCATCAGAACAAGAAAAAAATTTTTTAGAGAAAGCGGATAAATTATCCATTGTTGCCATTCCTTTATTAGAGGAGCCATATCTTCCAGATAAAGTTGGTATGTTGATTGCACTATTTCCAAATGTGCCACGTCAGATGATGGTGGAAGCGGAAATAGAAGACCAATTTTCGGACCTAATTAGAGCTATCAACATGGCAATAGAAGCAGCCATTGATATGCAGAGCCAGATTGCTATGAGGGGGCTTGTGTGGCTGCGTTCTGCTATTGCTAATCTAGGATTTATTTTAAAAGCAGGCAAATTTGTGGATAAACTTCCGCAATTTCAAAAGCCACCAATTGCTGTGGTGTGTGGGGCAGGGCCATCATTGGCAGATGATCTTGAGTTATTGAAACAATATAAAAAGAACTTACTACTAATAAGTGTTGGACATGCCTTTCCTATTTTGCATGCGGCAGGAATTGCTCCTGATATTGTGGTTGAAATTGATTCTTATGTTGAGCGGAACTGGGAAAATTTTAAAGGGGCAATATCAGAAAAAACTTTGTTGGTGGCTACTCCCGATGTGGCGTATGAGGTGCCACCTCTTTTTAAAAAGCACCTCTGGGTTTCTACTGGATATGCAGCGATAAATGATTGGTTCAATCTCTACGGAATACCTTTACCTCAAGTGCATATAGATAAAACTGTAAGTATTGTGGCGATTGATTTTGCAGTTAGGCTTGGTATAAAGAACATTATCCTGCTAGGGCAGGATATGGCAGTGGATGATGAGGGCAGGCTTCATCTGGATGATGTGCCTGCTACCAGTTATGAATCGTTAACCCTTGTTGAAGGATATAATGGCAAAAAGGTATATGCCACAGATAGCTTGATAGCTTTAAGAAAAAGTATGGAATTATATTTTGCTGATCTTGCAGTGCTTTCGCCGCAGGTCAATGTTATCAATTGTAGCAAGAGGGGAGCCATTATTAGAGGAATTACACGTGATGATTTTAAAAACATCTCAAAGTTAATAGAGAAGGATCCAGCCCCCCTTACACAGATTGAATTTTCTGAAAAAGAGATTGATATCAATAGAGTAGAATCGCTGCTTAAGAGACAGAAAGAGATTTTTAATAAAGTGGCAGAAAAAAACGGTGAGGTAGTGAAAATAATTCAGGATTTGGAACAGTATGCGGTTTTGGATGATCAAAAGATAGGCTGGCTATATCAGGCTATGCATCAAGAGGCAGCTTCAAGGGAAGGTATGGAAGAGAGGCTGTTTATTATGCCAATTTTTCAAAGCTTATCTTTTATAGATTACACAATAAACTCAAATGCTTTCAGAAATGATTTTAGGGATCAGCTAATTGCCATAAAATTTTTTTATTCATTATTAAGAGATGCGCTTCTAGAGGTTAAGAAGGATATAGAGCAGATTCTTGAAAAGAATGTGGAAGAAAAAAGGACACTAAATCCGAAAGTTTTTGAGGCATTTTCAAATTATGCTTGTAACCTTATTGGCAGAAAGAATCCAGAATTTGCCAACTGGCTTGTTAAGAACCATAAGCTTGATTACAATCAGGAAGAATTTTCCGTACGATGGCAGCAGCAATACCTGCCCTTTGTTTTGATGAGAGATGGCGCTGATAAGTGGATGGCACTTTCTTCTTCAAAGGTGCCACAATGGGGCAATGAAGTTGTGGAAGATTTTGTAAAATGCAATCGCTATAACCCGGACAATGATGCGGTGGTCTTTTGGATCGGATGCAATTGGGCACATATCTGTGCTTTTGCAAAACGTTTCCAGTTTGCAAACATGCTGGTATTGGAACCATATGTTGAGTTGTTTAGTTACATAATTAGGCGTGGACTGTTTCTTTATTTCTTACCAATCAATTCCATTATAATTGGAATACATAATGAGCTGAAAAATTCTTTAGAACTTTATAATCAGGAGATCGAGCGTTGGAAGAGCGAGAGAAAACGCATTCTTCTTTTTGAACATCCTGTTCTAAAAGGAATAAAACCACTCCCTCCTCAATTTGCCCAGCCATTTTATAAAAAATAATTAAGGCTAAAATTTTTAAGGTGTTGAGCCAGATTTGCCGAGCGTTTTGAGAAAATCTTCAGACTTAGTCTGGTTGGCAGTATCAACATCGCTCTGGCTACCGCCGAGCGTTGTGACTGCGCCGCCTACCATTTCACGAATACGATCACCGAATAGGCCAAAAATAGCAACTGCTGCCAGAGCTATTATGGCAACTATGATGATGTATTCGGTCATGCTTTGTCCGCTTTTGGTTTTTTTTGTATTTTTATTTATCATTTCTTCCTCTCCTGCTTCTTATGGATAGTCAGAAGAAACCATATCAATTATTCTATAAGCATACTGTAAAAAGGTTTCTCTAAAGAGCATAAGTATCGCAAACATAGAAATAACTATGGCAGTAATTATAACATATTCAATAGTTGCCTGCCCTTTAAGCGAAAACACCTTTTTTGTATAGAACATAATAATTCAACGCCTTTTTAAATGCAAGAATAAAGTTAAATAAAATTGACCTAATTAAGATAATCCATACACTATTGAATAACTGTTTAAAAGGAGAAAGTCTATCAAAAAGTGGATAGTTTATATCCAGATATCCCGGGCTTTCAGATTTTAGAAATGCTGCCAAATGCAGGGATGAGCAGGGTGTACAAAGCCAGGCAGCTTTCTCTTGATAGGGTTGTTGTATTAAAAGTGCTGCCACAAAATATGATTAAAGAGGAATCTGATGTTGAGCGTTTTATGGAAGAGGCACGAATAACAGCCCAACTTAAACATTCTAACATAGTGCAAATATATGATTTCACTTACACTCCGGATGGTCTTTACTATTTCGTCATGGAGTTTGTATCTGGATATAGTATGGGGAATTGGATTAGACGTAAAGGTAGGCTTACTGAAGAAAATGCTTTGGTATGCGCACAATGTGTGGCTGTGGCAATGAACTATGCGTGGGAACGTGCGCGCGTTGTGCATTGTGATATTAAGCCAGATAATATAATGATAGATGGCGATGGCACAGTGAAAGTTGCAGATCTGGGGCTGGCAAGGAGCTTGATTGCTTCGCGCAAAAAGCAAGATGATGATATGGTTTATGGCACACCGAATTATATCTCTCCTGAACAGGCAAGAGGCGAGCCAGATATTGATTGTAGATCTGATATCTATTCGCTGGGAGCCACCATTTATCATGCTGCAACAGGGATAATGCCTTTTGAAGATAAGAAAAATGCTGATGTAATGGAACTTCAGGTTACTTCTTATATTCCAGATCCTCTTGATGTGAACCCGGCGCTCTCAATTGCCAGTGCTTGTCTGATAGAGAAGATGATGGCGAAGGATAAAAATTATCGCTATCGTAACTGGGAGGAACTATTAAGAGATATTACAAGAGCACGTTCTGAAAAACCTCCTTTCGGTAAAATGCCACCTGAAGGTGTAAGTACGGTGCTGCGTAATAAAGCACGGCAGGATTTTTTAGCAAATCGTGAAAAAGCAATCTTACAAAAAGAAGTTGCGCCAAAGCGCTCTTCCACTGTTCTCATCAAACCAACAAGGACACGCTCTTCTATTGCCACAGCTGATAGTGATGTGAAGCAAGTTTTATCTAAATTGCCAAAAGAGTTATTGATGCTTATTGTGCTTCTTATTGCTTTTGTGCTTGGTATAATCCTTGTTTCAAAAGCGTTTTCAAAAAAGAAAGCGGTTGCTCAAGTTGTGTCTTCAAAGTCTCAGCCTACTGCTATACTTAGCAATACAATTCAACAGTTTGCCGCAACTTCAGCAGTTAGCACAATGCAAACCAGCCAGCCACCTCCTTTAATTGCAAGTCCACCAAGTAAAGACAAGCAGATAGAAGATAAAGAGGCGAGTGCAAAAGTTATGTTTGAAACTGCCATTGAGTGGTATAAAGCGCATACAAATGATTTTGATGGCGCCATCTTACGCTTTCAGAAGGTTTCAGATGAAACACGTGGCACAAAGTATTCTTTGCTTGCACTTGCCGAATTAGATAGAATTAAAGAAGAGAAAGATAGAGCCATCCGTTACGTGCTTTCAAGCGTCAGTTCAAATGTGGCGCTTTTAGAAAAACAACATGAGTATGATAAAGCCATAGCATTCTTAAAAAGTTATAATGGCCCCTTTGCTAAAGAGATAGAGCCACAGCGTATGGAGCAGATTGCCGAACTTTCTGAAAAAAAACGCCAGTGGCTTGAACATATTGATCAAAGCCAGAAAAATATGGATGCTATCTTAAAAGAAGCTTCTTTCCTTGTGTTGAGCGGCAATACCGGTGAGGCAATTGAAAAAGTTTCAGCTTCTATCAAAGAGAATGATATAAATTTTGTTAAGGAAAGGCTTCAATCGTTCTTATCGCTTATTAGCTTGTGGAGCTCTTTTGAGGAAAGTCTTGCAAAAACGTTTTTGGAGAATAAAGGCAAGGATATAAAAGTAAAATTTTTAAAAGGAGAGGAGTTAATGTTTATTCGCGATGTGGATGGGAATAAAATAATAGCTGAAAAAGTGAATATAATCAATGCAGGGCGTATTAGCCGGTCCACTCCTTTTAAAGTATCAGACCTTTCTCTTGATGAAAAGATAGCCAGATTACCATTTACAAATAAGTTAGAACTGACTTTCAATAAAACATTTCTTTTAATGCAGCACAATGAGTATGATAAAGCTCTTTATGAAGTTTCTGTGCTACCTGAATGGATGAGTTTGCCAATTAAACGGAGCATTATTGAATACAAAGCAAAAGCGATAGAAAATAAAGCTTATCAGGAGCTTGCCCAAATTTTATCTGCGTATCGTCTTTCTTCCACAAATTTAAGCACAAATGTCTATGAAATTGTAAAAACATTAAATGCTGCAAAATTAACTCCTCAAAATCTTGCCTCTCTTAAAAAAGTCATTGAAAGCTGGGCTCAGCGCTATGAGCAGTGTTCTATAACGAAACTTTTCTTGCCTCTTATTGAAAGCATTCAGACTTTATACGCCAGTACCAATGCACCAATTGAAACAAAGTCAGAAAAATCTTTACAAAAAGGACCTGTTCAACTGGAAAACAAAATAAGCTTTTCATCAACAGAAGAGTTCTTAAAGAAGCTTTTAGAACTTAACCCATCAATAAGTATGCAACACATAAAGATATCTCTTGATGATGAAAGTCAGATTAGAACAATGGAAATAACATACAAAGATCTTAGAGACATATCACCGATTGCTGGAGTTAGCTCTATAAGAGAGCTCATTATAACACCGTTTCCTATGGGTGATGCCGATAGACATAACTATGAGTATGCAGAAACAATGCCTCTTAATGATATTTCGGCACTAAAAGGAATTAATTTAAGAAGGCTTGTCATAAGGCATTCATCTATTAAAGATCTATCGGCATTACAGGGGATGCCACTTGAAGTGTTGGATATCTCGTTTAGTCCTGTTTCTGACATTTCTCCGTTGCAAAATATGCCGTTGCGTAGGCTGATTTTAAGAGGAACGGCAATCACCACGCTGGAATCATTAAAAGGTATGCCATTAGAAAGACTTGATGTAAGCTTTACTAAAGTAAAAAAAATAGATGTGCTGGCTGGAATGCCATTAAAAAGCTTGAATATTAGAAAAACTGGTGTAGAAGAATTAACTCCCTTGTTGCAAACACAAATAGAAGAACTGATGATAGATTTTGATATAGAAGAATTTTTGAAAGGCTATAATAACGAATTAAGAAGGCTTATCAAAAAAAGCGAAACATTAAAATTCATCAATGGCAGGCCTATACCACCTGATAAAAATTTTAGAAGATAAAAAAAATGAAATATATCAGTACTCGTGGAGCAATAGAACCTGTAGGTTTTGAGACGGCAGTAATGGAAGGTATGGCAAGAGATGGCGGACTTTTTTTACCAGATGAGTTTCCAAATGTGAGTAAGTTTTTACCTGAATGGAGGAAACTATCTTACCAACAACTTGCCTTTGAAGTAATGAAGCATTTTGTTGATATACCGTATGATGTAGTGCAGAAAATCATTACAGAAAGCTTAAGCCGTTTTAGTCATCCAGAAATATGTCCGTTAAAAAAAGTTGGTGGCTTATTCATTTTGGAGCTGTTTCATGGACCAACACTTGCATTTAAAGATGTGGCATTACAGTTCCTTGCAAGACTTTTTGAGTATTTCCTTGAGAAAAGGAAAACTACTATGAACATAGTGGTTGCCACAAGTGGCGATACTGGTGGCGCCGCTGTGGAGGCTATTCGTGGACTTAAAGGTATAAATCTTTTTGTGCTATATCCGTATGGTAGAATTAGTCCAGATCAAGAGCGGCAAATGACAACGGCTGTGGAAGGTAATATAAATCCACTTGCAATAGAAGGAAGTTTTGATGATTGCCAGAGCATTGTGAAAAATCTTTTTGCCGATATAGAGTTTAGAGATAGCTACAGGCTCGGCGCAGTTAATTCCATAAATTTTGCCAGACTTCTTGCACAAACCGTGTATTATTTCTATGCTGCTTTTAAAGCTATGGCTATTTCTGGCGCTGAAAGATGTCTCTTTAGTGTCCCGACAGGCAACTTTGGGGATATATTTGCAGGCTACATAGCAAAATTGATGGGATTGCCTGTGGAAAAATTGGTGCTGGCAACCAATGAGAACGATATACTTGACAGGTTTTTTAAAACAGGCATTTATCGGCGAGGCGAAGTGCGGCAAACAATTAGTCCATCAATGGATATTCAGATAGCAAGCAATTTTGAAAGATATCTGTTTTTGAGAATGAATAAGGATGGGAACAAAGTGGCTCATCTTATGGAACAGTTTGCGAAGGATGGCGTGATTCAGATAGAATTATCAGCTGATTCATATGTGGATGATTGCATAGTTTCTGAAAAATGTACAGAGGCGGAATGTTTGAATATGATTGCAGATTTTTATCATAAATATGGTTATATACTTGATCCCCACACTGCCGTTGGTGTAAAGGCTGCCGAGCAACATAAACATTCAAAATATCCTATAATCGCTCTTGCAACGGCACATCCAGCAAAATTCCCTGATGCCATAAAAGCTGCAATTGGTGATAATGTGCAGGTAAGTCATCCTACCATTGAAACATTGCGTTCCAGAATCCAGAAAAAGCTGGTGCTTGCTGCTGACACTGAGAAGGTAAAAAATGTGATAATAGAAAGAGCAGGTAAGGGAAATTGAGTTTATTAGAAATACTCTTCATTGGGTTAGGACTTTCTATGGATGCTTTTGCTGTGGCTATGGCGATGGGATGCACTATAAAGAAATTTCATTCAGGACATGCTATTGCAATTTCCATTGCTTTTGGCTTCTTCCAATTTCTTATGCCTATTGTTGGTTGGTTAAGCGGAGTGGGGTTTAGGGCTTTTATAGATTCATACGATCATTGGATTGCTTTTTGCCTTTTGACATTCATTGGTGCTAAAATGATATACGAATCACTTTCTCTAAAAAGGGCAGAGGAGGAAAAAGATGTAATTCTTACGTTTCAATTGCTACTCATACTTGCAATAGCAACAAGCATTGATGCGCTTGCGGTTGGCTTTTCGCTTTCTGTTTTAAAGGTTGCAATAGTTTTTCCGGCAATCCTTATAGGAATTATAACTTTTATTGTTTCCATCTTTGGCTGCATTATTGGCAATAAATTTGGAACATTTTTTGAGCAAAAAATAGAGATTCTTGGTGGGCTTATATTGCTTGCCATAGGGGTAAAAATACTTATACAGCACATATGGTTTGTGTAGTTTAAAGAGGTTATTTCGTTTATGAAAAATCAATTTCTACAGGAACTTATTGAAAAAGCTCTAAAACATAATGGTATAGAAAAAGAAGATGCACTACGCATATTGCAACTTCCTGATGATGATCTGCTTGAGCTGGTGCAATCTGCTTTTATTTTACGAAAAAAGTTTTTTGGCAAAGCGATACGGCTTCACGTAATCAGGAATGCAAAAAGTGGTGCATGTTCAGAAGACTGTGCTTTTTGTAGTCAATCTGCTATTGCTAAAACCGAAATCCAAAAATATCCCTTGCAGGAAGAAGAAGAGGTGATTAATGGTGCAGTGCACGCTGCAGATGAAGGCGCATTCAGATATTGCATAGTAATTAGTGGAAAATCTCCTTCCGAACAGGTTCTTCAAAGAATTTGTAATATAGCCAATGAGATAAAGCGACGCTCCTTGCATCTTGAACTATGCGTCTCGCCGGGCATCATATCTTTTGAAGAAGCCGTTTTGTTAAAGAAGAGTGGCGTTGATAGGGTAAATCACAATCTTGAGACATCAGAGCGTTTTTTTAAAAATATCTGCACCACCCATTCCTATAGCGATAGAATTAATACGACAAAAAACATTAAGAAAGCAGGACTTTCCTTGTGCTGCGGAGGCTTAATAGGTATGGGAGAAACACTTGAGGATAGAGTTGACCTTGCTCTTGCTCTTAAAGAAGTTGATTCAGATTCAATTCCGCTTAATTTTCTTGACCCACGCAAAGGGACAGCTCTGGAACACTTGAAAAAACTTTCTCCTCAGGAATGCCTTAAAGCGCTGGCGATGTTCCGCTTTGTGCATCCAACAAAAGAAATCAGAGTTGCTGGCGGCAGGGAAGCCTGTCTTGGTTCAATGCAGGTTCTCTCTCTTTATATAGCTAACTCCATATTCACCAATGGCTATTTGACCACACAAGGGCAGGGTAAGAATGCTGATATAAAGATGATTGAAGATGCTGGCTTTTATGTTGAGAATTGGACCAGTTCTGCTGAAGATAAAGAGCTCTAGCTAATTTTTTTTCTTTAGAGAGGCTCTTATTTTATCAATAAATGCAAGCATTGTGCCTATTTTTGTCTTTTGAAATGAGATGCTGTTAATTTCTCTTTCAAGTTCAAGCAGTCTTTCGGTTCCAACGTTGCATCGCTTTCTGGCTTCTGGCACAATTCCAGCAAGCATATATTTTTTTATTATCTCCTGATCCTGCCTTCTTGCTATGATAGCACCTTCTTTGATGGTATTACTGCTATGAATGCGATAGCGCAGAAGTTTCTTATCGTGAAGATACAGCACTTTATCTGGATAAGCCAGCATTAACCTGAATATGTAGTCATAATCATGCAAATATCGTATAGGAGCAAATTCTCCGACTTTTAGAAATGCCTCTTTTGTCATAAATAAATTTGAAGTACTTACCATTAGATTGCTCCTCAAAAACGCTGTATATAAATCTCCACACTCAAAATAAAAAGAACGGTTCCTCATATGCCATTGAATCCAGAAATGGGAAGGATCTTCTATAATTTCGCTTCTTTCATTTATCAACGTAACATCGGTAAATAGTGCTTGGGCATTAGTTCTCTTTTGTGCATCCAGAAGAGTTTCAAGCCGCTCCTTTTCAAAAACATCATCGGAATTCAAAATTGTGAGGAAACTGCCTTTTGCCTCGTTCAAGCCTCTGTTAATTGTGTTAAAAGCATCTCTATTTTCTTGATAAGTGTATGAGACTTTTGGCGGCTTTGCATACTTTTTTGCAATTTCACCAGTCTGATCTTTTGAACCATCATCTATGATGATTAGCTCAAAATCCTGAAATGTTTGTGATAGTACGCTTTCTATTGCTTCTGCTATGAACCGTTCATGATTGTAAGCAGGAATAATTACACTAATTAATGGCATTTTATTCATAAGTTGTTATCGCTATTTTTATTTATAGTGCTATAAAACTTATCCACCAAAAGAGACTTTTTATCATAATATTTTTTAAACAAAGTATACATCTCATAAGCTTCTTCTTGTTTTCTCCTGCTGCCACACTCCTTGTGATAAAAAGCAGCAAATGGCGTATATATTATCTTATAGCCTGCTTTGCGTATCCTTAAACATAAATCCACATCGGAAAAACCTATAGGAAAATTAATCTCATCAAAGCCACCTACCTCAAAAAACACAGAACGCCTTATCATCATGCAAGCTGCACTCACGGCAGCAACTTCACGTTGCACCTTTGTATAGTGTTCATTGCTTTCTATTATGTTGAAGGCGCATTTCAAAATATCAGGCTTCACTGAAATTCCACCATGCTGAAGTTTATTGTTTTTTCCTATAAGTTTGCACCCTACAGCACCTATCTTTTCTCTTGCACAATGCTCCAGCAGGCTTTCAATCCAGTCTGGAGTAATAAGCTCCATATCGTTGTTCATAAACACCAAAAACTCATTATTTAATTGTCGAACCACACAGTTATGAAGTCGAGAATAGTTAAATGGTTCTGCAAAATTAACTATTTCGTACCTGGGGGGGGGTAAATTCTCTAAAAATTTGAAGGTCTCTTCTCGCTCCGACGAATTATTCACAAGATATATTTTGTAGTGAGGATAAGTGGTCTTTTTCAAACTGGTTAAGAGCCGCTCTAAATATTCAACTTTATCGCGAAACGGAACAATTATTGCCACCTGCGGTAACGGTGATGGTAAATCATACTTTACTCTATACCATGGAAAACCATCGTCAGTTACTGTTGCTTTTATGTTATTCCGCATCAAAAAGTCGATAATCGCCTTTTTCCCATTGATGTATGCCTTCGGCAATAACTCCCTTTCAAAATTGGAACGAATGTTAGCAGAAGTTGAACTTTTATGTAATCTCCAGCCATATAAGAGGTATGGCAGATGACAGAAAGTCATTCGCTTTTCAAAAGCCCTTAGCATAAGTTCGTGATCTTGCGCTCCATCGTATTTTTCATTTAGCTCTCCGAGTTTTTCTAAACTTTTCTTTGAAATTACACATAAATGCGTAATTGCATTATAAGAAAGCAAATTTTCTATTGTCGGCTCACACTTTCTCGTAAAGCCCACTATATTTCCATCTTGATCTAACCTTACTTCGTCTGAAAAATATATGTCAGCTTGCGGATTATCGTTGATAGTTCTTACCATAAGAGCCAGAGCATCAGGATGCAATAAGTCATCATGATCCATAAAAGCAATATATTCACCTTTTGCAAGAGCAATCGCTTCATTTGTTGCTTTGCTTATTCCCGAATTCTGATTGAGCCTTATTATACGAACTTTGCTATGACTTTTATATTTCTCAAGCTCTGCTAATGTGTTTTTATTCGTGGAACAATCATCGGCAATGATTAGCTCAAAATTTTTGTAAGATTGCCTTAATACGCTACTTATTGCTTCATCCAACCATTCAGAATTAAAAACTGGCATCACTACCGAAATTAGAGGATTGTATTTTAAAAGATGCAGCCACGATTGAGAATTTGACTCTTCATCGTAGGGAAATTTCACATTGATAGCAAAGCGTCTTTTAATAACAAGCTCGTAAGTAAGAGAAAGCGCCACTCCTATTCCATGATACCAACATATCTTTAAAAAACGTAGCGGCAAAAATAGCAAACGCTTCATTTATATTTTTCTATAAATTAAAATTTGATAAAAAACCAATTTTGTCCTAATAAAAAACATGGAGTACCAGCTAGAAGCAATATGTCTTATAAAAAGGGAAAATGCATCTTTTAAAGAAGGCAATTCCCTCCATTTAAACAGGAACCAAAAAACATACATAAATAATATTGAACGAAGCACCCTTCCAATAGATAAACCTGCCAGATCAAAACTTTTTATTAAGACTTTCATCCTTTATTTTTTATGTGAAATCTGAAAATGGACAAAAAGAGTATGCTCACTATTTTAGCAAAATTCCTATGATAACCCCTATCATCGTAAAACCCAAAAAAGCTATTGATTTATAAACACCTGTTATTTTCCATACAACAAGATCCACGCTTATGGTATTGCCCATTCCTTTCATATTAAACAAAAGCACCACAGCAGTGGCTATCACAATAATAAGAAGAAAAATGGATTTTTTATTCATATAACCTCCAGCAACTTTTTAGATGCAAAATTGTAGGGCAGATAAATTATAAAATCAAGTTTTTATCTCTTTTAAAGTCGAAAAGTTTACGCACTTGATGGTACAGATTATTATTAGTTATTTGATGTTGTTTGGCAATAATTTTGGAAGAGGGGGGTCGATGATGATAGGGGGAATGAAAGCAATCTCCTTTTTTAAGCAGTGTTCTTGTAATAATTTTGACAGGGGGTTTATAGTGTTTATAGGAATTTTTTCTAAAGAAGTTGAAGTTAATGAGGTTAGTAGTGGCTTTATTGATAAATAGGATTGGCCTCCTTTTGGTGAGGAGTGAGGGGAGAGAATTAACTTAGTAGACTTAATTCTCTTTATTGTTCAATTGTTTTTATCTGAACAACTTTTAATCCCCTCATTCTAACAAGTTCTATTGTACCATCAATTGCATGATCTTTTCCAAGTTCCACAAAATACTTTCTTGCATTTAAAATCAGTTAGTGGAAAATGATAAACCGT
>CAZBHO010000046.1:0-20979 GCA_964491945.1 uncultured Verrucomicrobiota bacterium | reverse complement strand
TTTTTATTTTCCGCTAGTTTTGCAAAGTATGGCGCGTTCAAAGAAGTTTGATGCGCTTATAGCTCTTGGTGTTGTGATACAAGGTGCCACACCACATGCCTCTTTGATCAGCAGTCAGATAGCGCGTAGTTTTGTACAAATTGCCCTTGCTGAAAATATCCCAGTAATTGATGGAGTGATAACTGCCGATAACCTTGAGCAGGCTATAGAACGTGCTGGTTCAAAAGCTGGCAACAAGGGATGGAGCGCAGCTCTTGCAGCGATAGAGATGGCTGTTCTCACAAAAAAATTAGCCACCTAGCGCCACGGAGAAGTATATGGCTTCAAGGCACGTATGTAGAGAGTGGGCATTACAATTCCTTTTCCAGCTTGATTTCAATAAGGATGATATTGATTGGGCTTTGTGTGAATTTTGGAAAGATAAAAAGCCGGACAAAGCCAGTAAAACTTTTACAGAAGAACTAATCAAGGGCGTAATAGCAAACATTGCCACTCTGGATGACTTGATAAAAAAATATACAGAAAACTGGGAAATGAAACGGATGAATGCTGTGGATAGAAATGTGCTGCGACTTGCCATGTATGAAATGCATTTTAGGACAGATATTCCGCCTGTTGTCAGCATAAATGAAGCAGTGGAGCTTGCCAAAAACTTTAGTTCTTTGGAATCAGGACGTTTTGTTAATGGAATACTTGACCGGGCACGGCAGGAATTGAATCGTCCTGCAAGAACACCTCTTATTAAGAATGAAACGAAAGTAAAGTTAAAAGAGAAATAAGTAGTTTAAGGCTGTGAAATGGAAGCAAAGTTGGATAGCGCCTTTATGCAGATGGCAATTGATCTTGCCAGAAGCGTAGAAGGTTTAACCAGACCTAATCCTCCTGTTGGTGCGGTTGTTGTGGATAAATATGGGAGATTGGCAGGGCAGGGGGCTCATATCAGGGCAGGGCTGCCTCATGCTGAAGTTGTGGCTATAACAGAAGCGGGCAAACGTGCAATGGGAGGAACTCTTTATGTTTCTCTTGAGCCCTGTTGCACCTTTGGCAGGACGCCGCCCTGCACAGATCTTATCATTCGTAGCCGATTAAAGCGTGTTGTGATAGCCACATCTGATCCAAATCCAAAACATTCTTACAGCGGCATTGCTATTTTAAAAAAGCATGGCATTGAAGTTACTACAGGAGTTATGAAAAAGGAGGCAGATGAGCTCATAGCTCCATTTGCTCGCTGGATTATTCATAAACTGCCTTTTTTAATCATCAAGCTTGCTATAACTTGTGATGGCAAGATAGCTGATTTTAAAGGGCAATCAAAGTGGATAACAGGAAAACAGGCGAGAATAGATGTACATAATTTAAGACGCACTTGCGATGCAATAATTGTAGGCGCTGGCACTGCGATTGCAGATGATCCTTTGCTTTTGCCTTCGCCGCGCTTAAATCGTAAGCCTTATAGAGTAATAGTTGATGCTAATGGAAGAGTTCCAGCCACATTGAAGCTGCTGAATGATAGATTTGCCTCACAGACAATAATTGCCACTACCAGTAGAGCTCCTATTCGGCGAATAAAAGAGTGGGAAAGAAGGCGCGCAATGGTGCTTGTGTTGAAATCATATTCTCATAATCAAAAAAATAGAGTTGCACTTTTTGAGCTATTGGCGGAGCTTGCAAAGATGAATGTGCTTAAAGCGCTGTGTGAGGGTGGTGGAGAGCTTGCCGCATCTTTTGTAAAAGAGAAGCTTGCCAATTCCCTGAGACTATACGTGGCTCCTAAAATTTTAGGTGATAGTCCATTTTCGGCATTTAGAAATTTTGCATGGCAACTTGATGGTGCACCAGCCTTGATTTTGAAAGAAGAAAAGAAGTTTGGAAACGATGTGATGCTCTCATTTGATATCCCTGAATTGAAATAGGAAATGGCAGCTTAATATGTTTACAGGAATTGTTCAACGTAAAGGTGTGTTAAGAGAAATACGTAAAAGAAAAGAAAATACCATTAGCTTTGGAATTAGCTGCGATAAATGGGACACACCGCTTACGATAGGCGAAAGTATCGCTGTCGATGGCGTATGCCTTACTGTGAAAGAAATTAAAGATGAAATATTTTTTTGCGACCTTTTGCAGGAAACTTTGCAGAAAACCACTTTGGGTTCAGCGAAAGTTGGGCAATCCTTTAATCTGGAGCGTGCGCTCAAACCTCTCGATTTTATGGGTGGGCACATTGTGACAGGGCATATTGATGGCACTGGCGTAATTATCAATAAGCTTCTGGTAGGAGAAGATATTGCTCTAACGATAGAGATTCATGAAGATTTATTCTGCTATGTGGTGCAAAAGGGTTCTATTGCTATTGACGGAATAAGTTTAACAACCGTAAGTGTAGAGCGGAACTCTTTCTCTGTGCATCTTATCCCACACACTTACACCGCTACTACACTGGGAGAAAAAACGGTTGGAATGCTGGTGAATATAGAAGTTGATATTCTTGCAAAATACGTTGAAAAAATTCTATCTTCTAGAATTCAAAAAAAAGCAATCACTATTGAAGACTTAAAACGGGCAGGATTTTAATGGTAAGGATGTATAAAAAAATATCAAATGGTTTGCCTGTTGAATAAAATATGTTATTTTACTTTTGCTATGAAAGAAATGTAGATTATGGAGCCAGCGAATAATTACAGTCAGAAGCATTGGTATACTAAGATATCAAACGGTGTCTTGGAAGGACCTTTTACTTTGCAAGAATTGCAAGATATGTTGCAAAATAAGGTATTGGGCGATACAGCGCAGATTTCAAAAGATAAGGAAAATTGGCTTGAAATTCAAAGTGTTGATATTTTTAAGCAAGAATGGATGGCTGCTATGCCTGATAATAATGATTATGGACCTTTTAGCCTTGCTGAAATACCTGAACTATTGGTGCAAAAAAAGGTCGCAATGGATACTCAAATTACAAACCCTATGACTGGCGAAGAAATTACAGTTTCTAATGCATTGAAGAGAGTGGAAGATTTTCCTCAATCAGCCGGGCAGAAAAAGTTAGAAACCGGGTTGTTGTTCCCTGAATTTGTGCTAGCAAAAAATCAAGTGCCAAAATTATCTTCTAACGATCCAGACAAAAAGGATAGGAATCAAACCAGAATACAAAATCTTGAGCTACGCATAAAGCAATTGGAAAAAGCTCTTTCTACTGCTCATGCGCAGCTTGAGCTGACCAAAAAAGGGCAAAAGGAGCAATCTATTGCGCAGCAGCAACACATTTCTTCATCAGAACAAAGAATACGGGAGTTAAGCAACACGCTTGATCAGGTTAGAAGAGAAAAAGAAAAGCTCATAGAGCAGTTAAATGTTCTTCGTAATCAAGAAAATGTTCGCTTATCACGAGAGGCTACACTGCAGAAAGAATTGAGTCAGGCAACCGCCAAAATAGATAATTTGATGCGTCAATTGCAAGCTGAACAACAAGAGCGCCGTAAAATCAAAGATGAAGCCGAAAGAACAATCAAGGCTGCAACTGCCCAGCTGGAACAGCAAAAACGGGAATTGCAAGAGAAATACACTAGATATGAGCAAGCTCAACAGCAGATAACGAAGTTACAGACCCAGCTCTCTCAAGAGCGACATGACGCTATGCATAAGGAAAATGTTTTTAGAGAAAAAATTAAATCTCTTGAAAAAGAGCTCTCTACCACAAAAACAACATTACAATCCACTATGCAGAAGTTAGATGCAGCCACACATCTTGCCCAACCACAGCGTGTGCAATCTGCTAGATTGGAAAAAGAATTGGCACATAGTCAGGAGCTTGCTGCACAATTTAAGTTGGAAGCAGAAAAAGAAATAACATTTCTAAAAAAAGAAATAGATAGCCTTTCTGCAGAAAAAGCCGCATTAACAAAACAACTTCAAGATGCTTTCCAAGCTCATCAAAGCCATGTTGAATTAAACAAACAAGAGCTAGTAAAGCTTCAAAATGAAATTGTTGCTTTAAAAAGCAAAAGTGAGGAATTAGAGAAGGCTATTGCTTTAAAGGAGCAGGAGCTAAAAGATAAAACCACAGCATTTGAAAAAGAAAAGACATCTCTTAATAAAATGATTAGTGAGATGCAATCTTTTGCTGATGACCATAAAAGACTAATGGAAATCCTTCCGCAGATTGAAGGTTTAAAGAAAGAAAATTCAGCTTTACAGGGTGAACTTGAGAAATATAAGGTGCTAAATGAGCAAAATAGTGATGAATATAAAAAGAGGGAAATGGAGTTTACTGCTAAAATAAAACTACTTGAGGCGGATAATGCAGCACTACGTATGGCGCTAAAAACTGCGCAACAAGCGCCAGACGCAGTGCGCAAAGCTGAAGAAATGAGGCAGCAGCTGGAAAGCGCCCGTTTGTTCTCTGTTAAATTAGAAGAGGAGCTTAAGGCTTTAAGAGCTAATTATCAGAATCTTCAAGGGCAATATCAGAGGCTGGAAAAAGACCATCATCTTGAAGTAAATCAGTTAAAAGAAACCTTACGAAAACTCAATGAAGAATTGGAAGTAGAACGCAATCGGAGCGGAGCTCTTCAAAACAAATTGGATGCATCCAGCGCAGAACTAGAAACTTTTAGAAAAGAGCTTGAACTGGCAAGAGAGCAGGAAAAGACTCTCAAGCTATCTTACGAGGCTCAAGAAAATGCTTTAAAAAGGCATATGTTGGAACTTGAGCGGAAGATAGAAGCATCGCAAGCTGAAATGGCAGCATTTAAAAAATCATCTATAGAACTGCAAAATGCAAAAGATAAGGCTTTGGGGCAGTTGGAGCTTGTGCAGAAAGAACTTACTGAAATAAATCGGAGTTATACTTCTCTTAAACTAGAGAGCGCTAAACGTGAGACAGATTTATCACTTAAAATTAAAGAGCTTGAAAGTGCCATTTCACAGACACAAAGCTCTAATATGGCATTACAAAATGAGTTAGTGCAGGAACGGCAGAAGAATAATCAGCTTTCTATTAAACTTCAGCAACATGAAAAGATAAATAGCAGGTTAAAAGAATTGGAAAATCAGAATAAAATGCTTATAAAACAATTAGAAGAAAAGGAAACGGAACTTAAACTACAAGCTGTCATTGCATCCCAGCAAAAGGTAGAACAAGAGAATAATGCTGCTTTGGTTTATTCAGAAAATGTAAATAAAGTTTTGCCAGATAAGTCTATAGAATTTACTGAAAGATTGGTTGAAAAACCAGACGGGCAAAGGATAGAAACCTTAAAAAGGCAACACAAACCATCTCATCAGGCAACCTCTAATACTCATAATCAATTGATATGGAATGTTGTTATGGGATGCATAGCTATAGTGATGTTTTCTGTTATTGTGGTAATTTATTTTTCTGCAAAAGCACCGTTGGATACACAGTTTGCCTACAATAAAGAGCCTGCCACTGCTGAACCAGCTTTGCAACAAATACCAAAAGATAATTTTATAAGAAATGAAACTATTAGGCCCGGAAAAGATGAAACTATATTGCAATCACAGTCTTTAGTGACAGGTTCTTCTATGATAGCAAAGTCAGAAGAAAAGGATATAAAACTGGAAACGAAGGAAAAGAAACTACCAGCATTTGATGTTGCTGGAATAAAGGTGATAGATAAAGAAAGTGGCAAGTTGCTGATTTTTGAAGAGCCACTGTTCAAAAAGAGGGCGGAACTATCCGAAGTTGGAATAAGATTGTTGGCGGCTTTTGCTGAAGAGGTTAAACCTTTTGTATCAGAGCTTAAGTTTGAGATTATTGGTCATACTGATTCTGATCCATTGCCACCAACATCCCCATTTAAAAATAATAAGGAATTAAGTATGATGCGAGCTGATGTGGCAGCTCAATTTATTAAAAAGGCTATTGGTGGAGGCAATCTTAACATAACTGTAATGGGCTCTGGTTCAGAAAATCCGCCATATCCTGAAGATACTCCTGAAAACAAGGCAAGAAATAGAACAGTTTCTATTTCTGTTTTATGGAAATAAACCCTTAAAGCTTTGCTGAAGTTTTTTTTCTGGTTTTTTGATGTTTTACAGAAGTTTTGTAATACGGTTGTTTTTATCAAGTATGGCAATGCGTGGCTTATGCTTTTTTGCTTCTTCTTCTGTAATGTGAGCGAATGCAAAGACAACCAATCTATCTCCGGGCGAGCCCATTCTCGCAGCAGGTCCATTAAGCGAAATTGTGCCAGAGCCCCTTTTCGCAGGAATAGCATAAGTTTCAAACCTGTTTGTGTTCTCCATGTTTGAAATTAGAATTTTCTCATAAGGCAAGATGCCTACTGTTTCCATAAGCTCCTCATCAATGCCAAGACTACCTTCGTAGTCAAAGATGGCTTCAGTGATCCTTGCCATATGCAATTTGGCTTTTAAGACTGTAATAAGCATAATAACTCTTTCCTGCAAGAGGAAAGACTACTACCATAAAAGGTAATTTAATCAAGCAAAAAGGATAGTAGTAGGTCATAAGAGCCAATTTCACTATCTACTAAATTAAGCTTTTATCCATCTTGCGGAATAAAGCTTATATAGAGACGCATATTTTTTTAGTTTTACTTCGTACCAGCAAGCGCTAAAGCAAGTGCTCCAAGATCACCTACATTTTTACCAAGCATACTTGGTTGAATGCGGCATTTTTTTGCAGCCTCTTTCCATGCGTAAGAAAAAACCTTTTTGCGTAAGGGGTTAAGCAAAAATGCGCCTGCTGCCCTCGCTATTGTGCCAAGCACTATAAGTTCAGGATTAAGCGTCATAATTATTATGCCAAGCCCCTGCGCAAGCCTCTCCACATATTTGTTCCACTCTTGTATGGCGAAGGGATCTTTAGCCTTTGCTGCCAGCAAGAATGCTTGAAAATCTATTTGTTCTATTTTGCTATTAGCAAAATCAAGAATTTTGGTTTTGATGTTGTGTTTTTTTATGAGCTTTTGGAGATGAAGCGCTACGCTTCTTCCACCACAGTAAACTTCAAAACAGCCTTTTAATCCACAGGGACATATAGGCCCATCTTTTTCTATCACAAAGTGCCCCACTTCTCCTGCCATGTCAGAGACACCTTGCAGGAGCTTGCCATCAATGATTATGCCACCTCCCATGCCTGTGCTATGAGTTAGGTATACAATATCTTTAAATTTCTTGCCAGCGCCAAACATAAATTCTGCCAGAGCTGCAGCATTAGCATCGTTATTGAAAAAGACTTTTTTTCTAAATAATGTTTGGATGTGCTCAACAATTCTTACCTTGCGCCATCCTGGCATATTGGGTGCAGAAAGAATTAATCCTTTTTTCTGATCAATTGGTCCTGGAGTAGCAAGTCCTATGGCATAAATGTTTTTGTAAAAAAGCTCATTTGCTTTTAGCAATGTATCGGCTTGTTGACAGAGGCGTTTTAGAAAATCTTTTACTCCTTGCTCGGGGCTGGTGGCAAATCTCAAAGAAGCCAATATTTTGCCTTGTTCAGTTCCTATAGAAACTGATGTTTTAGTTCCACCTAAATCTATACATAAAAATTTTTTCATATTTTTTCCTCTTATCTAAAAGTTAAAATCTGGCTTACATATTTCAAAGAAATTACAAAGGCGGCAGGTATCTTTTTCAGCAGACATTTCCCAGTCTTCTTCTGGGAGCGGGATATTTTGTTTTATATCGTTATCAACCAGATATTGGGACATATCAGAGACAGAGTTGCGTATAAATCCTTTTATCTCTTCAATATCATTTTCCGTCAATTTTCTTGTAAAGGATTTTCCGTGTGTCAGGTATTCCAGGCAGACGACAATTTGTTCTGGATTATATTTCTTTTTTTCAACAGCCCATAAGCCGTATAATCCAAGTTGATTATCGTGTTGGTCTTTTCTTGAACCTGTTTTCCAATCGTAGATGTAGAGTGTGTCATCTTTTGTAAAAACGTAATCTGGAATGGCATATATTTTGATTCCTTCCCATACAAATGATTCTGGGTCGCCCATTTCTGATGTTGCAATGTCAAGTTCGTCATCCCGTTTTATATCAGTGAGTTTTTTTAATGTTATGTTAAGAAAATTTTGGATACAGAGTTTAACATTGGCAATAATTTGTTGTACCATTTCTTTTTCTGGGGTGTGATGATGGTGTGGGTAATAGTGTTCGTGTAAGCAGCAACACTGCTTTGGATTTTCTTTCCATTTTCCTTGTTTTGATTGCTGCCAGCAGTTGTTCAAGTAAGGGCGGGCAACTTCTTGATATATGGTTTCTACATCTGCTATATCACTTTTTTCTTGATATCGGCGCAATGCGTAGATTATGGCACGCTCAACGGCATTGCCCTGAATAGCAAAGCGGTTATCCATCTTTGATAATCTGTAAGCGAGTCTGCTTCTTTCTGACGCGTTCTTATCCCATCCTCCCCACATTACATATTTTCCGAAGAAACGTTTTTTTGGGCATTCTTCAAAATCATTGTGAGCTGAAATTGACCACGTAAAATCATTTACAAGTTTTTTTGCCATAGTTATGCTTCCTCTTTATGTTTTCTTGTGTAGTATATTGTTTTCTCTATCATCTTTAAAAACATCATAATGCTCTTGCAAAAACAAGGAACGAATTTGCAAAAAATGGGAATACTCTATTTTTGATAATGCTTTGCCATGCTTTTGCTTCACTAAAAAGCTGCAATCTTTCAAAATCAAAACTTTTAACATTAGGTAGAATGTGGTTGTTAGAAGGTAGATAGCTATCACTGAAAATTTCTTGTGGTAGCTTATAGTCAGGGTGGGGATAGTACCAGCTTTCTATAATGAAACCGGCTTGTTTTAAAATTTCGGTTAGTTCATGCTTTGAAAGAGTTATTACGCTATTTTTTTTAGGATAGCCTTCTATACTCTGGAATAATTTTCCAGTATGGTCTTCACGGCAACCAGCAAAGTATTTTAATCCAAATCTATTTTCTATGGCAATTATAAGAGTGCCATTTTCAACAAGCCAATCTTTTGTTTTTTCTAGCATAGCAACCATTGCGTTTTGAGCAGGATATATGAGATTTGCGTATTCCAGCACTCCTATCAAAGTGGCGTATTGATAAGATTTTTTTGGTGGAATATCAAAAAGGTTGCCAACAATTATTTCAAGGCTATCTCCTGCGTTAGGAAAGCGTTTTTCAGTTATTTTGCTGCGTTTCAGCGAAACCTCAATGGCCGATACTTTATGCACACGTTCTAAAAATAAGCCAGTCATAGCACCGCAACCGGCGCCTATTTCCAATAAATTTGCATTTTTATCAAAATGAAATGGCTTAAGGAGCATATGGCGTTCTGATGAAAAATGATAAAGAATAGGCCAGCGGTTATCTTGCAGAACAATTTTTTCTAGCTCTTGTTGATTACCTTTGCTTGCTTCAACAAAAGCCAGCATTTCATCTTCTATGGCGCCATCAGAATAGACATCGTTTCCTTTATAATAATCTGTAATGAGTTTCGGCATAGTTAGTTGCGATTTATTGTTATTTTGCTATCAAGATCAAAGAACCCTACCATTTGCTCTTTTGATATTACTTCAAAATAGATAGCGTCGTATAGTCTATGGTAAACCTCAAGCGTTTCATTTTCATAGCCCACACAACCTACGGATAAGGCATATCTTCCAGTTTGAAGATTGAGTTTTTGTTTAAATTCAACTATTACTTCATCACTTATTTTATAGTCGCCAGTAGTGATATTTTTAAACATAGTATTTGTGCCAGTTATTTCAAGCCCCTTAATATCTTTTATTGTGAAGGCAAAAATTGGTTGTTTAACATCTTCTTTAAACTTAACTTTCATCCTGATTAAGAAATCTTCGCCGTTATTGAGTACGGTTGTGGGGGCAGCATTTGAGCCTATAAGCTCCAGTGTAACTATTTCTGCCTTACGAGTTCCATAAGAGAGGGCATCTGATTTAATTTTGTATGAAGAAGCTGTGGCATTTGAAGTGTTACTATCTGGTGAGCATTTTGCAATTAAGCACTTATATTCATCAACGGTTTCTTTTGGTGTTCCAGAGAAGATAATTTTGCCGGTGTCCATCAGGATGGCTCTCTCGGCATATCTTATTACACTATCCAGCGCATGTGTGACAAAAACGATAGTGGTGCCTCCTTGTTGGAGTTCACGCATTTTTTTAAAACAGCGTGCCTGAAAAGCGATATCACCAACAGCAAGAGCTTCGTCAACGAGAAGGATATCTGGCTGGATATTTACTGCAAGCGCAAAAGCAAGCCTTACGAACATTCCGCTAGAATAGGTTTTTACTGGTTGATAAATATATTCTCCTATGTCTGCAAAATTGATTATTGCAGGCAGTTTCTCTTCTATTTCTTTGTGTGAATATCCCTGAATTGTGCCTGTAAAAAAGATATTTTCTATGCCGCTCATCTCAGGATTAAATCCTGCTCCAAGTTCAAGCAATGCAGATAGCCTGCCTTCCACTTTAAAGTTGCCTGATGATGGAAAAGTGATACCTGCAAGTATTTTCAACAGAGTTGATTTGCCTGAGCCATTTTTTCCAATAATGGCAACAGTTTCGCCTTTCTTGATGGACATATTTATTTTATTTAACGCATAGAAGTCTGTATGAAAAGGAATTCTACCAAGAGAGAGAACTTCACGCAATCTATCAGAAGGTTTTCTATAGAGTTTATAAATTTTTGTTAACTCTTTTGTTTCTATGGCGTTATTAGAAGCCATATTTCAACAAATAGCGAATAGTTTTTATATATTCTTCCACAACTTTTGTTAGACCATATTCGGTCTTCCACCAGTTTTGCGGAGTAAATGTTGGATGGTCTGGCGCAGAAAAGCCCAGTGCTATCTCCTTTTTAGCAACATTTCTTTCAAAAGCGTTAAAAGCTCGCCTTGAATGATACCAGCTTGTTACAAGAAGTATGCTTTTAATGTTGTTTTTTTTGGCTTCTTTAGCTACAGCAATAGAATCTTCCCACGTGCTAGTTGAGTTAAGGAGTGTTATAGAATTGGAAGGTATATTGTTTTTTATCAGGAAATCTCTTGCCAGTTCTCTTTCAAAGAGCGATGGCACCAGTGGAAGAGGCATATTCCCTGTGATCCATATATTTGATGAAAAATTTTTTTTGTATAGATCCGCGGCATGTAGTAGTCTTTCTGGTCCATCACCACCAAGCACTACGATGGCATCTGCTTTAATAGGGTTGTTTGGTATTTTCAAAAATGCGCCAAGCTGAGCAAGCCATAGTGGTGCTGTTACCCATATCATAATGATGATTGTCAAAATGATATTAAAAACCTTTGCCCAGTTTTGATATTTCGAAATGTCTGTTTCTCGTGGTTTTTCTGGTGCTTTCATCAACTTTTTCCCTTGCAATTAAAAAATCAATTTTTTGCAATATACATCTCAAAATTAGAGAATAAAAGCTTTTTTGCATTGCTCTTGCAAGAAAAATAATCTAACTTTTGTGAGTTTAAAAGAACTTTTTGTTATGAGAATTTGTATAGACATTCAATCTACTATAGGGAAAATAGCAGGTGTTGGGCGTTATACGAAGATGCTTGTTGATGCCCTGCTAAAAAATAATCAAGGAAATGAGATAGTACTATTTTATTTTGATTTTATGCGTAAAGGCTCTCCCTTTACAGGAGCAATAAACGCTTCTTACAGAGAAAACGCTGTTAGATGGTTGCCGGGCAGGGTGGTGCAAAAATTATGGAAAACCATTTATTTTCCGCCATTTAATTGGTTTAGTGGCAGGGCTGATGTTTATCATTTTCCAAATTTCATTATTCCACCGATAAGTTGTGGTAAGAAAGTTGTCTCCATTCATGATACCTCCTTTATACGTTATCCGCAGTTTACAGAGCGAAAGAATCTAAAGTATCTGCATAACAACATAAGACACACTCTAATAAAAGCAGATGCCATTATAACCATATCTCATTTTAGCGCTGACGAGTTGAAAGCTATTTTCCCTGAAAGTGCTAATAAAGTTTATGTCATTTATCCAGGGACAGATCATTTTCAAAATATCCCATCAAAAGAAAAAATAGAAAAAGTTTGCTCAAAATATAAAATTAGTAAGCCTTATCTATTGAATGTTGGGACGCTTGAGCCCAGAAAAAACCAGATGCTTTTAGTGGATATTATAGAAAAGATGTCAGATGATTTTCAGTTAGTGATAGCGGGGATGAGAGGCTGGAAATATGAGAGGATTTTAGAAAAAATTTACAATTCAAAGAGTAAGGCGAAAATAATTTATCTTGAATATGTGCCCGAAGATGAGCTGAAGGCTTTATATGCAGGAGCAAGTCTCTTCGTTTTTCCATCTTTATATGAAGGCTTCGGTTTTCCGCCGCTTGAGGCAATGGCTTATTCTCTTCCTGTGGTAGCGGCAAAGTGCGGTTCATTGCCTGAAGTGTTAGGGAATGCTGCTTTCTTCGTTGATAATACGGATACTGCTGATGTATGGGTTGAAGCCATTGAAGGGCTTTTGCAAAACGAGCAGCAAAAACAGGTGTTCATCCAGCGTGGACTGGAAAGAGTAAAGATTTTTAAATGGGAACAAACTGCTAATGAAACACTAAAAGTTTATCAAGAAGTTGCTAAATGAAAATAGGAATAGATGCGCGCTGGATATTTAAAGAAATTTCTGGAGTAGGGGCATACACAAGAGAACTGATAAAGCATCTTGTGAAAACGCATCCAGAGAATAAGTATGTGCTTTTTTTTGATGATGAAATACGTGCTGGATGCATTCTAAAAGATATGGGGCTTGAAAATGATTTATTCATTGAAACCGTGATATTACCATATGGCATTTTTTCTGTCTCAAACCAATTGAAGTTGCCATCGCTTCTTCAAGAGTTGAAGCTGGATATCTTTCATTCGACCAATTATATGGTGCCTTTTGTTTTGAGTGGGAGAAGCAGTGGGAAGCCGCCGTATGTTTTTATAACTGTGCATGATCTAATTCCTTTGTTGTATCCTCACTATGCTCCACGTTCTCTTAAGACGAGGTTTTTTCTCATCTATAAATACATTATGCGTCGTATTATAAAAAGTGTGGATGCCATTATTACAGTTAGCGAACATAGCAAAAGAGATGTAGTCTCTTACTTTGGTTTGCCTGAAAATAAAATTTTCATCATTCCTGAAGCGGTATCCACTTTATTTCAGCAACAAGTAACTTTAAATTCTTCAATTAATGCAAAGGTTGGTAAAAAAAGAATACTCTGGGTTGGCAGATTAGATCCATACAAAAACTTGTGTGGTGTTATAGAAGCTTTTTATCTATTGCTTCAAAAGACTGGAATGAATGATATTGAGTTACGGATAATATGTGCTCCAGATAGGCGCTATCCAGAAGCATTTATGCTAATAGACGGGCTGGGATTAAAAGATAAAGTTAAATGGCTGGGTTATGTTGCAGATGAAGAACTCGTTAAAGAATACAAGGAGGCAAGTCTCTTTGTACTGACTTCTTTCTACGAAGGCTTTGGATTGCCAGTGCTTGAAGCTATGGCCTCTGGTGTGCCTGTGATTTGCAGCAATAGGGCATCGCTTCCCGAAGTGGCTGGGGATGCCGCCATCAAGGTTGAGCCAGATGATAAAATGGCTCTTGCCGATGCTATGCAAAAGATATTAACCGATATGCAACTGGCTGCTGAGTTGCGAGAAAAAGGATTTATGAATATAAAAAGATTTGACTGGAACAAAACGGCGGAACTCACGATCAAGGCATATAAAGAAATAAGTGGACTTTAACTTTGTATGAATTGTGATAAGTTGAATAAGAAATTTGGCAAGTTGAAGATTGCCTTCTCTCATGACTGGCTTACAGGGATGCGTGGTGGGGAAAGGGTCTTGGAGGCATTATCTTTGTTGTTTCCTGACGCACCAATTTATACGCTGTTTTTGAATAAAAATGCTATATCGCAAGAGCTTTTAAAACATCCTATAACAACGTCATTTTTACAAAGGCTGCCATATATAACGAGATATTATCGCAATATGTTGCCGTTTTTCCCGATAGCAGCTGGCAAAATGCGGATTAATGATGATCTTGATCTTCTTATTAGCACCAGTCATTGCGTTGCAAAGGGGGTAAGGAAGCCACAACACATACCGCACATTTGTTATTGTTTTACACCAATGCGATATGCGTGGCTCTTCTTTGAAGAGTATTTTGGAAAAAATGTGTTAAAGCGCTTGCTGGCAAAGCCATTGCTAACTTATTTGAGAAAGTGGGACTATGAAAAGAATGAAAATGTTTCGCACTTCATTGCTATAAGCAAGGTAGTGCAGGATAGAATACGTTCATTTTATAATAGAGAAGCCCCAATTATTTATCCGCCTGTAAAAGCAGATTTCTGGTTGCCGGGTAAACCGGAGAATTTCCTTAACCCCTTTGGGACATCATCTTTTGATATAGTTGTTTCTGCTCTCGTGCCATATAAGAGGATAGATCTGGTTGTGGAAGCATATACCAAGAAAAGGTGGAATCTTGTTATCGTAGGGACGGGCACAGAATACGAAAAATTAAAAAAAATTGCTGGCAAAAACATCATTTTTACAGAGAGAATTACTGATCAAGAATTGCTCAATTTTTATAGAGCAGCGAGAGCGATGGTATTTCCTGCTGAAGAAGATTTTGGAATATCCCCTGTTGAGGCACAAGCTTGTGGGAAACCGGTAATAGCTTTTGCGCGTGGTGGGGCAACTGAAACTGTGATAGATAAGGAAACTGGAATTTTATTTAAAGAGCAAACGATTGATTGCCTTGTTGATGCAGTGGAAAAATCTTATCAGCTAGATTGGGATGTGGATAAGATCAGGAGGAATGCAGAGAGGTTTTCTGTGGATGTGTTTTTGAGTACTTTTGCGAGTTTTATTGAGCAGGTTGTCGGCAAAAAGCCATAACTTCTATTAGCCACGTCTAATAAGATATTTACCGTTGAGATTGTTTTTAAAAGAATAAGCTTCACTAATGCGCTTTACATCAGTTCGTTGCTGTTTGAGTTTTTCTATTTTCTGCTTTTGTTTGATTAGCCAGTTTTCTGCAAATTCTAACCAGCCATGTTGTCTATGTATTAGCCCTTTTATAAAAGCAGATGCTCCTGCTTCACTATTGACGCTATTTGCGAGCAATAATTTAATTTTCTTGAGGCGCTCATCGGCAAGCTGACAGAAGATATTACCTTGCCCGTTGCGTAAGGCTTCTTCCATCTGGTCTGATATGGTAGTTATATTTTCAACAATATTGGCTTCCATAGGTTTTATCCTTGAACGCTGATTGTTCCTGTTTTTGGGGTAGGTGTTGAATTGGCTTCTGATAAATTCTCGTGTTTTGCAACTTCTCTCCATGCTTCTCTTAGGTCTGCCATCATTGTTCTAACTTCACGCAACGGCTTGACTTCCTTATTTACGTTGGCAGTGGTTAGGTGGTTTACCATAAAGTCATATAGCCTCTGCAGGTTTATGGCAATTTCGCCGCCTTTTTCCATATCCAACGATACTGCAAGCTCGGTAATTATATCCTGTGCGTGCAGAATGTTATTGCCTATGGTTTCGTTTCGTAAGGTCGGATTATCCTCTATGGCGAACCCGGTCTCTGCTCTATCAAGGGCTCTTATGCATTCATCATACAACATAAGGATGAGTTGCATTGGGCTGGCGGTTGTCACATTGAGTTCCTGATATTTACGTACGGTATTCATAATAACCTCCTTTTTTAATTAAAGATTTTCATTGAAAATTGGAACAATTTTAAGAGCTTCGGCATCTGTTAATCGCTGAAGAGCATTTTTTAAAAGATCTCTTGTCCATTTAGCAGAGCCAGCTGTTTGTTCGTATAGTTCACGTACACGACGGAACACTCGTTCTGTTTCAGAAAGACGTTCTTCTTCTGGAGATGGTTTTGCATTGATTTTAAAGGAAGCAGGCCAGAGACTCATCTTTATAAAAGGAATGCACTTGTTATGGCTGTTTATTTTATCATCAAGTGATGTTAACTCTTCTGTGATTGATTTTAATCTTTCCATATTTTGGTGTGAGGGCTGTCTGGCTGTTATGATAGCGTGGTTGCAAAGCATTGCCGCGGAGCGGCTTGCTGTAATAATTTCTGCCATCTCATCTATTATCTGTTCCATATCTTTTTTTACATTATCAATAGGTTCAGGAGTAAAATTGTTATGAATTTGAGCAATTTTTTCGTAAGCATTTAGTTTGTTTGCTGCGGCATATTCTTTTATTTTCTCTGGCTTGATTACTGGCATCCCGGTTATTCTTGCTCCGCCAGTATTCGCATTTAAGCACATTAAATTTGGATTTTTGCGCAGGTATTTTTCTATTAAATTTATATAACACCTGAACTGCATTGTTGTAAGCACCTCTTCTTCAAAATTGCCCGGAACTCTAATTAAAGTTTGTGGATCAAGCTTGTGTCCATCATACATTGTGTTGGAAGCATGCGTTGTGCCATCGTTTTTAAATGCAAGGTCAAGTCCCACTGTTATGACTGGCTTGCATCCCATAAGTCTGGCAATATCCATTGCGCTCGCAGTAACAGTGCCACCAGCAAAGAGGTAGCCTCTTGACCCTCGCATAGAGGCAAGCCACTGGTCAATTGGGTTTGCATTAAGTTCGCCACTAAAGATCCCTTTAAAACGTGGGATTACTGGCGGGAATACGAGTGAAGAGCAGGTCAGATAAAAGTCATCGCATTCTGTAGTAAACTGCGGCGCAGTAAGATGACTGCCATCCACCGCAACCACAAGCGCTGGCTTAATCCCCTTTTTCTTAAGTGCCTTTAAAGCTGTAGCGGTAGTTATAATAACAAAATTTTCGGCTACGTTCTTTAAAAAGTTAAGGGAATTATCAAGCGATGGTCCAGCAGCCACAACCACAGCCGGATAGCCAGCAAATGCACCTTCAAGAGCATTCAATCCCGGGTTTTGCAATAAATATGGCAGATTTGCCAGCGTATTGAATTGCCAGAGCGGTCCACGTATAATGAGCGTGCCAGCATTGAAGACATCCAGTCTTACGTTATTACTTACATGGCGGAGCGCATCTAGATAGAACTGTGCGTCTTTTTGTGCACTGCGTTGTGTATCTAAAATTCTAATTTTTGCATCGGTTTGAAAAGAGAGCATTTTAAAAATTGTATCTTCTATATGTTCAACGCTATCGCCAAAGGCTAGCCCAATCCTCCCTTTTCCGACTTCTTCTTCTATTGCTATTTCTTTGAACAAAATGAGTGCTTCTTCTGGATTACGTTCAAGAAGCACAACTCTGCTATCATCAGGTAAGCTTTTTAGTATTGCTTCAAGTTCGTAAGGTGTGATGCTGCCCGCTATCACAATGAGTTCTGGATTATCTGATGAATGATTTTCATCTAGCCATGATGCAATTTCTTGTGAAATTGCGTTTTGTTTTATTACCTTAAGTTTTTGATCACATAAGCTTTCCTCTAATGCTTTTTTTATAAACTCAGCAGATAGCTCGTCATATTGAGCGAGTTTTTCTAGCCGAATATTCAAAGTTTCGTGGATAGTATTATGAGATTGTGGAATTGATAACATATTCATTCTCTATATAATTGCTCAAAGCAGGAAGAAGGTCCTGAAAACGATCAAGCACATAAGGCAAATCAATTCGGAGCAGATCTGCCAGATTGTTAAGGTCGTTATTAGAAAGGCTATCTCCTATTGCCACCATTATTTCATTCATTTTATTTTCCACTGCTTCCAGATCGCCTTTTATATCCCGTATTTGAGTTCGGTCTATCATAAAGAATGAACATACATCGTTTTCAAAAACGCAGAAATCACGCAGAGCTTTTGTGAACTCACGAAAAGTCTCCAGACCTTTCTGACGATCCTTCATAAGCTCCTCCCCACATCTTATGCTTTCCCTGCGCAGCAATTCCAATCCTTCAAGAGAACGTCCCAGACTGTGTAGAGTAAGTTCTTCTATACTATTTATAGTGATGGCATCATTTTCTGGAGTCATAAGGTTTTATCCTTTCAGTATTTTGTTTTAGCCTACAAGAGTGACCACGCTATTAGGCAATGCATTTGCCTGTGTTAACATTGCTGTACTGACCTGTGTTAATATCTGATATTTTGTGAATGTTATTGTTTCAGCGGCCACATCAACGTCACGAATACGGCTTTCTGCAGAACGGACGTTCTCTTCATAACTTCTCAAACCGTTAAGCGTCTGTTCCATACGTTTCATTTCTGCACCAAGAATAGCTCTCTTTGATGAGATATAGTCAATTGCAAGGTTGATCTTATCCACAGCAGTTTGGGCAAGAGATTGAACTCCTATGCTAAGTTGTGCGCCACAAATTATGCTTGCCCATCTAACAACTCGCAGGTTTGAGTCCAATAACGTCATATTAACTGAACCATAACGATATGTGTTGTAAGAACCAATAGCTTCAAAGTTTGTGGCGGTAAGATTTATGGGGTCTTCATTAAACACCTGATTGCTATCAGGCCCTATTTGCAATCTAATATAGCCATAGCCCTGGCTCACACCATCACCGGTAACAGCAGGCACACCATCACCACCTCTAAATAGATATAATCCGTTAAACTTTCCTGCTGCAGTGGCACCGCTGGTGATACGCTGAATTTCTTTCTGCATCTGCGCAAACTCTTTTTGAAGATTGCCACGGTCAGTAAGAGATTTTGTTCCATCGTTAGCCATAATGGCAAGCTCTGCCATACGGCCAAGAATGTCATGTATCTTCTGCAACCAGGCATCAGCAGTCTGCAAATAGTTTATTTTGTTTTCCACGTTCCCTGCTGCAGCGGAGGTGTTTCTTGCTTGAGCACGAAGACGTTCACTCATTGCCAGTCCTGCAGGGTCATCGCCTGCGTAGTTAATACGCATACCTGATGAAAGTTTCGCCATCGATTGGCGTAGACTTGATACGTTGGCAGTGTAGCTTTTCCACACTGTATACGCTGGCACGTTGTTATATACTTGCATAGCTTACTCCTTTTTTTTGCTATTTTCCCTTATTTCACGGAGTTTTTTTGCCGAACTCCATTAAGCAAAGGGTATGCCACATAAGAAGTTAGTGCTTTTAGCTAAAAAAAGCTGTTTGTTATCCATTTTTTGTGAAAATAAGCATAGTCTTCATACGAAATCCAAATATAGAGAGGAAAAAATTGCCTTATTCAAAAAGATTTTTGTTTTGACAGTAAATCGCTTTGCCTTTAATTATACGACTTAATACCTAACCATATAATAGAGGAGTAAATGAATAATGAAGATAGGTGTTTCATCATATAGTTTTGCCAGGCTTGTTCGTGAAAACAAAATTTCATTTTACGACATTCCACAAAAGGCAAAGGAACTGGGCTTTGATTGTATAGAGTTTTCAGGACTTAATGTTCCATGCGGTGAGCCTGCTATAAAAGAAGCGCCTGTCATTAAAGAAATATGTGATAAACTTCAGCTCCCTATCGTTAATTATACAATAGGAGCTGATTTTTTAAATTGTGAGGGTGGTGATTGGAAAAAAGAGGTGGAACGCCTTAAAGCTGAAATTAAAGTTGCAAAAATTTTAGGTGTAAAAGGAATGCGCCACGATGCAACTAGAGGTTTCCCCCCAACTTATCAATATCAGGCGCGCTCTTTTGATGATGCGCTTCCTATCCTTATAAATGGTTGCAAGGCTGTTACGGAGCTTGCCGAACAAGAAGGCATACGAACTATGGTGGAAAATCATGGCTTCTTCTGTCAGGATAGTGAGAGAGTTGAAAAACTGGTGTGCGGTGTTAATCATAAAAATTTTGGGGTACTATTTGATATTGGAAATTTCTTATGTGCCGATGATGACCCTACAAAGGCGCTAGGCAGGCTTGCTCCATATATCTTTCATTGCCATGCAAAAGATTTTCATTTTAAGCCGGGCACCGTATTTAATCCGGGCGAAGGCTGGTTCCAATCTCGTGGTGGCAATTATTTGCGTGGAGCCATAATAGGGCACGGCGATGTTCCTCTTGTTCAATGTATAAGGCTTCTTAAGAAATACGGATACGATGGTGTGTTATCAATTGAGTTTGAGGGCATGGAAGATAACTTAACAGGCTTAAGAATAGGGCTTGCCAATCTGCGAAAAATGGTGGCAGAGTGTTAAAGCCTTTTGAGGTTTTTTGATTAAACGATATGAATAAAAAAATTGATGGAGCGCAGCAACATATTGTACTGCACCAAAATCCACTCTGGCTTAAAGTTGCAACTATCCTTTCTTATCTTATTGCTTTGATTTTGTTGTTATTGGCAATAAACGAGAGCTCTAATCAATATGCAAATTCAATCAGCTTTTCGTCAATAGGGTGGGGGCAGTATGCAAAGGTAATTATAGCCAACCGTGTACAGGCGATATGGCATGCTGTAATTATAGCAATAGTGATGGCTACGTTGTTGACATTGCTTGTGAAGCCACCTATCAAACTAGGTGCTCTAAAACATTTTATTCTGTGGTCAATTATCATAGTGGTGGTTTTTGATGCGTATATATTATCCCGCCATTATGTTAAAACTATGCCAAAGGAAGCTCTTGAAGAGAATGAAGTAATAAAAATTTTGCAAAGTGCAATGCCTCACAAAAGAGTGGCAATAGTTACGCAATCTGATTTTTATAACTTCTGGTTAACATATCTTTTTCCCTATTATGATATAAAAAGCTTCAATGTTCCGCAATTGCCACGCATGCCAACCGATTATAAAAAGTTTTTGCAGGCTCTGAGTAACAACCCAGTAAGGCTCTGGCAGTTTGCAGCAGTTGAGTTTGTGCTAGGTCCAGCGGAGATATGGCAATTTTTTGAGAAGCAGCTAGCAACAAGCAATGCCTTTGAGCTTGTTTATGCTTATAATGTTGCACCATCTGGCATGGTGATCAAGGTTTTGCCATCCACAGAACAGACTCCCGGCAAGCACGCAGTTCTTAAGATGCGC
>CAZBHO010000045.1:0-21349 GCA_964491945.1 uncultured Verrucomicrobiota bacterium | reverse complement strand
AAAGTAGCATCGATGTTGCAACAGTCTCTTTCAGTCTCTTTAACAGCAAGCGCTCTATTGGCGGCCGATAATCCAGAACTCATAAAAGTTGAGGAAAAAGATATCGAGTTCGGAATCTCCATCGACATAATGTCTTGCTATGCTTCAAGAGGACAAGTCAACACAGATCATGCTGTTATACAGCCCACCGTTTTTGCAGCAAGCAAAGGACTCGCTTTTGAACTCTGGGGAAACTATAACCTTGCTCAGAGCGATGAGCCCGGTCGTGATTTCTCAGAACTGGATCTCACACCATCCTATAACTTTTCATTGGCTGGTGCCGAGTTATCAATTGGTATAATTGACTATGAATTTCCAAATACAGAAAGCCCTTCCACGCATGAAACTTTTTTAAAAGCCTCTTATCCAAACGATTATCTAACACCTATTGCAGAAATATATTGGGATTTTGATGAGGCAGATGGCGTGTATGCGCTTGCGGCAGTTGAACACACTCTTGAAATAACTCAAGATTTTAATATTACCGCGGGTTTCTCGACTGGATGGGGATCAAAGAATTATAATAAGTATTTCTTTGAAGTTAAGGAAAATGCTTTTAATGATGGGAATGTTTATCTTTGTTCGTCGTACGACCTATCAGAGAATTTAGAGTTAGGCGCACAGTGCTTCTATACATGGCTTTGGGATAGCGATATTAAAGATGGCGCAAAGGAAATTTATGCAGATACCGAAAAATTCGTCTATGGGATAACGGTAGCGTATAATTTCTAACTTTTAAACTATTTTTGGAGGATTCTTTTATGCATATGTCTGATGCTTTAATTTCACCTGCAGTTGGTGGCGCTTTTTATGTGGCTTCTGCAACGTTGCTTGCAGTCTCGTCAGCCAAGGTTGCAAAAAATCAAAATTATCTCAAAACTATTCCTTTAATGGGCATTCTTGGTGCGTTTGTTTTTGCGGCGCAAATGATCAATTTTTCCATACCAGCAACAGGTTCAAGTGGACATATTGGTGGAGGCCTTCTGATAGCTGCATTGCTGGGACCGTGGGCAACTTTTTTAATAATGGCATCCATCCTTACAGTCCAGTGCCTTTTCTTTGCAGATGGCGGGTTGCTTGCACTTGGTTGCAATATATTCAATCTGGGATTTTATCCTGCATTTATAGGTTATCCTATTTTCAAAAAGATAGCTGGTGTTGGAAGTGAGGTGAAACTATCAAGGCTATTACTTGCGTCAATAATAGCGGTAGTTATTTCTCTTGAGTTAGGCGCATTTAGCGTGGTATTGCAAACTTTACTTTCTGGCAGATCAGAGCTGCCCTTTATGGCATTTTCTGGTGTGATGCTTGGTATTCATTTACCTATTTCTATAGTTGAAGGAATTATTACAGGATTGGTTATCTACTGGATAAAGGCAAGTGTAATAGAAAAAGGCATTATTGGTGAGGAAGCTGCTGGCGGTTCTGATTTGAAACTTAAGGGTGTAATCACAATGGGTGGTATCGCAATTTTAGTCGGGATGGTGCTTGCATGGTTTGCTTCACCACATCCAGATGGACTTGAGTGGTCAATACAGAAAATTACGGGAACTGAAGAGCTGCCGGCAAAAGAGAGCTCTATAGGTACTGTTCTGGCAAAGCTTCAAGAAAAACTGGCTTTTATGCCAGATTACAATTTTGCCGAAAAATCAGAAGTGGCAGAATCTTCAAAAGGTGAAACAGGCAATGCAGCTCTTGCAAGCAAAGAAGAAGCACAAGCTGATGAAAAATGGCCTGCAATAGAATTTGGCACATCTCTAGCTGGACTGGTGGGAACGCTCATTACAGCCATTTTGGCAGTTGTTTTAGGATTGGTTTTGCAAAAACTGGGTGCCAAGAGGCAATCACAGAGCGCATAAATTTGCAAGAAAACATATAAATGAGTTGTAGTCTGGCAAGACAAATAGACCGAATGGGGTATGGCTCAACTTCCATTCACAGGATAAATCCGGCAACTAAACTTATTGTTGGCTTTGTGTTTATTATAACGGTTGCTTCTTATCCAAAATATAGTGTTATAGAATTATTGCCCTATGTTAGTGTGCCTTTGTTTTTTGGACTTGCTGGTAAGGTGAAGTGGATGCCGCTTTTAAAAGTGATGTTATTTTTATCCCCTTTTGCGATTGCTCCAGCGCTATTAAATCCATTTTTTGATGAAAAAACTGTACATTTCACCGCTAATATCACCTTATCAGCGGGATGGCTTTCTTTGCTTTCGGTCTTTATTCGTTTTATGCTAACTTTAGGGATGATTCTTACGCTTGCTGCCACGACATCAATGGTTGGGATTATCAGTGGATTCAAGATGCTTGGCTTGCCAAAAGCATTTATTAACCAGCTTCACATACTTTACAGATATCTATTTTTACTGATAGAAGAAGGCGCTATGATGAAAAACGCAAGGTTATTGCGCGATCCAGGAAGGAAGTTGCCTACCATTGATATTGCTGGCAAGATGCTTGCCACGCTTGCCTTGAGATCCTATGAAAGAGCAGAACGAATTTATTCTGCCATTCAATTGCGTGCCCACAATGGAGATATTCAATTTTATGATAGAGGCAGCTGGAGTTTTATAGATGTGTTCTTTTTAATTTCAGTCTGCAGTCTGTGTGTTGCGCAGCGATTTTTTGGGCTTTTAAAATTTTAAAGTCCGCCGCCAAGTGCGACGTATAACTTAACCTGATTTGCCGATTCAACGAAGCGTAGTGTGATTAGATTTTGTCTTGCATCAAAAAGCGATCTTTGCGCATCAAGCACAGAAAGATAGCTATCTATGCCCTTTTCATATCTAACGTTAGCAAGGCGGAGTGTGTTTTCTAGAGCCAGCACAGCCTCTTTTTGAGCGGTGATTTGTTGCCCTATGTGGTGCTTTATGGCGAGTAAATCTGCCACTTCCTTAAACGCATTTTGAATTGTTTTTTCATATTGAGCAATTAAAACTTTTTGCTGTGCTTTGCTGGCACGCAATGCTGCAAAAGTTCTAGCATCAAAAATTGGCATTGAGACTTGTGGTGCAAAAAGCCATGTGTCATTGCCTGCTTTAAACAAGCCAGAGAGCGCATCGCTTGCAGTGCCATAGGTGGTAGTGAGCGATATTCTTGGGAAAAATGCTGCTCTTGCTGCGCCTATATCAGCATTAGCGGCTTTAAGTTCACTTTCTGCTTTCATAACATCAGGGCGAGCAAACAGTATTTCAGAGCCAATAGGTTCATTAAACTCTTTATTTGGCTTTAATTCGCTTAAAGAAGCAGGCAACATATCATCTTCATTTAAGGAATAACCTACCAGCAATTTCAGCGCATTAAGATCTTGCTCATATTGTTGTTGATATTGTGCCAAAGAAGCCTTTGCGAACTCAACTGTGGTCTTCACTCTAAACAAGTCTATCTCCGTAATGAGCCCTGCTTTGTATTGGCTTTCCATTAAATTAAATGAACTTTGCTGAGTGTTTAAGGTTTCTCTTGCTGTATCAATATGTTCTTTATCTGCGGCAACAGCAAAATATATGGTTGCCACAGAAGAAATAATAGAGAGTCTGGCGGCATTCTTTGCGTATTGACTGGAAAAAAATTCTTCCAGAGCTTTCTGCTTCTGACTGCGTATTCTTCCAAAGAGGTCTATTTCCCAGCCAAAAGTGCCAAAACTTACATCATATTTTTCTACCGTGCGTGATTCATTGGGCATGGTTAGATCTGTTGCTGTTTTTTGTTTAGCAGCTTCACCAACAGCTGACACTGCAGGGAAAAGCTCGTCTCTTTTTATCCCATACAGAGCTCTGGCAAGTTCAACATTAAGTGTTGCAATTTTTAGATCAACATTGTTGCTTAAGGCAGCAACTAACACTTTATGAATTCTTTCATCTGTAAAAAATTCTTTCCAGCTTATATTTGTTGCAAGAGGCAAATCTTGCTGATTGGAAGCAACAGAAAAGCTCGTTGGCAAATTAACTGCTGGCTTCTTGTATTTTGGAGCAAGAGTGCAGCCCTGCCATAAAATTGCCGTGCATATTAGATAGGTAGCTATACCAATTTGTTTCATAATGAAACTCCTACTTTTATTTTTCTGAAACTAATTTATGGTTATTTTTACCAAATAATTTTTCAATTATCACGTAAAATAATGGCACAAAAAGCACAACAAGCACTGTGCCTGAAATCATTCCCCCTAACACAGAAGTGCCTATTGCGTTCATTGCTCCTGCGCCAGCACCAGTAGTTATAACCAGTGGCAAAACTCCAAATCCAAATGCCAGCGAAGTCATCATAATAGGTCTAAAACGCAGTCTAACGCCCTCGATAGTGGCATGAACAAGGTCTCGCCCTCCTTCGTAAAGCGCTTTTGCAAATTGCACAATAAGGATTGCATTTTTTGTTGTAAGCCCCAACGTAGTGAGTAGCCCTATCTGAAAATAAACGTCATTATGCAGTCCCCGTAAAGAGGAAAAAATAACACTGCCTATAACGCCTAATGGCAGCATCAGCAATATGGCAATAGGTATTGGCCAGCTTTCATACAGAGCAGCCAAGCACAAGAAGATTACTATTATTGAAAACGCATAAAGTAGTGGTGCCTGAGAAGTTGCCATTTCTTCCTGATAGGAAAGTCCAGTCCAATCATATCCGATACCTTGAGGCAACTTGGAAGCAATTTCTTCAAAAGCTTTCATTGCTTCGCCTGTGCTTGTTTTAGCTGTGGGCTCACCCCAGATATTCAATGATGGAAAACCATTAAAGCGCTCCAGTCTTGGCGAACCCATATCCCATCTGGTGGAAGCAAATGAAGCAAAAGGAACCATTTTCCCTGATACATTGCGTACATATATTTTTTCAAGATGCTCTGGCAGCATTCGGTACGGAGCATCTGCCTGTAGATAAACTTTTTTAACTCTGCCACCCTGAACAAAGTTATTCACATAAGTTCCACCGAACAAAGCAGAAATTGCGTTATGTATTGAAGAGAGCGGCAAACCCATCATCCCAGCTTTTTCCCAGTCCACATCAATTCTGAATTGAGGCACATCCTCTAATCCATTTGGTCTAACATTCTGCACCCGCTTATCCTGGCGAGCCATACCAAGAAGCATATTTCGTGCAGCCATCAAAGCATCGTGCCCAAGTCCACCTCTATCAAGAAGTTGAAAATCCACACCTCTGGCGTTTCCAAGCTCAACAACTGGTGGCGGTGGGAATGTGAAGACAAGCGCATTTTTTATTTGTGCAAGAGCCCCCATTGCTTTTCCAGCGATAACCTGTGCCTTAAGATAAGGTTTATTTCTCAAATGCCAATCTTTCAATTTTACAAACACCATTCCATTATTCTGAGCTCTACCCGAAAACCCCATTCCAACAATCGTCATACAGGATTCAACAGCATTGGATTCTACTGTAAGAAAATAATTCTTAACCTTATCAGCAACCTCTTGTGTTTGCTCTATTGTTGAACCTATTGGCAGCATAATTTGAGTAAGCAATATGCCCTGATCTTCATCTGGCAAGAAACCTGTGGGCATTCTGTAAAATAGAAATGCCAGTCCACCTACAATGAGAAGATATATAATCACATATTTCATTTTTTTTGCGAGTGAGTATCCCACAATATCTACCACACGGTCTCGCAACTCAAAAAACTTTTGGTCGAATTTTTTGAAAAGAGGACGCAAGAACCAAACTGCTGCATCTGCAGAGCTATGTCCTTTCGGAATAGCTTTAAGCAAAGAAGCGCATAGAACTGGCGTAAGGATTAAAGCCACCAGCACAGAAAGCAACATTGCAGAAGCTATTGTGATGGAAAATTGTCTATATATCACACCAGTTGAGCCAGGAAAACAAGCCATAGGACCGAACACAGCGGCAAGGACAACGCCAATCCCTATCAATGCAGGTGTTATCTGCTCCATTGATTTTGCCGTTGCCTGATATGGAGGGAGAGCCTCTTCTCGCATAATGCGTTCAACGTTTTCTACTACCACAATCGCATCATCAACCAACAAACCTATAGCAAGAATCATCGCGAACATTGTGAGCATATTTATTGAAAAACCAAAAGCGGCAAGTAATGCAAATGTTCCTAGCAGCACAACAGGCACAGCTATTGTAGGAATCAGGGTTGCCCTGAAATTCCCCATAAAAAGCCACATCACTATGAATACAAGCACTATTGCTTCAAAAAGAGTTTTAACCACTTCCTTGATTGCCACCTTTACAAATGGTGTAGTGTCATAAGGATATACAACCTTCATCCCTTTAGGAAAATATCTACTCATTTCTTCCATCTTATTTTTTACAGCGTCGGCGGTGTCCAGCGCGTTAGCGCCAGCAGCCATTCTTATGGCGAGCGCAGCCGCAGGTCTTCCATTATGGAAAGCCTGAACATCATAAGATTCTGTGCCAAGTTCAGTTCTTCCTATATCCTTGATTTTTACAACAGAACCATCAGTATTGTAACGAATAGGTATATTTGCAAATTCATCAGGAGAAGTAAGCAGGTTTTGTATAATAATGGAAGCGTTAAGACGCTGTCCTGAAACTGCTGGCATCCCGCCAAATTGCCCAGCAGAAATTTCAACATTATAAGTCTTTAGTGCCGTAAGAACATCTTCAACAGTTAGCCCATATTGAATTAGTTTATCCGGATTTAACCATATCCTCATCCCATATTGTGTTCCAAATGTTTCAACCTCACCAACACCTGGCACTCTTGCTAAAACTTTTTCAAGATTTGATTGCGCATAATCACGCAAATCATCTCCACTCATACTACCATCTTCAGAGATGAGACCAACTATCAGAAGATAATTTCTGGTGGATTTGCTTACCTTAATCCCCATCTTTTGAACAATATCCGGCAAGCTTGCCATAGCAAGTTGTAATTTGTTTTGAACTTTTGCCCAGGCAAGATTTGGATCCGTGCCTGGCTTAAAAGTTAGTTCCACTCGTGAGCCACCGGCAGAATCGCTAGTACCAGAAAGATAAAGCATATCATCAAGCCCTGTCATTTTCTGTTCTATTATCTGCGTTACGCTATTTTCCACAGTTTCTGCCGAAGCGCCGGGATAAAAAGCATCTATGGCTATTGATGGAGGAGCAATTGGTGGATATTGCGAAATAGGTAAATTGTATATCGCCAGACATCCTGTTATCATTATCCCTATAGCAATAACCCATGCAAAAACAGGTCTTTTTAAGAAAAATTTTGATAACATAAGTTCCTCCCTTAATTACCTTTTACATTCATTTGCGTCTGCTTTGCATCAGCTGAAGATTGTGCTTGTTGTGTACCAAATGGTACAGCTTTTATTGGCACATTTGGCATCATCATTATCTTTTGAATGCCTTCCATAATAACACGGTCTCCCTCTTTCAGCCCTTTAGTCACGAGCCAATTGCTTCCTACTACTCTTTCCAACTCAACAGGAACTGGATAAGGCTTGCCATCTTCTTTTAAAACCATAACCAGTGGGTTGCCTTTATTGTCTCTGAACACTGCTTGCTGAGGAACAAGGATAACATTTTCTCTAACACCTTCTTCTATTACAGCTCTAACATACATTCCGGGCAAAAGTATATGCTCCGGATTTGGGAAAGACATTCTTAAAATATGTGTGCTAGTGCTGGTATCCACCGTTATATCAGCAAATTGCAAAGTTCCCTCTAAAATGTAAGCAGTGCCATTTTCCAGCAACAGCTTTGCTTTAGTTCCATTCAGAGAGGAACTTTTTAGTTTACCGCATTTAAGTTCTTCCCGCCACTTTAAATATGTTGCGCTTGCCTGCATCACATCTACAAAAACAGGATCAAGCTGCTGAATAGTTGCCAGTGGCATGGGCTGATAAGCTGAAACAAGCGCTCCTACCGTTACAAACGATTTGCCTATTTTGCCTGAAATTGGAGCCTTAATTGTAGTGTAGCCAAGATTAATTTTTGCGTTTTCTAATCCAGCCTTTGCTGCTTCCACCTGAGCTTCTGCCGATTTTAGCTGTGCCACGATATCATCATAGTTCTGCTGGCTTATCGCTTTTATTGATACTAGCTCTCTACTTCTCTGTTCTCTTAATCGCACTGTTTCAAGATTCGCTTCTGCTTGTAGCAAGGTTGCCTGAGCACTATTGAGGAGTGCTTCGTAGGGAGCTGGATCAATTTTGTAGAGAACATCCCCTGCTTTTACCTCGCTACCTTCTTCAAAAAATCTTGTTTGTATGATGCCACCAACTTGTGGGCGTATTTCAGCAAGGAGATATGGTTGCACTCTGCCTGGCAGCTCAAAAGTAAGCATAACGTTTGTGGTGTTAATTGTTATAAAGCTTACCTCTGGCAACATTGGTGGTTGCCCTTTTTTTCCATATTTACCACAACCTGTTATTAGTAAAATTGCTAGAATAATAAAGAATACGCCGCTAATTTTTAAGAGAGTGTATGTGATCTGCTTTTTTAACATATTTGTTTCCTTTCATTTTTTTATCCCAAGTTCATTCCATAAAATGTTCAAATGACGCCTATAATAATCTTTCAGTTTTAAATTCTTTCTAAACTTGATTGCGATGAGCGTTCCTATCATTACACATATAAGCGCAATAAGTAAATCTTCTGCACTTATCTGTTTTTTTATTTCTTTCTTTCTGATAGCATTGTTTATAGCTTCAAGCAAAAACTCATCTAGCAGCATCGCTTTAACTTTTTCTATTCCTTTTAAATCAGGGAATGCCAGTTTCTTTTCCAAAGCAGAAATTTCAACTTTTTTTGGCTTCTCGTGTTGAAGCATTATGATAGAAATAAGTTCATAAGTAATGTTTGCCATATTTGGTGATGATATTTCATCTGCCAGCTTATCAAAAACAACATTGATGGTGTCTACAAAGGAACTCCGAGGCGATTTGATGGATACTTCATAAATAATTTTTAGAGTGGTAAGAGAAATATAGTAGCTAACAACTTCAATTTTTTCTCTGAAGTGGTTAAAGAAAGTGCCTTCAGATATTTCCAACTCCTTGCAGAGGGCTTTGATGTTTACTTCCTTAAACGATAAGTGTTTCAGCTTTGCAATAAAAGCATTAGCTATAGCAAGTTTGAGTTTTGCCTGCTTTATTGCTCGTAATGAAAGTTTTTCTTCTCTCTCCTTTTTTCTTCCCATTTTGTTCCTTTAAAAGAAAACTGGATGTTAATATAGTTAACTATAAGAATATAGTCAACTATATTTTTATGGTTTTTTATACTAAAATTTTATGGCAATAGGAAGCTGAATAATAAAGACAAGAAACTCAAAGCAAAAATGCTTTTTATTTAAAACAAGAATGATATGCAATTTATAGGTCAATAACACTGCCAGACGAAGATGACAAAAGAGCAGAAAAATAGATTTGAGAACTGCATTGTCGTATTGTGGTGTGCCTGGCAGGAGTTGAACCTGCAACCTTCTGATCCGTAGTCAGATGCTCTGAGCTACAGGCACACAACTGGTGGGTTAGTCTATTTATTTTATATACTGCGTCAATCAATAAATTAAATGCAAGAATTCGTTCTTATGCGTCTTTCAATACAATGATTAACGCTGAATGCGTGCGGAGCCCCCTTTTGCAAATGCTTCAACATCCTGGAGTGTTGCCATGGTTGTATCGCCAGGGTAAGTAGTAAGAAGTGCCCCATGTGCCCAGCCAAGCTTCAAAGCTTCCTCTGGCGCCTTGCCTGTTAATAAGCCATAGAAGAGACCTGCAGCGAAGCCATCGCCACCGCCAACTCTATCATACACATCAAGCTCACATGTTGGGCTCACATAGCTTTTACCATCATGCCACAACACAGCTCCCCAGCTGTGTCTATTTGTTGAATGCACCTCCCGCAAAGTTGTTGCAACTGCTTTGATTTGAGGAAATTCCTTAATGACATTCTCCATCATTCCGAAAAATATGGCAGGATCCAGTTTGGATTTTTTTGTAACTTCAGGACCAGGAATGCCAAGCCCTTTTTGTAAATCTTCTTCGTTGCCCACCAGAACATCAACATAGCTTGTTATTTCTCTTAAAATTTTTGGCGCTTTATCTACACCACCAGAAGCTGCCCATAGCTTGGCGCGATAGTTAAGATCAAAAGAGACAACCGCTCCTGCTTCTTTTGCAGCCTTCATAGCGGCAATTATAACTTTAGGAGTGTTTTCAGAAAGTGCTGCAAATATGCCACCAGAATGAAACCATCTTATTCCTTTTGCAAAAATCTGTTTCCAGTTAAAACTATCTTCCTTTAGCATAGCTGCGGCTTCATTGGCGCGATTATAAAACACGACAGGCGGTCTAACTCCATAGCCTCTATCGCTCCACACTTGAGCTATATTTGGACCTCTTACACCATCATGCTTAAAATGAACATAATAAGGCGTAACACCTGTTTCTCTTACTACGTTCTGAACCTTCAATCCTATTGGATTATCCACCATAGCTGTAGCTATAGCCGTTCTCATACCAAAGCATCTGGCAAGATTTGCCGCAACGTTATATTCTCCACCAGAAACATGGAGTGTGTAATGAGTTGCCATTGAAAAAGGAATGGTTCCGGGATCAAGTCTCGTAACAAGTCCACCGAGTGCCATTAAATCATGAGCTGTATTTTCCGCAGCAGGAATAACTAGTTTTGCCATAGTGTTTCTCCTTTATAAGTTTTGTTCGTTTTATGTGCTCTAATCTCTTAATAGTGCAAATCTATATCCTATGGTCAATAAAAATTTTTTCTGTTTAAAAATTTCCACAAATATAGCAATAACATATTTATTTATCTTTAAGAAAAATACGTTTTTGGTATATAGTAGTGGATTGTGTTTCATCACGTTTTAGTCAAAAAAATAATCTTGCATTCTCAAAACAGAATAAGATAATGAAGAAAAAGTTATAAAAGGGAAGGGCTCTTTATGAACTATTCTGCTGTTAGGCAGCTTGTTTTATTTTTCAGTGTAGCTATCTTTGCAGGTTATTTGATGGCGGGTGGTAAATGGGAAAAAGCTGGTGAATTGACAAAGGGAGGAAATGTTAGTGTTGGCAAGGAAATATCTTCTGTAAAAATTGTGAGTATAGATGACATTGCAACAATAAACACCTTAATGGTAAAAGTGGATAATAAATGGCAAATTATAGGAGAACGCATTACGATTAATAAAGGAGGAAATAAAGAGTTTGGATGCATAAAAGCTAAAGTTTCTGAAATCGGTATGAGTCTTGAAACACGCGGCAAAGTTGAAGTGTGGGTTAAATAGGAATGATTTATTTGATCTAATTTATTGTTATGTCGAAGAAATTGCTTTCAGAAGCAAAGATATTTATCATAGATTCATCTTCATTTTTTATCAATTCTCTTAAAAAAAAGCTTACCACACATGGTGCCACCGTAGAAAGCGAACATACAGCCGAGCGTGCTTTAATGCGAATTTTGCGGTTTAGGCCAGACCTTATTATTACTGGTGTAGATGTTGGAGTAATTAGCGGATATGATCTTTGCATGATTTTGCGACTTATGCCTGACTATGCTGTAATCCCTATTGTTTTGGTAAGCGATGGAGAGATTCAAACACAAAAACCGATTCCCACCAAAGAAGCTGGTGCAGATTATATTATTCAAAGAGATGGTGATTGGATGGCAACCATTCAATCTATACTGGCAAAGACTTTTTTGAAAGAAACAAGCTCTAAAAAGCATTCAGCTAAAAATGCAATAGAAACTATTCTCGTGGTTGATGACTCTAAGGTTATGCGAGCTGTCATAAAGAATATACTTTGCGGACTTGGCTTATATGTTATAGAAGCCTCAAACGGTAAAGAAGCAATAAAAATGTTAATGGAACAGGAACCTGATTTAATTCTTACTGATTGGAATATGCCAGAAATGACAGGCATCGATTTAATAAGGCATCTTAAAAAAGACAGTTCTTATAAAAATATACCTATTGTTATGATTACCACTGAAGGTGGAAAAAAGGAAATCGAAGAGGCACAATCAGCAGGCGCTGAATATCACATTTCAAAGCCATTTACACCAGATATGCTGCGGAAAATGGTGGAACACTTTGCTAAAAAGGCTATTTGATGAGGGCAGATAGTATTGCTTTAGCAAAATCCAACGCCGCCTGCGGACCAACAGCTGTTATAATTTTGCCATCGCAGACCAAATTCTTTCCTGCTTCCACATAAGCACCTTTTGCAGAGAGTTCTTTTTGAACGGAAGGAAAAGACGTGGCTTTCTTGCCTTTCAAAACACCTGCATTGGCAAGCGTTACTGGCGCTATACAAATGGCGCCAAGCACCTTAACGTGTTCTGTGGCAGCAGCTTCTCTGGCAAGACGTAAGGCAATCTCATTGTTAAAAAATATGTCTGAACCGCTACCACCTATAAAAAGCACTGCATCAAAATCACTTGATTTATATTCATTAATAATGCCATGAGCCATAATCTTTTTGCCAAACATGCCTGAGAGGACACCTTTTCTTGTGCTGGCAATTGTGATTGTAGCGCCTTCGCTTGCAAGTAGATCAAAAGGTTTTGAGAACTCGTCATCCTGAAAGCGCTCAGGTGCAACGATCATTAGTACTTTTTTATTCATTAACTTTTTTGGCTGTTCCATGTTTTTGCCCTCCATTGATTGAGCCTGATTATTTTGGATTATGGAAAAACCCCATAATGCCACTAATAAGACGTATCTAATTTTTATTAAAGATTGTCGCATAGTTAGTATATTTCTTTTAGATTTACAATATCCATAGTGCTATATATTCCTATAAAAATTATCACAATGCAAAAGTGGTTGCAATAAAATTATACAACAGCAACTTTTTCTATTCTAACTATGCCGTTTCGGTTTAACACAAGGCGATATCTAGCAAGAGGCTGAGTGTTATTTTTATCGTCAGAGAGCGCTATAATCATATTGATATGATAGACTCTTCTGGCAACTATTTCACACAATTTACCATTTTCAGAAAAAGCCACTTTGTCGGAGGGATCATCCATATTTTCAAGCCATTCATCTAGCTTAAGACGCAATATATTCGTGATAGCTTCTAGTCTCATATGACGTGTGCGCAGTTGCAGGCAGTTAAGTTTCACAACAGATCTGAAATGTACCACATTTTCTGGCGGCATAAGCTGACTAAATGGATTTGCCTGTATGTTGCGTAATCGGACGACATCTGGGGGAAGATTAGAAGGTTTACAGAAGCGCACTGAATTACGCAATGAACCGACGCGATGGTTGAGCTGAGAATCTATTATGTAGTTTGCTGCATCAGCCACAAGATATGGAAAATGTTGAGCAAAAGAATTGCGCAATAGTTCTTTAATTCTATCTTTAAAAATATATGCCACAACAATTAACAATGCCCACGGCAGACTGTAGCTGGCAAAAAGTTTTTCAGCCAAAAAAGTTGCCGCAACAGCAAAAGCCATCGCCACTGCAGCGGCAAACCCGGCAACAACTTGTGTTAATCTGCGTCCTATAGGATTTGTTTCAACCTGCATATACATAGCCGCCTGCGCCCATTTTTTTAACATACTTTCTCTATAAAGCATCAGTTCTCCCTTTATCGGATTTGATGGATCAATAACTGTTTGATAATTGTTAGCCTTACGATAGTTTTGTTCTACTTCTGCTTTTTTTAATAGTACTCCAGCTATATTTTCAAGCCCTTTATTGTTCTTTAGATACTCATAAATTCGGTAGTATTCTTTTTCAGTTTTTATGCTATTTGACTCATCTGCCCATAAAAATCCTTCGCGCAACAAGTCAGGTATATGTGATTCAAAAAAAGCATTTCTTAATGAACGGAATTCCTGCAAGAACCTATCTATATGGATGAGATATAAGTTTAATCGTTCTTCAATGTTCGTGAGTGGCTCTTTTTGAGAGAGCATTGTGCTTATGAGCTTGCGAACCTCACGGAGTTGCGCATGGTAGATATTTACTAGGCCACGCAATTCATAAAGTATTTTATTGGCATCCAGTTCGGTTTGCTTTTCTGCTTTGTTCAGCATGTCCCGTATACGGATAAGAGGGCTTAACTCACAAGAAGGGTCATAAAGTTTATGTAAAGGAATAGATGCTGGAGTATAACGGATGTAAGAGCTCAAATTGGAGAAAAAATCAGTCACGTTGTAACGTGGTGGCGCAATGCCAAGGTGATAAGGAGTGAAAATATATGTATCTAATCTATATTCCTTCCAATCTTCATCCTTGCTTACTGGATAAACAACACCAAACTCAAGCTGATGTTCTCCATGTGAAGATACCCTGCATTGAAACGTATTCATCTTATTATCGCCAAAAATGGATTACATATTTCCTTCCGGTTTTTTCTCCTCTGGTTTTTTTTCAGTATTTGATGAAGTATCCTGCACATCAGTTTCTTTTTTTACATTTGCGGAGACAGTTTTTAAAGGAAGCTCCTGCCATTGTGCTATCTGTGAGACTTGCTCTGCTGTGAGAGTGCTCTCAAAAAGAATCAAATCGTCAATAACAGCATTCGGCAAGGCGCTTCCCCCATCGCCAAGATTGAAAAACTGTAAACTCTTTATAGGGGCTTTTTCCTCGTTCTGATTAGCATACTCCATTGAGTCTACATATAATTTTCTCTCACCAGTTTCGTTCCATGTTATGACTACGTGATGCCATTGGTCTTTAAAATCAAAGGGACGGTAACTTATACCAGCAGGAGACATTACAAAAGAACTTGAAGCATGTTGTAACCGTAGAGCATTTGGCGTCATATTAATGATAACATCCAGCGTAGAATCACGCACGTCCCACAGAGGCTTCATCCAAAAACTCATGCTCCCTGTTTTCTTGAATTCTCTGAAGTAATCCACTCTTGTTTCAAATCCAAAATAATCCCCTTTTACCCTCATTTTACCAGGCACCCATGTGTGCGGGGAAGCTCCGCCCCCTGTGTTGGGATAATGTAAATATCGGGCTTCCATCTGAAAAGCATCAGCAAAAAATTGCATCTTGTTTTGGTCTTGTGTAAGGATGTGAAATTCTATTTTGGTTTCGATGTTTGTGCCTGATGGTAAAAGCGTTTTCCAATCCTGTTCGTGCTTTGCACCAATCTGATAGGATGCTTCTTTAAAGTAAATGCAACAGGAAAATCGCTTCCAATCTGAAGTCAAACTTTCATAAAGAGGTTCACTTTGAATTTCACCATCAGCAGTTTTAAGCACCATTTTTATATTGCCATTTCCTTTAAGATAGAGCGAAGCCACATAAGCTACGGGCACAGCTTTGTTATCAAGATACATAAGTTTATCAACTGTTAGATCCAACATAAGACCTTCTTCTGGGTGCTCCCCTTTTGTTAAAACACTAATAGCTTCATCACCTTCATATGCATTGCCTTTTATGACTGTTATTTCTGAACCTATCGTTTTAAATAGAGACACATCTTTTGCTGAAGCCTGTCCTTCAGGAAGTAAATTTTCATAAGCACTCTCAAGGAGTATGCCATTACCATTCTTGCCTTTTACTAATTTAGGCTCATGTTCTTTAAAAGTTTTCCCATCCGCATAAGCAATGGATTCCCTTCTGAATTTTACACCAAGCTCGAATGCCGTTGTGCTATCCTGTGATATGCCGTTATCAAAAGGAAAGCGTACCAGTACAGATTTGAACAAATCTGTTTTCTGGGTTTCCTGTGCAAAGCAATAAATGGAAAATAGCGTTATACCCCATATTAAGGTGCATAATCTTTTCATAAACTATCTCCTCTAAACTGTTAAAAACTTATCCTATGGCAAAGCAATTCTTAATATTATTCTAACAACATGTCAAGCGTTAGAGTTGTTCCATCTTTGCAATGTGGCAGCTATCTTCTATTGAATATCATAACTGTGTGTTGTGGTATTACAGTAAAATGTGAGGTTATGCTGGCAAAAATCCTTTCCATATTGGGGATTGCCTGTGAGCTTCTTCAAGAATCCTTATTTGTTCGCGCACTTCCGAAGGCTTAATAATAAGCTCACTACCCTTTGTTAAAACATCATAGATATTTTCATAGAAAATCTTTACTGCTGAAGGAAACGAACGTAATGTGTAGCCTGAAGTCCTTTTTAACTCTTCTTCTGCCGCCTCATATTTCCACTCTTTTTCTTCCCACGGCAACTTTTCATCAGGATATTTTCTTTCTTCAGACCATTTCTTCCAGAATTTTTGTTTTGGAGCTTTTTTAGGATCGTAATACTTCCACTTTATTTCCATCGCTCCAGCCGTTATCCCACCAAGCGTGCCACTAATCAAATAAGTATATGGCGGAGGAAAAGCTTCATACATTGAAATTGTAAGCTCCACAAGTGGCATATCTTTCCCCTGCAATTTCAGATGCGCAAAATCTTCAGCGTCGCCACCCAACTTGTTACGACAAACCATATATGAAGAAACCTGCGGTTTTTTATTAAAGCCAATTAAAGCAAGTATTTGATCTATAGCATGAGGTCCTGTGTTATATAAAGTGCCACCAAAATATTTCTTTAAAGTTTGCCAATCCCATCGCCTTCTAAACCAACCCCATGAGCTCTGGATATATAGCACTTCACCTATAACTTTAGAAGCCAGAATTTCCTGCAGCTTAAAAAAGAAAGGTTGTAGCCTATTATTCTGGAATGGTGCTAAAAGCTTTTTTTCTTTTCTAGCAACATCTAGCATTTTATCAAATTGTTTCACTGTTGGAGCCACCGGCTTTTCACAGACCACATTAAATCCAGCTTTTAGTGCTTCTATTGAAGCTGGCACATGTAGATGAGTGGGCAAAGCATTGATAAAAAGGTCAAAATCGCATTTTTTAAGCATCTGTTTATAATCTGCAAAAGTTTGTGCTCCAAATTCTCTTTCAGCATCTCTGCGTCTTTCAGCATATTCATCAGCAACAGCAACTATCCTGTATTGAGGAAGATTTTTAATGCCTTGTGCGTGAATTCCATAGCCACTGCGTCCTTGTCCTGCAATAGCCACTCTAATCTGTTTTTGCATAATTTTTTGACTCCTTTATAAAAACTCAAAAGAAAATAGAACGTTTTTTATGCTTGTCAAGAATAGAGAGGGAATACGTTGGAAAAGTTTATGCACTTGATGATACAGTAGGAATTGTTAGAATAAGGGGATTAAAGGTTGTTCAAATAAAAACAATTGAATTAGAAAGAAAATTAAGCAAGCTAACCTAATACTCCGCTATCACACCTCTCTGAAACGAGGCATAACCAATGACTTATAACTTATTAGCAAATAATAAATTAAAAGACAAATCACCCCAATGCCAATTCTGATGTGGAAGCAATTCAAAAGACTAATAGAAGATAAGTTCTATTCAAGAGAAACTATCATTCATCATCGATCTCCCCTCTTCCAAAGTTATTGCCACACAACATCAAATAACTATAATAACCTGTACCATCATATGCATGATCCTCACGTTATTGAATATGTAGAGTGGATGATGCTGGTGTGTTTTCTTAAAGTTGGCTAGAAAGATATGAGATTCCCTTTTAACCTAAAGGACTTTGAGAAGAGAATTTAGTGGAAAAGATATTAGACTGACTATAAATAGCAGCGAAACGAAAAGCCTGATGGTGACAAAAAACAGTTTGTTAATGGGTAAGTTTGAGCTGGAAAACATATAAAAAAACATCTTTTTAATCTTTCTTTGCTGGCATAGCGCTTGCTTAAAAGTTGGTGTCGTAGAAAGGCGGTTGCATAATTTACGGGGGCGAAGCCTGCCCGAAACTAATTGCAAAATATGTCATTATTGCAAAAAAATTTAGCTGTTCTTAAAACAAAATACCCCCATATAGCTCAAAAGGTTGAGGATTTTCCTGATAAGCACAATGTAGTAATTTTCCATGCGAAAGATGGGGCACCAGCCTTTGGCTTAAAAAGAAATGGCTCAGTTCAGGCACTTACCGATCCTATAGCCCCCCTGAAACGCTTGCAACAACAAATAGATTTATATTCCAAACAGGTTCAGGATTTTACACGCCCACTCTTTATTGTGGGCTTTTATCCCGGCTTAGAGCTCATCCAGCTTTTTGAACGTTGTGAGAAGGAAGTTACCCCTCATTGTCCGCAGCCTATTTTTCTTTGCGTTGATTCAATTGCAAATCTCTATTGCTTTTTACAGCTATGGGATGTTACGCACATAATTTCTTCAAATAGAGTGCGCTGGTTTCTTGCTGAAGAAAGGGCAATGGAAGTAGAATTTTTAAGAAGCAACCCACATATTCCACATGTTGCCACTTTGATTACCGGAGCTCCAGATAATGTTTTAGAAGAAATTATGCCTCCTTTTGCAAAGCTTGTGATTGAGCGTGATGAGGAAATGAAAAAGCTACAAGAAGAGAATGAGAGATATTACGATGCTATTAGCGATGAAGAACTTGCGAAAATAATTGAAGGAAAATCTGGGAGAGCCCCACGCCTTATGATGCCAACCTGTTCTTGGTCAACTTTTGTTCAATATAGCGTAAGGGATACTGCCAGAGAATTTGAAGAAGCTGGCTGGGAAGTAAAGGTGCTAAAGATGGATGCTATGCTCACACCTTATTATCTGGTTAAATCCATCAATGAATTTAAGCCTGATGTTTTCCTATTTATAGACCATATGCGCTATGAGGCTGAAGAGGTTTACCCAAAGAATATGATGTTTATTACATGGATCCAGGATGAGCTGCCAAATTTGCACAGTAAAAAAGCAGGGGAAAAAATGAGAGAATATGCCAAAGAGCGCAGGCGTGATATTGTAATAGGTTATACAAGGGATCTTGATAGTAAATATGGCTTTCCATCGGATAGATTGATTCCTTTGCCTATTATGGCTGATCCAAGGATTTTCCATCCTATAGAGCTTACCGAAGAAGATAAGGCAAAATATGGTTGCGACCTTGCCTTTGTAAGCAACGTTAGTATGGATTCAAGAGATGTTATTGAGAAAAGAATTTTGCCACAAGTTGAGCCTCTTGGTATTTCAAAAGATACATGTTTTGCTATCCATGATGATTTGTGGAAGATATATCGTGCTGAGAAGACGATGACGGATAGAGCTAAGTTTTGTGAGTGGTTAAGGCAATATGATGAGTTTGATAAAGCTTATGTGGCATTGGAGGATGGGAATTTTAAAGATAGGCATGATTTATCAATAAAGAATGCGGATGAACTGCTAAATTTATTTTACTGGCGGCTCAATGATACCATTTATAGGCATGTTGTGCTTGAGTGGGCAGATGAATATGCAGAAGCGCATCCGGGGTTTAAGATACATTTGTATGGGCGGGGATGGGAAAGACATCCTCGTTTTAAGAAGTATGCAAAAGGTCCTATTGAGCATGGAGCCGAACTCAATAGAGTCTACCAGGCCGCTAAACTTAATTTGCATCTCAACATTACCGAAGGCATGCACCAGCGTTTATGGGAGATTGCTATGTCTGGGACAAAAGCCATAACGCGAAAGGAGATAATAGATAAGAATAGCGTTTTATCTAAAATAATAATCTTAAAAAGTATGTTTTTAAACGACACACGATATAACAGAATGAATTATTCTAACAGGATACAAAAGTATATATATGATTTTTTGTTTAACCTAATCATGGCAGGGAAGGCAAATCATTACAATACATTAACTATATTGTTATCTATATACAATGCAATTTTAGAGGATATTTTGTGTGTATTCAAAAAGAATATATGTTTTGGCGATAAAATGACTTTTATTGAACTTCTAAATCAGCCATATAGACAGGACATACCGAACATAAGGCGAGATGTATATAACATAATGATAAACAACAAAATTTTATATTTTATTAAAATGGGAGTACTTGAAAGAGAATCGACGTTATTGTTACCTCAACCTTTGTCGTTTTTTTTAGATATCGTTGAAAAAATATTATCAAATTCTGCTATTAAGATTCAACCTGAAGCAGTTGGTATTATGTCGCATAAGTCACTAGCAATAATCCATAATTTACTCTGGAATGCTGGTAGGAAAGACTATGCCAGATCAATTATGAAAATTATTGATATTAACAAATTACCCTATAATGAAAGGAATCTGATTATTAGAAACAAGTTATATTTGGGGTTTAAAAAAGAAAGTTTAAAAGATGTACAATGCCATTTGCGTTTTGATAATAATATAGTTAGTAAGTATCTTTATGAATATGTCTCAGAATATACAATATTTGATCAGAGTAATATTTCTTTTTTTGATGATTATAAAAGGGAAAATTTTTTGCCTGGGATAATACTGCATGCTCAAAAATTACATTTTAGAGGACAGTTTATAGCAGCGAGATGTATATTAGAAGATTTTATTTCTGATAATAAAATATTTAGAGAAGAATTAGATAGTTATAGACTTAACATGATATATAATTTGGCTCTTGTAGAAAGAAGTATGGGCAATTATAGTGCTTTTTTTAAGTACATTAAGTACTTGCTTGATTGTGGAGCTTATTCCGATTGGCGTGGAATTATTGATTATTCTATGACTCTAAAATTGCTAAAAGATACAAACTTTATAAGCGTATTAAAGAGTGGATTAACAAACAAAAGTGATGGTAATATATCTCTACCATTGTATAATTTAATGGTTTTACAAAAAACAGATTGTAATGTTAGAAAATCTTTGTTGAATTGTGCAAACAAAATTTTTTGGGCAGATATTTTTTCCATATGGTTGAAACTCATTGTTTCATTACTTTGTTTAAAAAACAAGCATATCAAAGGGCTAAAGCTCATGAAAATAGTTTTAAGCGATTGTTGGTTCTGCGACAGGGACGCAAAAGATAAAATTTGGATTGCCTTTTTAACACATTATAGGTTGAATCAAAAAGATTTAAAAAGGGCGTTAATCCCAACGGATTTATCGCCTTATTTTTTTAAGTTTTTTAATGTAGATAATTATTACGTACAACTGTTCAGCGATAGTTTTGGAATGATTAACTCTTTAAGAGATGCTAGCTTATCTTAGTTTATTAATTGTAATAATTCAGTTATATTTATTTTATAATTTTTATTATTGATGTTAATTTTTTTCATTTGACTTAACGTGTTTAACTGAGTTATGTAGTTTTGCTTAGAATAGTTTGTTAGTAATGAGGTTCTTTGCGCATGTTGATTGAAGTTTATGTTTAGAATTGTAATAAAATTAGAAGCGAGCAGACTATGCAAATATTAAAAAAAATAATTCATTTTTTTTCTTCCGATACTTTCATTCAACTTTTATTTTAAAAAACAACAAAAACAGTAAAGGGAAAACCGCTACACATATAGTAAAATCAATGGTTTTGGATGATATAGTTCA
>CAZBHO010000044.1:10032-21534 GCA_964491945.1 uncultured Verrucomicrobiota bacterium | reverse complement strand
TGAATGTGACGCAACTGACTAAAGATGGCTCAATAAGCGTTATGCCAAAATGGGCACCAGATGGTAAAAGGTTCCTTTATACTTCGTTTAAAAGCCGATATCCAGACGTTTATATAGTGAATTTGGAAACAGGAAGACGTGATTGTATAGCAGATTTCCCCGGATTAAACTCCTCTGCGGCTATGTCGCCGAATGGTAAAGAAATAGCTTTAATTTTATCAAAAGATGGCAATCCCGAACTTTACATAATGCAATATCCTTCTGGCAAACTCACAAGGCTTACCAGGACTAAGGCAACCGAAGCAAGCCCGTCATGGTCGCCAGATGGCACAAAAATAGCCTTTGTTTCTGATAGAGCTGGTGCACCTCAGATTTATGTTGTCTCAAGAGAAGGTGGTGATCCGCGCCGATTGACCAGTGTTGGCAGCCAGAATGTTGATCCCGATTGGGGAGCAAATGGCTACATAGCTTATGCAAGTTTAATAGGACGGCAATTTCAAATTATGGTAATGAATCCTGAAACTATGCAATTTAAGCAAATCACACCTGATGATGCAAATTATGAAGATCCATCATGGGCGCCAGATGGCCGTCATATTGTGTGTGTTAGGAGTCAGAACTATTCTTCTAAAATTTTTATTATTGACACTTTAAGTGAAACTCGTATACCTTTGTTGTCTGAAAGCTTTAAAGGCGATTGTAGTGCTCCTGCATGGTCGCCAAAATAGAAGCAGAAAAAATTTAAACAAATTAATAAAAGGAGAGTTTGTTATGGTTCGTAAATATGGACTTATGATTGGTGTGGCTATGGTAGTCTGTGCTCTGGCTTTAACAGGTTGCTCAAAGAGAGGCAAAAAAACAGCTGGTGATAGTCTTACAGGTAGCAAACTTGGTGATGATACTATGACGAGCGTTCTGCCACCAAGACCGGGCTATGAAAATATCAAGGTCAGAGCAGATCTGAAGGTGGAGAATATCTTGTTTGACTATGATAGCGCACAAATCAATGAGAGTGAACGTGCCAAAGTGGAAAGTGCTGCTTCAATCTTAAAATCAAATAGTGGTGTGGATGTTATTATAGAGGGGCACTGTGATGAGCGTGGTAGCGCTGAGTATAATATGGCGTTAGGTGAACGCAGGGCACTTGCTGTTAGAGCTGCCCTAATCAACCTGGGTATAGATGGCAATCGCATTCAGACAAGAAGTTATGGTGAAGAGCGTCCCGTTGCCACAGGGCATGATGAATCTGCATGGCGGTTGAATAGGCGCGGTGAATTTGTCTTCTTTGATAGATAATAGATACCGCTAGTCATACGCTTATATTAGTGAGTTCTGCATTGTTTTTGCAAAAGCAGTGTTTGTATAATTTCTGCAAATGGTTCGCTCTATGAATGATTACCATATCCATTTATGTTTGGATAGTTGCGCAAAGCCAGAGATGACCTTTGAAAATATAGAAAAAGTAGTTCTGAATGTTGGCTTAAAAGAAATATGCATATTAAAACATTATTCATTGTATCTTCCAAATGCACGTGATAGCTGGATCTTCTGGAAGCGGATCAAAAAAGAAGCTTTTGATAGCTTTATAGAACAGATAGCAATTCGTAAAAAAAGTTTTAAACTTAAGTTGTTAAGTGGTGTTGAGACAGAACTCGTTGATTGCAAAGGCACAATTAACATTCCTCAAGAAGATGTCGAAAAGTTGGATGTAGTTGTGCTAAGCGTTCACTGGCTGCCACGTCTGGAAGTAATTACCGCACACTCACAGCTTGATCCCTACCACCCTCATAAAACTGATCAGGCTCTTCTTGCAGAGTGGGATGAAGAAGTAAGCAAGGTTGGCAGTGAGCTTATTCTTGAAAATTTTGTTAAAACTTATGTTAAAGCAATAGAGGCAAACGCGAAGCTTTTGGTTCTGGGGCATATGTATGATGGAATGCTCCCTTTAAGGCAATATAGGATTCCAGTTGATGATATCTCCGTAAAAAAGCTCTGTGAAATTTTTACACCTCTCTTTAAAATATGTAGCGAAAAAGGTGTCTTGTGGGAATTATCTGCTGCAGAAAGCCTTTCCTATCCTGATTTTTTTGCCTATGCAAGTAAGGTTTTGTGCCACTTCTGATAGCCATTCTCTTGGGGATCTTCAAAATCATAAGAAAGCAGAAGAGCTTATTGATAAATATGGTTTGCAACGTGGAAAATTAGATATTTAAATGGAATTAAGGATGAAGGATTTTTTGTTGTGTTTTATTCCGCTTTTTGTAGCTATTGATGCAATTGGTTTGCTGCCTATCTTCCTTGGGATAACAAAAGGATTTTCCAGAGAACAGGTCATAAAAATCATATTGCAATCAATAATGACAGCAGCACTCGTGGCGTTTGCTTTCGTCCTTATAGGTGAGCCCTTGCTGGAATGGCTGGGGTTGGTTGTTTCAGATTTTATGATTGCTGGAGGCATTCTCCTTTTTCTAATAGCATTAAATGATCTCATTGGAAAACCAGAAAATTATATGGAAGAAGATAAAACCGCAGTTGGTGCTGTGCCAATAGGAATCCCCTTGATTACAGGTCCGGCTGTTTTGACAACATCATTGCTCCTTGTTAAACAATATGGGCTTGTTTTAACAATTTTTGCTCTTGCAGCCAATATAGCGATTGCAGGCATAATTTTTATGTTTGCTTTGCCTTTGCGTAAAATACTTGGCATCTCTGGCACCAGAACGCTTTCTAAAATTTCAGCGATTTTACTTGCTTCTATAGCCGTGATGATTGTACGTAAGGGGCTGATAGACTTTATAAAAATGGTTAAATAACCTTCTGGAATTAGATGCAGCAATTAAACACAGAAAAAACCGTTGTTGCCATTGTGGGTCGCCCTAATGTAGGTAAATCTTCGCTTTTTAATAAAATTGTCCGAAAGCGTATAGCTATTGTTGACGAGACGCGTGGTGTAACGCGGGATAGAATATCTTATGAAGTAAAATGGAATGAAAGCTCAATTTTTGAACTGGTGGATACTGGTGGAATACAAGTTAAAGCAGATAATACCGAAGAAGAGATGATTATACAGCAAGTACGTAAGCAAGTAGAGATAGCCGTTGAAATGGCAAGTGCTATTATCTTTATGGTGGATGTACAAGATGGAGTTGTGCCTGAAGACGAGATGATAGCCGATCTTTTGAGAAAGAAGAACAAGACTATTGTGGTGGCTGCAAATAAAGCTGATAACTTAAAGCTGGAATATGAAGCTACAGCTTTTAATAAGTTTGGCTGGCGAGTATTTCCAATTTCTGTGCTTCATAATCGTGGCATAGAGGATATGATGGAATATCTTGTTAAATGTTTGCCAGAAAAATCAACCTACTATTCACAAGCACAAAAAAGTTTTAATATAGTATTGGTTGGGAAACCTAATGTTGGTAAATCATCCATTTTTAATGCATTAATTCAAGAGGAACGTTCAATAGTAACACCTGTTGCTGGTACAACAAGGGATGTAATCAAAGCCAATCTTTCTTTTGTTTCGTCAGAAAAGGGAGAAGCTCTTTTTACGATCTCTGATACTGCCGGTATCCGTAAGAAGACTAAAATTTCGCATAAAATAGAGTATTTTAGTCTTGTTAGAACAGAAGATAGCATAAAGGAAAGTTCTATTGTGGCACTTATAATAGATGCTCTAACAGGTCCTACTGCACAAGATAAAGCAATAGCCAACTTAATCTGTAAATGTCACAAGCCTTTAGTGTTGCTTATCAATAAAAGTGATTTATTGCCATCACGTTCTCATAAACACTTAGCAATGTGTGAAGCCTCTCTTCGTAAGGAGCTCCCTTTTGTTGATTATGCTCCTATTGTATTTATTTCTGCCAGAACTGGATATGGAATGCATAAAATTCTTCCTGTTCTTCAAGCAGTTTTATCAAAGAATGAGAGCAAACTATCAACTGCCTTATTAAACCGAGTAATTCAAAAAGCACAAGAAAAACTGCAGCCGCCAATAGTTTCAGGAAAATTTTTTAGGATATATTATGGCACACAAATCGGCACAAACCCCATCAGAATAAGACTATTTGTGAACAATCACAAATTACTCACTAAGAATTACGAAACATATCTTATAAAAACGATCAGAAAAGAATTTGATCTTTATGGTGTGCCTATTCTGCTTGATTTACAAAGCAAAACACACGAGAGCTAAATAAACTGGCAAGATTTTTGACAGTACCTATTTAATTGTGCTACGTGTGGCTTTAACAAGAGCCTGCCACAACTCTTCAGGGGTCTTTGCTGCCATAAGCTGGTCTCTTGCCGCCTTCTTTGAAAAAGATTGTGTTATTCCAGCCAGGAGTCTTAGATAGAAGACACTTGCAGCAGTTGGGATAACGATAAAAAATATTATGTGGGATAACGTTTTGCCAGTTGGATCAAACTTTACTCCGTGTTTGCTTGTGCCAAGCGCCAGAGTAAGCCCACCACCTTCAACTCCACGAACGTGTGGAAAAGCCATACCGTTATCAACTGCTGTATTAATTATGGCTTCTCTTTTTAATGCTTCATTATAGAGTTTTTCACCATCATCCACAAAACCTTCTTTCTCCATCTTATAGGCAAGCTCTTCAATGACTTCTTCTCTATCAGTTGCTTTCATATTTGGCACCATTAGGACTGGTGACGAAAACCGCGCTATACCTGGTCTACGGGGCTCAAATCTGCCTCCCATTCTTTTTGGCACACGGCGTGGCTTAACTTCAGGGTAATATAGAATTCTTGCACAGTTCGTACATTGATATAATCGTTCTGCAGCTCTAACAGAATATACAAGGCTTACAGGCAAAGTTAAACCACATCCCGAACAAACGTTGTTGGAGATGGGAACTATTGCCAGCATATCTTTCTTTTCTATTTTCTCAAATAGAGCTTGAATATCTGGCGGCAAACTATTCCTTAATGATTTAATGGATTCATCAAGCTGTGATAAATGTTTTTTGGTTTTTGTTGCTTCGTGTTCAGATCTTACAATAATAAGTTCCTGCAGCTGCACCAGTGTGTTGATAACAGCATGCATATTATGGTTCTGATGATTATTGGATGTTCCAGTTGTTTGTGTCTCTTTCACTATTCTATCTCCCTTTTGTATAACTTTTTGTTTCAAATTGGTGGCGACGCGGGGGATCGAACCCCGGACCTAAGGCTTATGAGTCCTCCGCTCTACCAGCTGAGCTACATCGCCAAAAATCCTCGCAAGTATCTCTACTCTTCCCCCCTCCCATTCAGCACTTGTCGCAAATAGTAGCTTTATTATTCAAAATGTCAAGCATTTAAAACCAATTTTTTTATGCTTGCTAAAAATTGTTATAAAAGTAAAACTTCATCCAAAAGTTTGGATTTTTATCATTATGTTGCAAGAAAATCCTACCATTTTTTATGAAATAGAACGTCTTGCAGAAACTATAAAAAAGGAAGCTGATGGCTTTAAACTTATAACTTTTGACCTTTTTGACACACTGCTTATTAGACGTATTGCAGAACCAGATCAGATCAAAGAGCCAGTTGCTAAATACATAGCCAAACATGCTTCTATTCTGGGAATTAAATGTTCATGGCAGGATGTATTAAAAAAACGCTGGGAAGTGGAAAATAAACATCGCCAGAAAAATGCCACTATTTTCCCTGATGCGGAAGCAATCTATCCACAGTTTATGAAAGAAGCTCTTCAGGAAATTTTAGGAGAAAATTTTTCTGATGATTTCTTTGAAAAAGTTGCGAATTTTGAAATGCAGCTTGAAAGCGATGTGCTTGTTCCAAGAGAAGCTTTAATTGATGTGTTAACTCATCTAAAAAAACTTAATAAGACCATCTGGATAATGACAGATATTTATTTGCCATCCAATTATATCGTACGGCTTCTTAACAAGAAATGTATAATGCACATGATAGATGGAGTTGTTTCCTCCGCTGATGAGTGCAAAGCTAAAGCTTCTGGCGCAGGCTTCATCTCGCTTAAGAACAAATTGCAAATAGATCCAGCCTTCTGGTTGCATGTAGGGGATAACATTTACTCTGATGGAAAGCGTCCCGCTGAATTTGGGATACGATCGTTTGTGTTGCAAGATAAAAAGGAATTCGCCAGAAAAAAAATTTACAGCTTGTATCTGACTAAAGCTCACAAAAATCATTTTTGGCGTGGCAGAATGTGGCAACAGCTATCTGCTCCTCTTGAAGCAGAAAATACAGAAAAAGATGCTTTATATATTGAAGGCTATAATTTTTTTGGTCCGTTGGCTGTGGCTTTCGTTAAATATATTGCAGAAAAGGCAAAAGAACTTCAATTAAAGAGGATTTACTTTTTCTCAAGAGAAGGCAGGATATTTCTTGATATATGGCAAAAGGCAGTTCCATATTTTTTTCAAGAAGGTAGTGAACCAAAAACATCCTATCTTTATGTTAGCCGAATGGCGCTTGCCCCTGCTACTTGTGCCCAAAATGGTATATCACATGCGAACGCGCCCCTTGCATTTTTGCCTGCCAAAAATCGTGATTTGCGCGATCTGTGCCGCGTTTTTGGCTTAAAAATTGAACCACTAATACCTATTTTTAAAAAACATAACCTTGATATTGATACTCCACTTAATCCAATTTATAAAGGATGGAGCGAAGCTGGCTGGCACAACTTTGATGAGTTGTTGAAGGATGATGATTTTAAAGAAGCTGTTAAACTGCAAACATCAGAATACGGCAGGCTCTTTGAAAAATATCTTGAACAAGAGGGCTTCTTTGAGTTTGGCGAAGTTGGCGTTGTGGATATCGGCTGGCTTGGCACGATACAAAGATTCTTATATGATGCCATAGCTCACAGGGCAGATTGTCCAAAAATATATGGCTTTTTGTTCGCTGCCACGAGAGGCATCCCTTATCCATCATCATCAAAAAATACCATTCAAGGATTTATTTATGATAAACTTAATTATGATCTTAAAGCTTCTTTTATTGAAAATGCTCTAAATATCTTTGAAGAGGCATATCGTGCGCCTGATTCCTGCACAATATCCTATGCAACCGAAAATGGCAAAGTGCTTCCTGTTAAAATGGCAGATAATTTTTCTTCGCGTAAAAGAGAAATTTTGCAAGATACTTATTTTGCCTCTTTAAGAAAAGGGATTTATGACTTTGCTGATAGAGCTATTCCTGCTTTAAAAATTTTAGAGTACAGTTCTTTAGATGTACTTCCATGGTTAAAACACATTTTGTTTTTAAAAATGGCGTTTCCTTCCTATGAAGAAGTAAAATTATTAAAGTGGCAACATCATCTTGATGAATATGAAGGCAAAACGCATAAGCCCCCGTTTTATATCAGAATAAGATTAACTACACTCTGGGATATGCCAGTATGGTTCTTACGATGGATGCCGTGCTCAAGGATGTTCTTCTTTGTCTGGAAGCTTTTCTTGATGCCTATAGCGCGATATTGCTTTGGCAAACTCGCAGGACTAAAACGGAAAGTTTTTAAATGATTGCCATTAAACGCATCTGGAGCGGGTGAAGGGAATTGAACCCTCACCACCAGCTTGGAAGGCTGGAGCTCTGCCGTTGAGCTACACCCGCCTGTCTGGACGAGAGAGAAATCGCCTATCATTATTGAAGCAATTTGTCAAATCCTTTTTTTTTATAGAGGATGAAGAAAAGTCAGCTTTTTAAATATACTTGTAAAATTTTCACAAGAATGTTGAATTGACTGTTAGATCTTTGTGATGTTGATGTTACTATTTAGGCCGTTTGTTTCTAGGTGGCAAGAAGATAACATTATAACAATGTGGTTTGCTTTATAGATTTCTTTATTTGCTTGAATAGGCTTGCTCAATTTTTGAAGCAACATCTTTATATGCAATATCCACCTGATAAATTTCTTTGTAATACTCAATAGCATTCTTCATATCGCCAGCTTTTTCAAGGATATTGCCAAGCATATAATAAATTTCTTTTTTGGTATCATCCATTTCTGCAATTTCACTGGCAGCTTTTTCAAGCTGTTCTTTTGCCAAATCAAACTGTTGCTTTTGATAAAAGCATAATCCAAGGTAATACAAGGACTTAACTTTAACTCTTGCACTGCGGCTCGCCTGCTGTAGTTGCTGGATGGCTTCATTATATCTACCGCTTTGATAGAGCAAAACACCATATTCAAATTTAAGATTAAGATCGTTTGGATAACGTTCTGTTCTGGTGGCTAAATCTTTAAGATGGAATTCTTCTTTTTCGGCTTCCTTCCTTTTCACGCCTTCAGTATCACCATTTTCTTTGCATTGCGCTATTTCAAAGTCAAATTGTTTTAATCGTATGTTGGCAATCAGCTGATCAATTTGTGGATCAGCACCTCCTGTGTAACGTTTTGCTTCTTCAAGCACTCTTAAAGCTTCTTCGTATTTATCAATTTGAGAGTAGTAGGTTGCTAGAGATCTACGGTAATTCAAATTTTCTGGCTCTGCCCGTAATCGCGCTTCTGTGTCGGCAATGAGTAGATCCAGACTATGTTCTGCCTTAACTGCCTTGCTTTGGGCTTCAAGCAACGTGGCTTCTTTCTCATCTTTTATAACTTTTCTATAGCTATCTTTGCTGTCTTTTGCCGATGCCTCGTCCCACCCACCACGTACCATAGTTTCTCTTGCCAGCACATTTTTTAATAAATTCTGCGCATCAGCATCATTTGGACGCAGATCAACAACTTTTTCAATGCACTCTTTTGCTTCTGCAATTTTATCTGCTTCCATATATAACTTGCCAAGCTGCATAAGCAAACTTACGTTATCTGCATAATACTCACGTATGGCTGATAAAGTATGAATTGCCACTTCCTGCATATTTGCAGCAAGTGCTGCTTTCACAAAAAGGTTAACAAACTGGATGTTGAGCGGATCAGTTCTCAACAGCTTTTCAGAGGTTGCTATAGCCTCCATAATTTTGCCAGTTTTAAACTCTATCCATCCTTTAATTAAAAGAGGTAAGCCAACTATTGTTGATGTGAGATGGGATGTTATGCTTTTGCCTGAGGCAACATATTGTTTAACTTCTGCTGCACGTAAAAATTGGCGCGCCTTAACTGATTTTGGGTCCAGCGCAAGGGCGGTGCTAAACATTTCTATTGCATAAGGAAGGTTATTTCGTTCCATTGCAATCAGCCCTTTATCAAAAAGTTCTCTTGCTCGTTTTGCTGTCTTCCCATCAGAAACTTCTGCCATATCAAAAAAACTCCTTTTTATTTCCCGCTTTATACAGTATACTTATCCGCAATTTGTGTCAAGTGGCTAGAAGATAATTTATGAAAAAATTTCTATTAATTGTGTTCTGTGTTTTCGCTTATATCTCATTAGAGAAAAACCTATATGCAGTTTCTTATGAGGCGCGTATATCACTTACTCAAGCTTTAAGAAAAATGGGATTTACCACCATAGCCACACAGGGCAACCGCATGATCGCATCATCATCACAACACACTGTAATCTGCGAAGATGATAGTCGCCGCATATTCTATGATGGTATAGCAATATGGCTAAATGGCCCTATTATGAAACGCTGGAATGGCTGGACTATTCAAAACGGCGATTTTGAAAAAAACATTCAACCACTTGTTTTGCCACTAAAAGAACTTTCGGGGATAAAAGCCACTTGCATTGTGCTTGATCCAGGTCATGGGGGCGAAGATAAAGGAGCCAACGATTTAAAACGTGGTATAGAAGAGAAAAATATATCACTTGATATCGCCAGACGCACCAGAGATCTTCTTCAGGCAAAAGGATTAACGGTTCATATGACTAGAAATAAGGATATGACAATCTCTCTTGATCAACGTGTTAACTTTGCAGAAAAAGTTGGCGCAAGTTTGTTTGTGAGCATACATCTTAATTCTGCTGAAAATAGTTCATCCTGCGGAATAGAAACTTATGCTCTTACTCCAGTTGGAGCATCAAGCACCGCTAATGAGGGTAGCTCAAAAGATAATGTATTTTTTAAGGGGAATAGCTTTGATAGAAAGTCCATTATACTAGCATATAGATTGCAGAGAAATTTAATTAAAAATACTGGAGCAGAGGATAGGGGAGTACGCCGAGCTCGTTTTGTTGTATTAAGAGACGCTCCTTGCCCTGCAGTATTAGTTGAATTAGGATTCATCTCTCATAGAATAGATAGAGCCCGTTTTATGAAAGAAGAATATCGGCAAGTGCAGGCACAGAGTATAGCGCAGGGCATAATAGATTACATTTACCTTGTAAATTCTGCAAATAAACAAGCACAAAAATAACAAGTATGAACAATACGAATAGCAAACAATTTGCTTGTTTTATGGAGTTGCCAGTAATCCACTCAATCAGTTCTGTAGCTATGTCGCCATATTGGGCTGAACATTGGCATACCAAATCATATGGAGAACTAATCGAGAGCGAACTCATGTTTTTGTCATGACCCCATAAAATCTGGCCACAGAAGATGGGAAATAAGATAGAAATTTCATACAATGTTGTAAAACTCTTTTTCTGGGATTGCGTTTCGAAATATGTTGGACTGATGTACGTATAAGAGAAATGGGACTAGCCTTATTATAGTAATTTCCCCATTTTTCATTTATCTTTAAAGCTTCTTGCAATGAAAAGAAGTTATAACAACTTTTCCTTTGAATATTCTCATTAAGTCTTCTCCTGTCTGCATTGCATTTAGGGTTGTTATAGATCAAAAATATTTGTTTTATATCCAATTCTTTCATTTCTCTCATAAAAGCAGTTTATGTTGAGTACCTAAGATTATCCTTACTCTCCACTAATTTCCATATTTGACTTCATGTCAAGTTTTTTTAAAGTGTCTATAACAAGAGCTTGTTCTGCAATCATCCGTTTAAGCCGTTCATTCTCAACAAGAAGCCTCTTCTTTTCTAATGTATTACCATTCTCTAATCCACGCTTAAGGTGCCCTAAAAAAATCTTACCACTTATAGTACTCTGTGATTGGCTGAGCTCAAGTTCATTACAAATATCTACCATATTTTTCTCCACTATTCTTTTGCCCTGATTTTAAGGGGAGCAGTAATTTCTTTCTTCTCTCTGCGTTTTCTGTGAACTCTGTGGTTAAAAAATGTAAAAAAAAAAAAAAAGGGAAGGGATTAGCGAGCCAAAAAGACAAAAAATAGCAGACATAGGGTTTTAGAGAATTTTGTGGCTTTTGGAAGATTAGAGGGTAATTATCCAATTTGTGAATCGCATAAGGGTATAGGCAAAAAATCCTGAGGCTGGCAGTGTTAGAATCCATGCCCATATAATTTGTTCAACAACTGTCCACCTTATATCGTTTAAACGTTTTGCTGCGCCAACGCCCATTATGGCAGCGGAGATATTATGAGTTGTTGAAACTGGAATGCCAAAATGGGTTGCTGTCATTATAACAAGAGCTGAAGATGTTTCTGCAGCGAAGCCGTGAATAGGTTGGAGTTTGACCATTTTGTGTCCCATTGTGCGTATA
>CAZBHO010000044.1:8766-9937 GCA_964491945.1 uncultured Verrucomicrobiota bacterium | reverse complement strand
CCCGGTGCTGGTGGATCTACTTTTAGAAAGGACAGCCAGTGTGGGATATTATCAAACACGCCGCTAATTGTGCCACTCAACAATGTTAGCGCTATTATTCCCATAGTTTTTTGCGCATCATTCGTCCCGTGCATAAAGCCCATACTTGCTGCACTTAAAAGCTGTAATCTGCCAAAAACTGTATTAACGGTGTGAGGCCGTGCTCTGTGTAATAGTATATAGAGAATGGTCATAAATATGCCAGCTATGAAGAACCCGCAGAGAGGTGATAGCACCATTGGTACAACAACTTTCCAGAGAACGCCATGCCCATGATACCAGTGTATTGGATCAGGTTTTGACCATATTATAGCTTCCAACTTATGGCTTACTGCCAGCACTGCACCGCAAAGTCCACCAATCAAAGCATGGCTTGAGCTTGAGGGCAGTCCCAGCAACCATGTTAAGATATTCCATATTATTGCGCCAATTAATGCGCAAGCTATAACCGTTGAAGAAACAAATGACGCATCAACCAACCCTGAAGCTATAGTTTTTGCGACAGCCGTTCCCCATAGCGCTCCTAGCAAGTTCATTATAGCTGCCATTATTACCGCCTGACGTGGTGTAAGAACTTTTGTTGATACAACAGTGGCTATGGAATTTGCTGTATCGTGAAAGCCATTAATATACTCAAAAATTAAAGCTGTTAGTATAACGATTGTAATTAAAATCATAGATTACGAATTTTTTAAAGCGATGTGGACAATAACGTTGCCTGCATCTCTACAGCGATCTGCTACGCGTTCTAATAGCTCATATAGTTCAACAAGGAAAACAAGTCTTACGGCTTCAATGTTTGATTGATATAGCGTTCGTAATAGCTCAAATAGATAGTGATCTGCTTCTCGTTCAACAGCCTGTAAGTTATCGTTGAGATTCTTTATATTTTCAAGGTTAAGGCCTTTTTTAAGCTCCTTAATCATATCGGTAAGAATGATGGCAGCTTTTTCAAGCAACGTTAGATGTTTTTCCAGATTTATATCTTTAAGTAGGTGTGGCGCTATTAAAATTCTTTCTGCTATTCGTTGCACATTTTTTGGGATTCTATATAAAGCGGATGATAGCGCCTCAATATCTTCCTTATCAAGTGCCGTTACAAATGTTTTGCAAAGTTCATCATTTATTTTAG
>CAZBHO010000044.1:7541-8752 GCA_964491945.1 uncultured Verrucomicrobiota bacterium | reverse complement strand
CGTCTGGCGGCTATAAACTCATCAAGAGTTCTTGTCTCTGCCGGGTTCTGAATGAATTTTGAGAGGCTCCTTATGCTTGCCAGGGCTTCGTGAATGCTTGATTCAAGAAGTTCAAAAAATTTATCATTTTTACCTAACAACTTTTGCAGGGAAAACATAATTTTCTCCTAACATTTTTTTTACGTTTTTTTAACATTTATAATCTGACAATCCAGCAATCGGCATACGGAGAATAAAATTATAAGATCAACTGGATTGCGCCTTTGAAATGCAAGAAGGTAAAATATAAGATAATTGCCTAACGTCAATGTTTTTTCTTGAGGAGACGCGCAAATTTTCTAGGTCCTTTATAGTCAACAATCATTACTCAACAATGCAATCGGCCATTCAAACCGTGTTTATAACTTATTTAGATCATAATCAACAGGCAATAATTTATCTAAAGCAACACGTTTTGAAGAATCTAATATCTCCATACCAACAATTTTATCACCAGTTTCCGTATTAAGAACGATGTCTTATTAAATAGGTATATTTATAAAAACATTTGACAAAATGGCAGATGGTTGTTAGGTAAAAGGAAGTTGTTTGTTTTTATTTGCACCCGTGGTGAAACTGGCATACACGCCAGGTTCAGGTCCTGGTGGCCGCAAGGCTGTGGAGGTTCGAATCCTCTCGGGTGCATTCCATTTTCTGTTGTTTATTCAATTGTGGGCTCATTGAGCCGTAAGTTTGCCGAGTATTTAAGGGCTTCTATTTTAGGGGCAGAAAGTCGTATTTGCGCATCTTCTGTTGGGAGTGAGCTGTTATAGGCTTGAAGTAAGCCCTCTGCCTTATGGTATAATTTTTGTGCAAGTTCCTCATTATTATTTTGTTGAGCTTTAAGTGCCTGTAAGATGATCCCTTCTGCTATGGCTGTAATTTCGTATAAGCCAAGTGCTGTCGCTGGGAGTTTTAGGTTTTGTTGGATGAAAGCTTCCCATTCAGGATAGTTTGATGAGTTTTTATCGTTTCTTTTTAATGTGTTATATAGTTTTTTTGATGGTTCATTATACTCGTAACAGGCGAGGAAAACGGTGGCATTTGCCAAAAAGGAGTTGTATCGCCATCTTATAAAATCATTTTCCTCTTTTTTTAGCGTTTCTTCAAATATATTTGTGATGGCTGGATATATTTTCAGGTTGGGAGTAAGACAAAAGATGTTATGCTCT
>CAZBHO010000044.1:0-7519 GCA_964491945.1 uncultured Verrucomicrobiota bacterium | reverse complement strand
TTTTAAAGATGCTTATAAGCGAGCGAGCAAGCATATCTTGAGAAATATAGGGGTCTTCTGATTTTTTTTCTGCAACAGTTTTACCAAGATGGGCAAAATAAATTGCGTGGGTTTCTGCTATGCGCCAATCGTTTATGCCATATTTGTTTTCAATTTCTTGCATCTTTTCGGGAGTCAGGGCAAGCTTTGTAAAAAGCGATTTTTTCGCATCTTCTCTAAGATTGATCAGCCTGCCACCGGGCAATATCTCTTCTATTTCCTCTGCCAGTTTGCGTTTATAGAAAAGGTGGGCTTCATCCATATAAAAGCCTATTTTATGTTGATAAAGCCATGCCAGGTCCACGTACAATCGTTGGGCTTCAGGGTTATATATTAGCCCTTTATCTCTTATTAAGGCGATTCCGTTTTGTACCCAGCGCCATCGGTCCAGTGGGCTAGGGAAAACAGCGCTTATATTATAAGCAAGGTTCCATGCGTTAAAGCTCCAGACTCTGCTAAATTCTGGTTCAAGAGTGGTTATCCAGCTTGCTAATTGCATGGCTTCAAAAAAATGTTTCTCCTTCTGCGCTTTAATTGCATTCATCCAGAGTATATCTGCAATTATTCCTCTAAACCCGCCAAGCGCTTGTGTCGTAAAAATTATTATTGGTGGTGCGTTAGATAGAGATCTGGCTTCGGGATGAGGGATCTCCTTTTTACTTTTATGCTGGATATTTATTGCAATTATCAACAATGCGCAGATAGAACAAATAATCAGAATTGTTTTTATGTATTTTTTATTACTCATTCTTCCTGAATTAGTCCTAGTTGTCTTTTCCGTAGAATGAATATGGCGCATAAGCCTGTTGCAGTGCTATATATCCCGAGCATCATCCCGAAGTAGCGTGCCAGATATGCATTTTCAATATATGTGCTTTTTGTTAGATGTTCCACAGGGTCAAAAGCTACGAGAGGATGCAATAAAGCCCATAGAGTTTCATGCAAAATTAAGCTTGGTTTGCTAAGTTTGTATGATGCAATATGTTCCTCATTGTGGTCGTGGTGATATTCTTCTTCTGGGCTAATGAGATTTTTTGTTTTTTCAAAACCTTCCTTGTATGTTAATTCTGCCATATCTTTTAAGTTTTCGTTCATATTTATTATCACGAAAAATGCAAAAGCTGTAAGTAGAGCAACGGGAGAAGAAAAAGCTGAGCCTAGCATAAGAGCCAGTGCAGTTATAAAAGCAGATTTTGCCAGTATTAAGCAGAAAACTTTTGAGAAGTGGCTTAAAAAATTTGAACGTATAATATATAATTCAATCCCTTTTTCTGCAGGGAAAATGATTGATATGGGCGAATTTTCTGGCAACTGCAAAGAGGCATATACAATTGAGCCAGCTTTATTTTCCATTAAGGCAAAGCGATGATATTCATTTGGAGTAAAAGATCTTGCCACACGGTAATTGAGCTTTGCATCTGATTGAGAGCCCATTATCCATTGTAGTGGCATTTGTTCAATAAAGGATGGATCTGCCGTTAAAAAGCAAAATTTTAAAAACACCTTGTTGTTTAATTGTAGCCAGTCTGGAAGGCGGAATGTGCATTCCATATATTCTCCTGGCTGGAGGGATATGTTTTTTTGTGCACTTTGTTGATCTGTTGAATTTTTGATTTTGCTTTGTGTTATGCTCATCGGTTTAATACTAGTTTGCGGGGCAAGGATGTCTTCTTCTATAATTACTTTTTGTTGTGGTGTTTTGCTTTCTTGTTTTATGATGACGGAGAGTTGAAGATAGATTAGAACTGCTCCGAATGAAATTATTATGATGTTAGCCAACATAATTCCAAACCACTTGCCCAGCCATATTTTAATGGGTGATATGCCTTTTACTGCCACCATTCTGATGATTTTTGTTTCCATCTCTTTTGCCATAAGGTTGGTTCCCATCCATAGAGGCGCAATTGTGATTATTGGCAATAATGCGGAGCAGGTATAGGAGAGATATAATTTGATTTTTCCTGCTATTGTCCCATCATCGCGGATAACAGCGGGAATAATAAGAACGAGAAGAGCTTCTATTAGCAGTAATAGATGCAATAATTTTGAGCGGGAAATGGCTCTAAAAGTGGTTTTTGCAATAGCAAAGGTTTGTAGCCAAAAAGTGCCAAAGTTTTGAAAGATTTTCCTTATAGCTTGATAGTTTAGTTGTTTTCTATTTTTCGTGTGAGTGGCTTCTTGCGCAATATGCACAACTTTTTTTTTGTGCGGCTCTTCTTTTAAATGTTGCCTTTGGTCTTCTGGCTTATTTTCTTTCATCTTCTTCTCTGGCAAGGAATGGAGCTAGTTTTAAAGAAAAACTCACACCTGTTGGCTCAAATTTTTGTTCGGAGCTTGATGAGGAACTTATGGTCTTGATAAAGAAATCCTCAAGCTTCATCGTAGGCGCTTCAATAGCGATATTTTCAGAACCAACTAGTTCAGTAAGAATGGTTTTTATTTTTTCTTGTTGCTCTTTAGTTAATGATGGAGTGGTTATCTGACATTTTTCTGGATAAACCAGGAGGTCTTTAAGCTTGCCTTCAATCAGTATTTTGCCGTTATGCATTATGGCAACTTTTGTGCAAAGCGATTCTATATCTGCCAATAAATGGGAGCACATAAGGATGGTTCTGCCTCGTTTTGCAAGCGCCATAATTATATCTTTGATCTGATGGCATCCTGTTGGGTCAAGCCCTGATGTTGGCTCATCAAGTATTATAAGTTCAGGGTCATTTATTAGCGCCTGTGCAAGTCCTATTCTACGCATCATTCCTTTTGAGAATGTGCCAACGATTCTTTTACGAGCGTGGATAAGGCCAACCATTTCCAGTAGTTCTTCAGAGCGTTTCTTTCGCTCGTTTTTAGGCAATCCAAATAGGCTGGCAAAATAGTTTAAAGTTTCTTCGGCAGTCAGGTATGGGTACAGTGTGTTTTCTTCAGGGAGAAAACCTATTTTGGATTTTATATCGGTATCGGCTGGATGTTTGCCGAAAACTTTTAATGAGCCTTGTGTAGGCTTCAGTAGCCCAAGAATGAGTTTAATTGTTGTGCTCTTGCCAGAGCCATTCGGACCAAGCAATCCAAAAATTTCATTTCTTTCTATCTTTAGATTGATATTGGATACGGCTTTTACTATTGGGCGATGCCAGAAGTCATAAAATATTCTGGTTAAGCCTGAAATTTCAATTATTGGGTTGTTTGTTATTTTCTGCTCTTTTTTATCAGAAGAGTCCATTTATTGTTTATGGCAAAGGGAATTTATCAGTAAGCGCAATAACTTCCTCTTTTATGTGCTTAAGCTTATCATCATTCTGATGGTTTTCTATTACATCCACAATCAACTTTGCTATCAACTCCATTTCTTGTTCTTTCATTCCTCTTGTTGTAACGGCTGGTGTGCCAATTCGTATCCCTGAAGTGATTGCAGGGCTTTTTGTGTCAAATGGTATAGCATTTTTATTTACTGTGATGCCAGCTTTATCAAGAGCTGTGGCAGCATCTTTGCCTGTGATATTGGCGGAAGAAAGATCAACAAGCATTAAATGATTATCAGTATCGCCAGAAACAATACGCAATCCCTGCTTTTTTAAGGCAGCTGCCAGAGTTTTGGCATTTCTAACCGTTTGTTCCTGGTATTTTTTAAAAGCAGGTTGCATTGCTTCATGGAAGCACACAGCTTTTGCTGCAATGATATGCATAAGAGGTCCACCTTGCAAGCCGGGGAATATCTGCCTATCAATCTCTTTAGCAAATTTTTCCTTGCACATGATGAAGCCGCTACGCGGCCCGCGCAAGGTTTTATGGGTTGTGCTGGTAACAAAATCCGCATAAGGCACAGGATTCGGATGACAATCTGCAGCAATTAGTCCGGCGATATGCGCCATATCTACCATAAGATAAGCCGAAACAGCATCAGCTATTTTCCTAAATTTTTTAAAATCTATAATTCTTGAATATGCGCTTGCGCCAGCAAGAATAAGCTTTGGCTTACATTTTGCGGCAATCTCTGCAACTTCATCGTAATCTATTTGTTCAGTTTCACGGCTTACACCGTAGTGATATATTGTGAATAACCGTCCTGATATGTTTGCTTTTAGCCCATGTGTAAGGTGTCCACCATGCGCAAGATCCATTGAGAGGATTGTATCTCCTGGTTGCAGCACGGCAAGATAAACTGCAAGGTTTGCCGAAGAACCGCAGTGTGGCTGAACATTCACGTGTTCAGCGCCGAATATAGCTTTTGCTCTTTCTATTGCCAATTGTTCTGCTTCATCTATAAACTCGCAGCCATTGTACCATCTTTTGCCGGGGTATCCTTCAGCGTATTTATTGGTGAGTACTGATCCTGTTGCTTCCATTACAGCTTGACTAACGTAGTTTTCGGAAGCTATCAGCTCAAGATTTTGGGTTTGGCGTGTTATTTCTTTCTTTATAACTGCGTAAATTTCAGGATCTGTTTCATAGATATCTATGGGTTCAATAGTATTGCAGGAATATGTTTGAATTTTTTTTACGCGCCGCACGTGACGTTCACTGGAATCAAATTTGCCTTTCAGCCACTCATCCAGAATTTTTTTTGCCTCGTCAATCGATATTAGTTCGCCGCCAAGTGCAAGGACGTTGGCATCGTTATGAGCTCTTGCCATTTTTGCCATACGTGGCGTAAGGCAGAGCGCCGCGCGCACTCTTGGGAATTTATTTGCCACGATGCTTACCCCTATTCCTGTTGTACATATAACTATCCCCTGATCAACTTCTCCTTGAGAGACTTTTGCAGCCACCATTGCAGCAATATCCGGATAATCAACAGAATCTTTACTATAACAGCCAACGTCATCCACCTGAAAAAGCTTATCTGTAAGATAAAGCTTTAAAGCTTCCTTCATTTCAAATCCACCGTGATCAGAACCTATAGCTATATGCATTTTTTTCTCCTTTATATCCGCTTCTTCCTATATATCCACTGCACTACATTTTGCAATATATTTTTCTAGATTGTTCAGAGAGTTGACTATCAAATCCCTTGTTTGCCGATAAATTTCTATGTTTCCACCGATAGGGTCAATAATATCTGAAGGTTTAGCCAGAAACGAGCCAAGCACATAGGCTCTATCTTGTGCATCAGGAAAGCGTGATAAAAGTTCCATTAAATGGGCTTTAGTCATAACCACAATCATATTGGATTGGTTTATAATTTCTGCAGTAATCTGTCTGCTGCGGTGCTTCCTGATATCAATACCAACTTCATCCATCGCCTGAATTGCCATTGTGCTTGCAGGTTGGCCATTTGCCGTAAATAATCCCGCTGATGTTATCTGCCAGTTTGAAGTTTTGCCTAATTTCTGGCGCATCAAGTATTCCGCCATCGGGCTTCTGCAAACATTACCTGTGCAAACGAATAATAGTTGATATGTTTTTTCAGCATTCATTGCTTTACAAGAACTTCCTGAATTTCTGATAAGGATATTGCCCCTTCACGAATCACTTTGACATCTGATTGTTCAATCTTTATAACAGTGCTTGGCAATTGATTTTTGCTAACTTTGCCACCATCAAGAATAATATCCACTTTCCCATTGAAAATTTTTAACGCTTCCTCTGCAGAGGATGCAACTTCTTCTCCACTTATATTTGCGCTTGTTGCCCTAATTGGATTGCCTAACGTCTGGATTAACTTTAATAGCAATGGATGGTTTGGCATCCTGAAACCTTCTTCTCTTCCATTGTTACATTTTAGGATAACTGTAAGGGCGCCAGGCCAGAATGCCTGAAGAACCTTTTCAATATCATTTAGCATCTTAACTCCAAATGCTTTAAGCTGCGATAAGTCTGATATTAAAATGGGAATGGGTTTGCCTTTGTCGCGTTTTTTTACCTGAAAAATTTTTTCCTCAGCTTCCAAAAAAGAGGCACTGGCAGCAATTCCATATATTGTGTCTGTGGGGGTAATGATCAAATTGCCAGCTTTAAGTGAATTAACGGTCTCATCTATTACTTGCCTACTGGCATTTTTGTAATGGAAAGGAAGTACCTTCGTTGTAACAGCACAAGCAATCATCTTTTGTTTTTAGAAACTATCAGTTGAATCGCATGGTTATATTAAGCGCCTTTAATCCTAGGAGAAGATCAACTGCTCTGCGTAACGATGGGTCAAATTGCACACGTTCTGCTAAAGCAGCATCTAACTTGTCTTTTGGTGCCATATTGCCAAAAATATCAATAATTTCTTCCGGGGTGGCTTTTACCGAAGAATCAAGAGAGATGCTCCTTTTTGTTTCTGATTTATTGGCTTTTAGAATTATGTGTGGCTTAACCCCACAGTTTGCATAACTTTGAGTTGGCTTTGATAGCACAAACTCTCCAGTGGCAATGTATAGCTCTTTTCCATTTTGAAAAGGGATAAAGGAACGCACTTTGTTGTCTCCAGCTGTCTCTTCTCCTATAAGCAACACGCCCTTTGTACCTGCCAAAATGGCAGCAAGCAATTCTGCGGTGCCTGATGTGTTTTTATCAATTAAGACCACCACAGGACTATTAATTTTTTTGCTTTCTTTTTGCTGATATTTGGCTTGTTCAGTTCCATCTGCTGAACGTATTGTAAATAGTATTTTATCTTTTATTGTGAAGAGGCTGGCAATTTCCACCACCGAGCTTACATCTGCTCCATCAACTCCCCTTAAATCTAAAATGATGCCATCTATTGAATTAGTCTGTTCTATCCACTTCTGAATTGAAGTGGATATCGCCGAACCTGCTCCCGGAAACAGGTAATTAACTTTTACGTAGTTTATGTTGTGATTCCACTCCTCTAGCTGAGCAGGAGTAAGTTGCATAGGTTCCAGTTTAACTTTAACAGTGTTGGTTTCTGTGCTCCTTAAATTCGATTTAATAGTAAGCGCCAGCTCACAGGAAACGTCTGAAGCTAATAGCCTTTCAATTTCGTTTTGAGGAAAATTCGTCACAATTTTGTCATTTATCGCAGTAATCACAGCCTCGCCTTTTATACCAGCTTTAGCGGCTGGGGAGTTTGTTGGCACTTCCAGAATGAGTGGCATTCCGCCCTTCATTCGTATTTTTATCCCGGTGCCATAGTAAGTGCCATTCTGATAGTCTTTAAGTCTTTTCGCTTCTTCCTGTGTAAGAATTTGTGCCTTCTGGTCAAATAGTTTAAGAAAATGTAATATGGCATTAGATGATACATAATTGCGATCATAAACGATATTATTTTTGTTTATCACATTTGCAACGGAAGTAAGCGCAGAAAGCACATCGTTTAGCTCCGTGCCTTTGCTGGACTTATCTTTATTGTTTTGGGCAATTATGGGGGTGGTGGATATTAAAATGCCAAGTAAAAAATATAACCAGAATTTTTTATTTCTGATTTGTTTACTCATACGGTTTTCTCCAATAAAGAATTAATTTTTGCGTTACCTGCTATTACTTTTTGTGCAAGTTCTTCTTTATAGCTTTTTAGTTTTGCTGCAAGTGTTTCATCAGA
>CAZBHO010000043.1:18403-21815 GCA_964491945.1 uncultured Verrucomicrobiota bacterium | reverse complement strand
AGCTTCCAGATGAGAATATAGCAGGGTCTGCCTTGCCATCGCCATCATAATCTGCTGGGACTGGCTGCCAGCCGCTTCCACCAAGTGCGGCTGAAGCAGATGAATAGTTATATTTTGAAAGAAGTGCTATCCATAAACCTGTGGATGTATCATAAAGAGCCGGATCAGTTTTGCCATCACCATCATAATCATTTGGCACAGGTGTCATTCCTGCTCCACCAAAGCCAGGAAGAATGGCTGGCAGAGCGTAATTATTCCCAGAAAGCAGTGCTTGCCATGTGCCAGTTGCTTCACTATAAAGAACAGCATCCATTCTAGCATCGCCATCATAATCGCCCCACCCAAGAGTTGTTGATGGCAAGCTTCTTCTCCAGCCAGCGGTTGCAAAAGATTTGTCGCTAGTTGCTTGCCATTTTTTTGATGCTAGCCAGTAGTAATATTTTGTTGTGGGGGGGACTGATGTGTCATTATAATAGGTTTCACCAACTTCGCCAAGATAAGTTGCTGATGAGAAGTAAGGTGCTACACTACGCCAAAGTTGATAGCTTACTGCGCCTGGCGCTTGCGACCATTCAAGGCGTATTTTATCAAAATAAGTACCATAACTTGCAGTAAAGGATGTTGGTGGCGCAAGTAATCTATATCCAGAAGCTACAGAGCTGGGCTGACTGGCACCGAAGATGTTTGTGGCTACGATCCAGTAATACCATACAATGGCAGGCGTGGCTGAATAATCATCATAAGATTGAGATGGATGTGCTACCGTTGCTATAAGAGAAGCTTCGTTATAGTCGTTACGGTAATTTCTAAAAATTTTATATGCAGTCGCTTGTACAGAGCCTGTCCATTGAATTGATATTTTATCTGTATATGTTCCATAACTGGCAGAAACATAACTTGGTTGTGGCGGAGCGCTAGTTGCAGTTACATATAAGACGTCATCAATATAGCCACAATCAGCACCTGATGAAACAAATGGATCTTTCACATAGACCCATTTTAAGGTATGAACGCCAGAAGCTATTACATATTGTTTTTGTTGCCAATTAACTTCTCCACTTATCTGATCCTGTAATGTGGCATCTATATAAAATTGTAAAAAGTCATAGTTGGTTTCTGAAGAGACTTTCCACCAGAAACGTAAAGTTGATGCAGCTGATGGATTAATAACTGTGTAAAGGATGGATTTGGAATAGCCAATAGATGGAAGCAGCCCGCTTTGTAGAGCGCTTACTCCATCGTGAGTTTCATCTGATTGAACAAACCAATAAGCAGAACCTGCTGTTTGCCATACAAGGGATGGGGCTGATAAAGCTGTTCCAAAATCAGTGTTTGTTACATTATTTGGCACACCTACGGCAGCCCATGCTTGTTTTACACGATCTCTCCATGTTGATCCACCTAAGTCATAAGCAGCAGAACACCATGCTTCATAAGCATCAAGATATGTAACATATGAGGTAAGATATTGGGTTAATGTCCTAAATGCTATTTTAGCTGCATTGCTTCGGCCCAGTCCACTAATAATATTATAAGCGATCCCGTCATTAGTACCAGATCCACCTTCAGCTAAGAGGTAAAACATAAAAGATTGTGGTCCACCATTATAATGCACGCCACCGTTATCAGCCGAACCAGTATACCACCCTGTGCCTTGATATTTAGATGGCTGTGGCGATATGCAATTCGTATTTGCAGGATTACGCATATCTCGTAATGATATCCCCCACGTGGGTTTAACACAATCTTCTCCTAATAGCCAATCTGCTTTTCCTGGAGCGGAGGTAGGATACATATATGAAGCATCAGCCTGTCCATAAAATTCCACTAATGTTCCGAAGATATCCGAAAAAGATTCATTTAATGCGCCTGACTCGTAATAATAAAACAAGTCAGCAGTATGTTCAGTGACTGCGTGAGTAAATTCATGAGCTGCCACATCAAGCACAACAAGGCTATCAAAATATATGCCGCCGTCTCCAAAAAAGAATTGTTGATCATCAGGGCTCCAAAAGGCGTTGTCATAATAGTTGCTATAGTGGACATTTGCAAAAGCGAGTGCATTGTTGCTATTGTAGCTGGGATAAGACATAACGTTTAGAAAGTATTGCTGAATAATATCAAAATTACGGGCTGCGGAAAATTCTACCTTATCGCTGCTTGCCCAGTCAGATGTGTTTGTTCTGTGTGCATAAGTGTTATAATCTACGTATGCTTGTGATGTTGATATGTTATAAATAACATAATGCAGATTTGAGTTAAAAAGGTAGTAAACATTACTTTGCTCCCATCCTGAAAGAGTATAATTGCCTCCGCCTTCCCTCTCCAAAATGTCACCAGTAACATTGGTTGGTGAACCGCTATCATCGGGCGGTGGAACAGCAAATTTCACATCGTTATATGAAAGAATAATTGCTCCTGTTTCAGCAGATACATATATTTTCCACAGAGCATCATATCCTAATTTGACTGTTACCTGATAAGTCAAAATTGGATCGCTTTTAAACGCAAAAATTACAAGTTCGGCCTTTGGCATAATCACAGGTGAACGTTCATCGGAAAGGCTCAACCATTCTTGTGCCCTCTGTATAGCTTCCTCTTTAGAAAGTTTTGGAGTGGTATTCAGGTTTATATCAGGCAAATATTGACCATTTACTTCATAAGCATTTCCTTCTTTATCAAAATGCACAATCAACATTCCACCGATTACCGGTAATTCATTGTAATACTGTTGAAGTTTAATGTGGCGATATCCACGTGGATCTGCAATCTCTTTCAACTTTGCTAACTGAAATTCTGCTTCAGCATCCTTGATCCGAAATAGCCCGCTAATATTTGCTAACACAGCTTTTGCTTTATTCTCGGAAGGGGCACTTGCTTTATAGGTTGTTACAAGATTTTTTGTCGGAACTATTGTTAATCCTGTTGCTGAAAGCAAATCTTTGGCTGTAACTTTTCTGGGAGTTCCTAATTCATCATTCATAACAATACTGATTGATTGTGCTTTAGCTGATTTTATGATCTCCTGTTGTTGAGCTGTTAAATATCTTTTGGCTGAAGGGCTTTTTGTCATCTGACTTATCTGTTGAGAGGAAAAACTTGCGCCATTATCATTTTTTTGATGAGGCATCACGGCAAAGATATTCATGCAAAGTGAACTTGCCAGTGATAGTGATAAGATGAGTGTAACTTGGTTAACTTTCATACAAACTATCCATCCTTCTTAAACTTATCAAGAACGTTTTATGGATTGCCCAATTTATTAAATGCAGTTTGAATAACTGCGATGTGCCTTAATTCTTCTCTAATAATAAGCTCTATTTGCTGCTTCCCAGGACCTGAGGCAACAAGCTCTTTCAATCCAACGTAAAAAGCTACAGAATCCTTCTCTTTATCAAGAGCAAGTTTGAAA
>CAZBHO010000043.1:4372-18366 GCA_964491945.1 uncultured Verrucomicrobiota bacterium | reverse complement strand
ATTTTATTAAAGGAGTATCGTATATTAAAGATGCGTGCATCTGCCATTGCCTTAAGAAATAGTGCTGACTGGTTATCTGGATCATAAGCGGTTGGAAGTTTTTGCTCTGCAGGTAAATCTGCGCGCATTTTTTTAAAAAATTCTAAATGCGCCTTTTCCTGTTGAGCCAGCGTATTAAGAATATCTGCATGTTTAGGGAACATAGAAGCGGCTTTAGAATAAAAATTGAAGCCATTTTCTTCAATGACTTCTGCCATTTGAAGTATTTCATCGGGATTAAAAGTAATAGCCATATACTATTCTTTTCTAGAAACTATAAGCTATTTTTATTGATGCGCTTTCCTTTTGGCCAGAATTCCATGAATAGCCGCCATACCAGCTTATAGTCAAGCGTGGCACAGGCTTATAACTCATTCCACAATTCAGATAGATCGGTACGAAGTCTTCATATGGCACATCCTCATCCGTTATTTTGCCTTCTGTGAGCACAGAAAATTGATCGCTCAAATCCCATATAAAAGCAGCACTGCCAGTAAATAAGCCTGTTTTATCTTTACTACGGTTTTGATAATTAAAATTATATCTTCCATCAAGCACCCAGTGATAGACATCAAATGTTGTTGTGCCAATTGCGGTGCCAAACACGGCGTCAGCTTCGCCATTTCCTCTATATTTTTTATCATCACCGGTGGGGAGAATAACCTCAAAATAAGGGATAATCCATGGGTATTTATATGTGTATTCGTAAGCAAGGAGCTCAAGTCCGAACGAAATATCATTAAACCCACTGCTGCTACCTTTATCATCTGAACTTATATGAGTGAATGGAACTCTGCCAAAGATAGTTAAATTATCATATATCCCATACTTAAGCTCGGGGGTTACAGTATATTCTTTATGCTCAATTTTTGTAGAGCCTGTTTTAGTGATTTTTTCTTCAAATTTTTTATAAGTGCCAATAGTGTTAAACTCAAACATGTGAAGATCTGGCAAACGGTTTTCCCTGCAAAATAGAGTCCGCATCGTGTCAGATTCATCTGCTAGTGCAAAACTTACTCCACCAACAAATGCCAGCATAACAATAAGATTGATTAATCTCTTCATAATGATTCCTTTCTATTTTAAAATGGATGATTTCTTAATTGGCATAAATATATAAATTTGCTGTTTTGATGACAAGTTTTATTTCTTATAATTTTAAGAAAAAAATGTTGCTTACAAACATAGATTAGGTATTATGCCTTATATTCACATGGAAGTTTCTAATTACACAAGGATGTCTTTAATTTTAATATCAATATAAAACAGGTGAGATATGGATGTACAATTTTCTGGAGCAGTTAATTTTGCGCCGCTCTTTAATGGAATGCAACAAACTAGAGTTACTCAACTGGGTAAAACTATCAACCCACATCAATCAAAGATGCTGGAAGAGCAAAATCAGATAATGTCAGAAATCAATGCAGGAACTCAAGCTTCTATAATGGAGCACTTTTCATCGCGTGGCATTGGACAAAATGTGAATATAATAGTTTAATTGCTTAATGTCAGAACAAAAATCATTATCTATTCAATGTAAGTTCAATCCAATGATAATTGTTGGGTTGTTCGCTACTATTCACATTTTTATTTCCATCGTTCTCTTTAGTAATAAAATTGCCACCAAAACAATAATAGATGAAGGGGAAGCCTTTCATATCCATTATTATACACAATTTGCCAACGGTGGGCATTGCTACTATCCAGAGGGGCACAAAATAGCATCATACTCCGGTAAATATCCTGAAGAAGGTTTTTTAAACAAGGTGTCGGATACATATCCACCGCTTTCTGGTTTTATATATGGATTAGTGATAAAATTCTTTGGTGAAGATGTGAGATTCTTACGTTTCGTGAGTTTTGCGTTCGGTTTTGCGGCTCTTTATATTGTAGGATCTTTAATCTGGCATTTTTCTCGTAACTTTTTGCTCTCCTATATAGGCATAGGAATAGCATCAGCCATTGATTACGGATGGATTGGCGAACTTGGACCCAACAATTTGTTAGTCTTTTTTTCTCTATTTGGCTTTTTTTGGATCATACGAAATGAAGAGCTTAAATGGTCAGGGATCATCATAAGTTCTTGTGCTTTATCATTAGCTTTTTTATCGAAACAAACAGGGTTGGCTTATATATTTGTTCAACTTTTATATCTCTTGTATAAAGCACCTAGAAAAGCATTGTTAGCTTTATTTTTGCATATTTTATTAATAGGGGGAACTATACTTTACTTTTTAATACAAAAGGATGCTGATTTTATATATTGGGTTTTTATAACCAACGCACAGCAAAAGCTCGACTTAGCAAGGATGTGGGATTGGTTGTATTTTCTGTTTATTCGTCAGTGGGGGATCTTAATTGCTTTTACAATAACTGGAATTTATTTAACTATTGATAAAAATTGGCAAAACATTTTCCATCCTGAAATAATGTTTTTAGGCGCAGCTTTTATTGCAGGGACGGTAACTAGTTTAAAATATGGATCAGGGTTATCCCAGTGCTGGCCATTTCTTGCATTGCTTACTGCGATAGGATTAGGTTATATTAGTAAATTTTTATCCGAGGAGAAAATTTCTCCAATTCTGGTTTCAGCATTGTTGATTATTCAAACAACAGCTCTTTTTGAAGATTTTCGGTATAAAATTATAGATAAAGAAGATGACGAGCGTTTTGCAATGATGCTTAATTTGCTTGCTACCCCAAATAAGCATGTCTATTGGGTGGATAGACCGTATTACAGTATTCTTGCTGGTGCCAATCTCCAATTTGTTCCAGCCGATGGTTGTTGGGAAAAAGGAATAGTCTATCCTGAACTGTATAATAAAGAATGGCGTAAATTTTTTGAACGTGATCCTTATGATATAGTAATAGTTGATATCCCTCAACCTGATGGTTTTTATCCTTTATATCAAAGACTTTCTGTCTCCTATCAGCCAGCCCAACAGATTAATCCACATTCAAAATATCCGAATACAAATGCACTACGTCGCAAAAAAATTATTTTTGTTAAAAAAGCGGTTCAAAACTCTAATCAATCTGGGCAATAGATTATAAAAGAGTATTTCAAGAGGATTTATTGTCTCTTCGCATATAATCGCCTCGTGAAAGCAACTTTTCAAGCCAAACGTATAATACAATAAACATATATCTACTTCCTACCTCTTTGATTTGCCATTTTGATAAACCTGTCTTTCTGTTATGCCAGCTAATTGGAATAGTTACGTGTTTATAGCCTCTTACGATTGCTTTTAACGGCATTTCCACCGTGAGGTTAAAATGTTGTGAGAGAAGAGGAGCAATTCCATTTATTACTTCACGTCTATATGCTTTAAAAGCATTTGTAATATCATTATGGCTGATTTGAAAGAGAAATTTGATAAAATAGTTGGCTAGTCTATTAATTATCAATTTAATTTTTGGATAGTCTACAACGCGTGCCCCCCTTATAAAACGAGAACCAAAAACACATTCTGCACCGTTTTTTAATGCCCAATAATAAGCTATTATATCAGCTGGGGAATCTGACATATCACCCATTACAATAGCAACGGCCTCTCCTTTATACTCATCTAATCCTTTTCGTACTGCAAATCCAAAACCTTTCTCATAATTATTGTTTATGTATCTAATGTTTGGATATTGTTGCGATATCATTTTAAGTATTTTTTCGGTATCATCGCTGCTGTGATCATTGACAACTAAAATTTCATAGTCATTGATCTTTGATTTATCAAATTCTTTTATGATAGAGATACAGGTAGACTCAATACAGCCTGCCTCATTGTGTGCTGGAATAAGTATTGTTAAAAAAGGCTTGTTTTCTTCCATGGTTACATTTTTCATTTTAAAATATGTTTTTGATAATTGCTTCCACTATTTCCACAGGTGATTTGCCATCAGTTTGAATCTGAATAGGCAGCGCTTTGTAAATCGGTTCACGTTGTTTCATAAGCCTTGCTAGAGCCTCTTTTTTATTTTCTTTTTCTATTAGGGGTCTATCTTTTTTGTCTCCTATTCTTCGCAAGATCTCATCAAGCGAGGCCTTTAAGCACACAATTATACCTTTTTTAGAAAGATTATCCAGATTATCTTTCCTTAACACTGCTCCTCCCCCTATAGCAATAATGAGGTTTGCTCTTGTTGAAACTTCTGCAATTATCTGGCTTTCTATGTTTCTAAAGAACTCTTCTCCTTTTTCAGCAAAAATCTCGCTTATCTTCATTTGCATTCGTTCTTCTATAATAGAATCGGTATCAACAAAATCTCTCTTTAACTTTTGTGCAAGAAGTTTACCGATGGTGGTTTTACCTGTACCCATAAATCCGGCGAGCACGATGTTTGTATCTTTATTAATGCTTTGCATAAAGAATAGTTATCCAAGCAGCCAGTTAAAGTACCAGTTCCACAGCTCTTTGCCAAATAATATCCAACAAATTGCTGCTAAAGCCATGTATGGTCCAAATGGAATTTTGCTCTCCATTTTTTTGTCGCCAAAAAGCACAAGCGATATTCCACAAAAAGCGCCTATAATGGAAGAAAACATTATCGTAAAAATTACTCCTTGCCATCCGGTAAATGCTCCTATTGCGCCGAGCAGCTTAACATCGCCAAGTCCCATCGCCTCTTTTTTAAAAATGGCACTTCCTATTTTTGCAATAAAAAACAGGAGAAGAGTTCCAACAAGAAGTCCAGTAAATGACATCTTGAAGCCAAGATAAGAATTAGCGAAATTTAGCTTTGTTATTGTTGGATTGTGTAGGGTGGGGAGCAATGTGCTTATTAAGAGTCCGACAATCATTCCTCCAATAGAGAATCTATCTGAATTATCATATGGTCTATATCTATAAATGAACTTATGATAAGGGAAGCCGTAAATAGCCAATATGTAACAGTCACTAAACCTACTCCGTATTTGAGCCATATCAAAAGGAAAACGATTCCTGTAAGTAGTTCCACGAATGGATACCGCAGAGATATTTTTTCTCTGCACATTCTGCAACGTCCTTTTAAAAGAATGTAGCTAAGAATAGGGATGTTATCATACCACCTAATTTTTGCGCCACATTTCGGGCAGGCAGAAGGTGGCAGGATAATAGATTTTTCTTGGGGAATGCGCCAGATACATACATTGGCAAAAGACCCTATTGTTAATCCAAAGATGAACACAATCAAATCCATATACAAATTTAATATCATAATCTATCCATTCCTTTTTAATTGCTCCAATTTAGAATCTGAATTGCAAGGGAACGATTATAACCGCTTTGCTCAATATGGAAAGTAATGAATTTATCTATTAATGTGCTTATGCTTTCCTTCTGTTTGTTTGAAGGTACAACTCTTAAAACGGAATTTATGCTTCTAGCGTTATTCCAGTTGGAGAGTAGAGCAAACGTATCTGGAGTAAGAAATAGTTTTTCACCATCAGAACGTGATAAACACTCCATACACAAAACACCGCCATCTTTGTAAGAGAATGGTATGTTTTTTGCATACATGGTTTGTTCTCCTTTGCTGGCATAAAGAAGCGTCAGAGTTTTTCCGCATATTGCGCATAAATCTAATCTAGGCTTCAATCCTAATTCTTTTAAAATTTTTAATTCAACCCAGCAAAGTATAGATTCATATTTTAGCGAAACATCAGAAGCAAAAAAATCAATTGCTTCATCCAATAGTGTGAATAACTGTGGATGTGGCGCGTAATAAGGCAGGACTCTGTTTGCAAGGGAAGCCAGATAAGAAACGCACGCTGTTGCGCGCCAATTTTTTCTTAATAAACTACGAGTTTTTTGGGGATATAGCTCTTTAACAATATGTAAACCGTGATGAGTGCGCTCATAATAAAGCAATTCACAGGTATAAAAAAGATCATATTGCCCTATAAAAAAACTCTTGTTGCGCTGCGAGCCTTTTATAAGAGTTGGTATTCTGCCGTGTTCTTTTGTAAACCATATTACAACACGAGACGTTTCAGAGAATGGCATTATTTTTAGAGCAATAGCATGGCAGGAAACTATCATTATAGGTTGGTAGTTTCTTTGTTTGAATGTTCCTTTTCTTCTATTTTACTGGCTTTCTTTGTCCATTCCTCAACATGATCAAGGAGCGATGTCGAAACACCATTTCCAATTCTTCCACTTACAGCGCCAACAGACATTATCATTTTCATGGCGTCTGCCACATTTAATGGCAAAGTTTTTATTTGATGTCTTTTTAAAAGCAGCAAAAAGCCTGTTGTGGGATTCGGTGATGTTGGCACAAAAACGCTGATCACATCTTCAGGCTTTGTGGCATCTACCTGTTTTGCCATAAGGTCTGAAACAGGCGCTGTTAAAAAGCCGATAGAATATAGCCCTGTTGATGGGAATTCCACGAGAACTACCTCTCTAAACATAGTATTACGTGAGGTGAAAATAGATTCACTTACCTGCCTAACAGATTTATAAATGGCGCCAACAACAGGTAGTCTAGCAATAATATTATCAAACATCCTGTATAGACTTTTTCCGAATATGTTACGGGTGAGTAATCCTATTAGGTATAGAACAAACAATAGTAATATGAGTGCAGATAATCTGTATAGCATTACAATAATGGAAGAGCGGGGCACATCAGGTAGAATTCCCACGACAAAGTCAGTAAAAAATAAAAATGCCGCATTTAAGATCCATAGTGTAATAATTATTGGAGCAACCAGAAATAAACCAGTAAGTGTGTTCCTTTTTATTTCCTGCAACTTTTCACTCATAATAGGTAGTCCTACTTTTTTGTTATCACAAGTATTCTATGTTTAATTTTTTTGTTTTTGAAAGATTTAAATTCTTTATGCCTTTAACTCCCGCTGGTGGTTGGAAATAAAAGATATCATATTCAAAAGTTATGCTGCTTTTTGCTGGCAACCAGCTGAATGTTTTTTCTCCCTGAAATGTTCCTAGATCCACTGCATCCCTAAAAGGTTGCGGAAAAGGTGTATTTGCAAATTCCATCCCTCTTGTGAATTCTTTTAAATTCCATGGGGGCAGATCCCTACAATAACGTTCTTCCCAAATACCAACCCATGGATAATCTTTGCGGTTCCACACATAAGCCACAACGGCATTTATTTCTGGGTTAAAAGCGGTAAACCACGCTTTTTCAAGTTTTGTATCAATCAGGTTGGTATGGAAATCGCTATAAATATCATCGGACATATATCTTAAATCAATTTTTTTACCATTGGAACCAGGTCCGTATGGCCACTTGTAGAGAGTATTCACTTTTAACCTCTGTTTATTACTAAAAACACGCGGATAAGTGCAGCCATTGGTGGCTGGCATATCAAAACGTGTGACGTTTTCTTTTAAAAATTCACCAGAGAAAGTAACGTGTTGGCACATAGTGAAAGGCTTATCAAGCTTGCTCAAGTTGGTTAGTGTTTCTTTAATGGATATACCTCCATTATCTTCTTGCATATAAATTGTTCGTTCAAGTGCCATATTCCCTTCTGGCATAACGCAGCTAAAACCAAAAGAGAGACTATTCTTATCAACAGATTTTTTTGTTACTTTCCAATTTACTATGGGAGCTTCGCCGTGACACTCCATCTCAACTTTTGTCTCGTCTGCGGAAGGACCACCAAAGTATGGCAGGCAAAGATTATGCCCCGCAATGCATGCCAGAAGTTTCCCACTATATTTTTTAGCGTTTCGTTTGCGGTTTTTTTCAAAAACATCTGGCTCAATTGTGCCCCATTTAGGGATCCACATTGGATTTGGCAGATCCTTTCCTTCCAAAAACAAGCCAGCAATATGTCCGCCTCCTTTCATAACAAAAACAGAAAGCTTACCGTTGCTTAATAGCCAGCCTTTTCTCCCATGCATTGAACAAGTTTCAATATGAAGGTTAGCTGTTTGCTTTGTCATGTTATACCTCCGAAGAATGTTTGATTAAGGGGCTTTTATTGTTTCCGTTCGCAACATGTCTTTTGCCCTAGGGAATGATGATAACTTTTGCATTCTTCGCATTTTCCGTGACGCGGGCAACCAGGATAGGTACATGGGCATTTTTTGTTGTTATTTTCCTGCTGTTTCATTTAAGTAACCTCCCATAATTCATTTGAGTTTACTTTATGGAAACCTCTGTGCCTTTCTCTGCTGATTCATATATTGCATCAAGCATTTGTTGCACAACGTATCCATCTTCGCCGGGCGCTTCGCTTTTTTTACCATCGCGTATGCACTCTATAAAATGGCGCATCTTATATTCAAAACAATCACCTTTGCCAATGAAATAAGGTGTTTTGTTGAACATATAACCATTTTCGTCCGAAAAGATTTGTAGTGGTTCAAGCGTTGCCCCGCCTTTTGTCCCCATAATCTGGAATGTGAAAATATCCTTTTCTATATGGGCTGCAAAGCTTGATTCTATAACAAGTGAGGCGCCATTGGCAAAGCGAATAAAGCCAACAGCCAGATCTTCCACATTGTATGTTTTGTAATCCCATGCTCCCCATCCACAGGCAACATCAGGCTTCTTGTTCCCAATATATGTGTAACAAGCGGCAGATGCCTTTAACGGTTTTGGAGCTCCCATAACATTGTGAGCAACTTCAAGGATATGGACACCGATATCAATCATTGGGCCACCACCTTGCAACTCTTTTTGCCCAAACACGCCCCAGCTTGGTATGCCACGTCTTCTTAAAGCCTGGCATCGCACGTACAGAATATCGCCGAAAGCGCCGGCTTCTACCTGTTTTTTTAACAATAAAGCTGAAGGAGTGAAGCGCCATTGAAATCCTATTTGCAACACTTTTTTATGTTTCTTTGCCGTATCAACCATCTCTTTAGCTTCTTTTGCATTCATCGCCATAGGCTTTTCCACGATTACATGTTTGCCGCTTTTTAACGCTTCAATCGTGGGCAAATAATGCAGCTTATTCGGGGTGCACACGCTTACTGCATCAAGCTCTTTTAACTTTAGGAGTTCTTTCCAATCTGTAAAAATGTGTTTTACCGGAATATCTTTCTTGAAATTCTCTAATGATTTTTCGTTTATATCTGCTGCAGCCACAATTTCAACATTTTCCACCTTTTGAAGAAGGGAAGCCTGATACCTTGCAATTCCACCAGCACCGATAAAACCTACTCTAATTATTTTTGACATATATATCCTTTCTTTTGTTGACTTAATATGTATTAAAGCCAAAATACGTACAACAAAATAGTCAAAAAGCAAGCTTTTTTTAAGGCACCTCAAAGACCTTGCGGACAACCATTATAGTTTTTGGATCGTCCCAGTCCAGAGTTGACCATATTGCAACTGGCAACGCTTGCATTTCAATGAAAGCGTTAGGTTCAAGCCAGATAAACGGTTCTTCTGGCGGTCCTTTAGAACCTGTGCCACCAATTACACTCCAGTTGCTATCATCATAAGCAATATCGCCCCAATTGCCTTTTGGATTGGCACACTGCCGCCATGTTGTGTCTGTGAAGAAGAGCCCTTTATGAGTTTTTAAACAACCTTGAATCCAGAAAGGATATGTTCGATGCTTAAATTGTATTGCAAGAGTGTGCTTACCGCTATTGAGTTTGATTTTTTCTATGAATAAGCGCTGCGGAGTATTTGCTTCCATCACAAGTTTGCCATCAAGCCACAATCTGGCTGGAGTGTTGGCATTTAAGCTTGCAATTGCGTTGTGTTCATCTTCATTAAACCATAGTAAAGTTTCTGCCTGACTTCTTATATCGTTGTTAGTAGAAAGCGCGTATTGTTCATACAATTTTCTAGCTTCGTTAAATCCCTTTAACTTTTCTAAATATGCTGTCTTGCGCAAAAGGAGCATTTCATTATAGGGGAATTGCGGATACTTTGCGGTAAAGTGTTCTATCTGTTTTATTGCGCCTTCATAGTCGCCAGCTCTTTCGCTATTTAAAAGCTCTACCATAATATTTGCTTCTTCAAGATCATCTGTTGGTGGCAACCTGTTTGGAAAATCTGTTACCGAAAGAAGTATTCCCTGAGGTTCTTTTAAGTAACAAAATGCAGTGCTTTCAAAGTAGCCTCTACTTTTATGTTCAGGCCCCCGCTCAAAGCTTATGTTAAAGCTCTTTTTAAACGTGATGGCCTCTGGCAGATGGAATCTATATTGGACTGTCCTAAAAAATGTTTTATTCAATAAACCATGTAAAGGGCGTGCCTTAATGTTCTGGTAATACCAGCCGCCATTAAAATAATCTTCAAGTCCTGTGCCTCTCCAGAAAGGAGTTGGCTCATCATCTTTTGCCATTATTTCATCGCCTTCCAGCAACCAGAAGCTCTTATCAAGAGAGACAGCGCTTAAGATACATCCTGCATAACGGCCTTCTCCTTTGACTTGAAGCACAGTGTGAGGGCTCCCGATAGCTCCTCCTCCCCCACTGCTATGCCACACACAGTGGAAATAACCAATAGAATTAGTAGCTGTAAAGTCTCTATCAATCTCCGGGATAAGTGAAAAAGCAAAATCGGTGTTTCCCTGGTTGATTAGTTCTATCTTTGCAGATTTGCTGAATGGCATAGGGAATTCGTTCTGCAGGATTGTTCCGCTATTGTTAAAAAAGATAGAGCTTGCAGGAATTTTTCGCCAGACTATACCGAAGAAATCTCCTATAGGAACACTCACTGATGGAAGTTCTCTTTCATCCCAGTAGATATTGAGCAGAACACTTCGCCACGGTTCGTAAAAATTTTCTGCGCTGTTTTCATCACAAATTAGGTTGATTCTTTTTATTAGAGCAGGCCCTGAAATGTTGGTAATAACCATTTTTGTACCAGCTGCTATAACTTTCTTCTCGGTAAAATTCCCTGTTATTCCGTTTGTCATATCCATTTCTTTGCCAAGTTTATATCTACTCCAACGTCTTCTTACTGCATCTAAAATTTTTAAATTATCTTCTGAAAAGGGAAACCTGAAGGATTCCAGAAGGCAAATTGAAGAAAGCGGTTCTATATTGACTTGATAATAATGCTTTGGTGGACCATCTGGCTTTATTGTGCCTTTTTCTATAGCTATTACTATATGTTTTGCAAAAGGGATAGGCACATAGTTATAGTAGCAATAATTTTCATAAGCTGCCAGTGGCGGAGTGAATGGCTCAATAATTCCGCAAAATTCTTTTATGGTTAGTTCCAGTGCCGGTTTGCTTTGTTTATCAATGTAAATTCTGATGCGTTGGTTTGTGGCTTCTCCTGTAAACCACAAGCGCGAGACGTAGCCCGGTCCTTTTGCTTCGGCTATAACGCCCCAACCCGGTTCCAAATCCCGTAGATAAAAGCCATAATCATTATTTCCCCCCGTCCTATCGTAAGAGCTAAAAAATATAGTGGATGGAAGATCAATTTTTGCAATATATGAGTTATTTGTAAGATGCGAAACAACTTCTTCGTAAGCAATAAAACGTTTTTGTTGCCCGCAACCGTTTATTAAGATAATCGTTAAAAAAAAGCACAAAACTTTTGCTATGATAAAAAAATTATTCATAAATCACCTTCTATTTAGCTATTTCATCTGCAAACAGGATATTCTTTGAAGTTGACTAAAAAGTCAAGATGGATAAATATGCCTGTTGTTTTTTCCGCTTATGAGGAGATATTATGAAAAAAGTTTATCTATTGTGCAATGCGCATCTTGACCCTGTGTGGCTATGGGACTGGGAGGAAGGTGCATCAGAAGCCATTAACACTTTCAAAACAGCTACGCTCTTATGTAAGGAGTTCCCTGAATTTGTATTTAATCATAATGAAGTTATCCTGTATCAATGGATACAGCAGTATGATAAAGAGCTTTTTAAGGAAATTCAACGTTTAGTTAAAAAAAAAGCAATGGCACATAATGGGTGGTTGGTTTTTGGAACCAGATTGTAATATGCCATCTGGTGAAGGAATTGTAAGACAAACTCTTACAGGCAGACAGTTTTTTGGGAAGCATTTTAAGTCTGTTCCTTCTGTTGCTGTTAATTTTGACACATTTGGGCACAGTAAAGGATTAGTGAAGATTCTGGCAAAGTCAGGATTCAAAGCATATTTCTTTTATCGTCCATATAACAACCAATATGATCTGCCCTCAGAAGTTTTTAAATGGGAGGGATTTAACTCGAGCGTGGTAGGGATAAGATTGCCGCCCTATTTAGCCGCATTGGGTGGTGCACGAAAGATTTTGCGTGAAATTAGAGCTTCCGCGTTTTTTACATTGCTAAGTAGCACTAATCGGGTCTCTAAAGAGACATCAAATATGCAAACAATTCCCATCGTAGTGTATAATCCACATCCATACGAACTAGAAACAATAGTGGATTGTGAGTTTCAAATGGCAGAGCAGAATTTGGAAGAAACCTTTACAGATGTTCAAGTGTACGCAGGGCAGAAGCAGCTTGCCACGCAGGTGGAGAAAGAAGCCAGCAATATTAATCTTGATTGGCGCAAACATGTGATATTTAAAACCACACTTAAGCCATGCCAAATGCATAAGTTTGATTGTAAACTCATAAGGCTTCCTGCAAGGCCATGTTATAAAAACAATGAGTCAAAAACCATTTTCTTAAAAAATAAAAAGATACAAGTTAAAATTAATGCAAGTACAGGTTGTATTGATGAATATATTGTAAATGGGAAATCGCTTATACGACAAGGTGCCTGTCGATCGCTTGTTGTGGAAGATTGTCCTGATCCATGGGGAGTGAAAGTAAACTCATTCAGGAAAGTAATTGGTAGTTTTAAGGTGATATCAAAAAAAGAGACTACATCTTTTGCAAATCTTCCGGAACCAATCTCCCCAGCTAAAATAATAGAAGATGGAGCCGTGCGAACCGTTGTGGAAGTCTTGCTCAAATATGGAGGATCAAGAGCAATAGTTCACTATAAAATACCTAAAGAAGGCACAGAAGTGGAGATTGAATGCCGCATTTATTGGAACGAAATAGATAAAATGTTAAAACTTTCTTTGCCATTTGGCTATAATAATGCAGCAGCCATAACGCAGACTATGTTTGGTATAGAGCCAATTCCTGATAATGGCGTTGAATGGGTAACGCAGAAGTGGTGCATTCTTTTTTCAAAAGATAAGCATTCTGCTTTAAGCTGTATAAACGACACTACTTACGGGTGCGATTTTAAAGATAGCGAGCTCCGTCTTTCTATGCTACGTTCACCAGCTTATGCGGCTCATCCCATTGGAGAGCGTCCAATAGTACAACAAGATAGGGTTACACCGCGCATTGATCAAGGTGAACATATTTTTAGGTTCTGGCTTAATGGTGGCAATTATCAGGAACGCATTCGTTTGATATCAAACGAAACAGAGTTAAAATATGAAAAGCCTTTTGCATTGGCAGTTTCGCCATTAACAAAAATTATTAAATGTACACCTTTTCTCCGTTTAACAAATAAAGCAGTGGAGCTTGTAGCTGCCAAAAAGGCAGAAGATAATGATGATATCATCCTGCGCCTATTTGAAACAACGGGCTCTCCTCAAAAAACAGAGCTTTCTTTTCCATCAATGAAGAGAAAAATAAAAATTAAATTTGCGCCTTTTGAAATAAAAACCTTCCGAATAGATAAAGAAACAAAGCAAATCATAGAGACCGATCTATTAGAAAAGCCGTTATAATATTATGGGAACACCTGTTAGAAACCTATATGAAAGTACAAGATTGAAATGAGTAAATATTGCAACTAATTTAACTAATTTTTTTTTAGTTTTTGATTTGACCTTTATATATGGTTGTTATTATTTTATTTAAATTAAAAGGAGGTTGATTATGAAAATTAAATTCAGCATAAATCACGTGATGTTGCCGCAATATGATGTAAAGGAAACTTGTGAGCTGCTTGCTGAACTGGGATTTGACGGAGTTGAGTGGCGTGTGTGGCACAATCCAGAGGAGCAGCTTCAAAAAGGTGAATGGGCATTTTGGGGAGCATACAAGGCTAACATTACC
>CAZBHO010000043.1:0-4362 GCA_964491945.1 uncultured Verrucomicrobiota bacterium | reverse complement strand
AAAAGAAATAGGTAAAATTTGTTCAGATTATGGATTAGCAGTTCCATCACTAGCAACTTATGTGAGGGCAAATGAGATTGAAGAGCTGAAACGATTGGGAGAGGCAGTTGAACTTATTTCTTCACCGCCACCATCAATTCGTGTTGGTGCACCGCGTTATTATGATAGAAAGGTAAATTATAATGAATTGTTCAAAGAAGCAGTTGAATGGTATGGCAAGGCAATAGAAGTTTTGAAGAACTACAATGTGCGTGCTGTAATAGAAACGCATAACGGCACAATTTTTATCAGCGCATCTCTTGCGTATAGATTATGTTCAAATTTTTCTCCAGAAAGAATAGGTGTAATATATGATGTCAATAATATGATAATGGATGGGTATGAAACACCACGCCTCGCTATGGAATTGCTTGGTCCTTATTTCCAGCATTGTCATGCAGGAGCTCATAGACCTGTTCCAACAAAGAAGCTGGAAGATGGCACTCAAGAATGGCAATGGGAGTGGTGTGATTTTTCAGAAGGACTTTTTAATATACATCTTTTGTTTTCCGATATGAGTGCAGTAAATTACACTGGTTTCATATCAATAGAAGATTTTCGTAAAACATCAGATAGTAAGGAGCTGTTAAAAAGACAGCTTGATTATTTGAAACACGTGGCAAAACAATATCCTTAAAAATGTAAGACAGGGGAAGATTTTGTGCCTGCCTTTTTTGCTTTTATATTAAGACTTATTCAAGGCTTTGGCATTCATATTACAAACATTTTTGTGGCTTTGATTAGATGCATTGCCATTAGCGGTTGGCTACCTTTCTTTTTAAAATTCACTAATTTAGATGAACGGATCCAAAAACTCTTGATTATTGTTGTTTCTCTTCCCATCTTCTTAATAGCTCTTACTCTACTATACTATGGAGATACGTCTCCTGAAAACAATCCTGTCCTGGAAGGTGAAACTGCTGAACATAAAGTTATGTTCTTTATTGCTGCATTAGTAGTCTATGGCATAGTAATGGGACTGATATTTTTAGTTAGAAGAGTTGTAAAAGCTTCAAACATAGAAACAGAAGAATGAACATTCTTTCAATGTTTGATGTATCAATCTTAACAGCAAGTAAAAATTTATTATGTTAGCCTTATCTCATCCATAGGGTAGGGGACAGTTGCATTAAATCCTTGTTCAGACAGCCTTTTAGCAAATTCTTCCGAAGCTTGTGCTTCTCCGTGAACAATGAAAATTTGCTTTAATGTATTTTTTGCATTTTTTAGCCAATCAATAATTTCATTATAATCCGCATGGGCAGAAAATCCGTTGATTTGAGCAACTTCTGCTCTAACGGTCCTGTTCTCGCCAAAAATTCTTACAGGATTTTTTCCATCAAGAATTTCACGACCAAGCGTGCCTTCTGCCTGATAACCAACAAAGAGAATTGTGTTTTCTTTTTCTGATATATTGTGCACCAGATGATGTTTAATCCTTCCGCCAGTGCACATACCTGAACCAGCAATGATGATAGCTGGTGTGTTTAGAGAGTTGATCTTTTTTGATTCTGCTGGAGTAGAAATCATAACAAGATGTTGGCAGGAATAGGGATCGGATCCTTCCTTTAGCATTAACATCGCTTCTTCATCTAACAATTCAGGATGCTTCTTAAAAACTTCAGTAACTTTTTTTGCCATAGGACTATCTAAAAACATGGGCATTGCTGGAATTTTTTTCTCTATAAAAAGATTATGTAGATGATAAATAAGCTCTTGAGAACGCTCTATAGCAAAGGCTGGAATGATTATTTTGCCACCTCTTTTTGCAGTGCGGTTTATCACATCGGCGAGAGCTTCTGCTATGTCTTTTTCTGGAACGCTGTGGATCTTATTGCCATAAGTTGATTCTATAACAGCATAGTCTATTCCCTCACATTTGGCAGGATCTCTAATTAGCGGCATTGCCTTTCTCCCAATGTCTCCGGAAAAAAGGATATACAAACTCTTATCTTGAGTAATGTTAGCCTTGATGTGAATCATAGATGAGCCAAGTATGTGCCCTGCTTCAAGAAGGTTGACTAAAAGTCCAGTAGTTAAGTCTAATGCTTTCTTATCTTCTATCGCTCTAAAATATGGGAAAACTGCTTCAACATCTTCTATGGTATAAAGAGGCACCTCTGGATAAGGGCCTTTTCTATTCTCTTTTTTATGGCGTTTGGCTTTAATCTCAGCATCTTCCTTTTGGAGTTTTGCTGCATCCAACAACACAATTTTTGCAAGCTCAATAGTGGCTTTGCTCGCCATTATCTTTCCCTTAAAGCCTGATGCCACCAATCGCGGAAGCAATCCGCAATGGTCAAGATGAGCATGAGTAAGAAAAACTGCATTTAATCTCTTTACATCAAATGGGAATGCGTCCCAGTTCCTGTAACGCAGATGCCGTTCCTGGAACATTCCACAATCCACTATAAAGATGGTATCGTTATATGAACATAAAAACGAGGAACCTGTGACGCTTCTGGTGGCACCAAGGAACTTTATGAGAAAATCAGTTGTATCTGCCATAAATTAAGCAAGCCTCATAAACGGCTGCAAGGTTTTCTAATGGTGTGCAGGGCGGAAGATTGTTCCCTTCTTGTAAAATGAATTTGCCGCCTTCCTTTATTCCACTTTCTAAAATTTCCTTTGCTCTATTAAAACAGGCTTCTGGAGTGCCAGTCTGGAGCAAGCTTATTTCAGGTCCGCCACTAATTTCAATATCTGGTCCAAGTTGTTTGCGAAGTGCCCCATGGTCTATAGGGAAGCCCGTGTCAAAAGAAACAACACCGAGCTTCTTGCTTATTAAAGGGAGATGCCGTTGCACATTTCCACACAAATGCATTCCTCTGTTTTTTGATGCAGGAGTTGTTTTAGAAGTTATGCTGAACCAAAATTCGTGAATTGGTAACACCTGATCTTCATACATTTCTGTGCTTATTAGCTGAATTGAATCATCTGCCAGCGAGCCTCTTTCTGCTTTTTCCCATTTATTTTCAAAATACTCCGTAAGCGCCTTGTTCCGTTGTAAAGCATCTTCACAGAGCTTACGCATCAGTTTATCAGCCTTTTCTGGGGAGGCTGCCAATAGGGTAAAAATATCTTCACCAAACAAAATTGCACCAACTGTTAATGGTCCATCAAAACCTAAAACAAATGGTCTTACTTTCCCTTTTCTACCTGCATAAACAAAATCTTTTGCAACTTTTGTAAGTTCCTTATGAAAGGCTAATCGCTCTTTTAGCCACGGATTTTCAAATGGCTTTGAGAAATCTTTTTTTAAAAACTCAGCTACATCCTCCTCCTTATACACAGCCACATTGCTTGGACAATTATTAGGCGCATATTCAATTGGCGCTCCGAAATATGCTCCATCGTATATGTTTTGGCAGTCCAGATAAAAGCTCCATTCATCTGGCAGTTTAGACTGGAAATCGCAAGTCTTGCTCAATTCCTGTGCGGCATATTCAAAGAAAATAGCCTGTACTTTAATCATTACTTCTGGATTGTTAAAATAATCCTTAAAAGTATATTTCCATGGGTTCAGAACTGGGTTTAGAATTATTATCCGCGGATTTATATTCCAACGTAAAGGCACTCTTGTGGGATGCCCTGCCTTATAAGCAATCCATACTTCTTCTTTTTCTTTATCAGAAGGAATTTGATATTTTAACTTCATAATGTAAGACCTTTCTTTATTGTTGGAATAGCGCCGAAATTTAAATAATATAAAGAGATAAGTCAACATCATAAAGGAGTAAAATAAGGCAGGTTTTTTGTTTTTACTTTTTTACATAGAGGAGCATCCTGAACAGAATATTTTTTCATTCAGGAAATTATCTTGCATCTTGTTCATTATATCGTATATGTTTTCTGCTTGTGGTTGTCCGTGAGATTAAAAGTTTTGTTGTATTTAAATGTAAAGTTTGAAAAAATTTTGACGGCAGGAGAGATTTTGATGAAGATGATAAGTATTTTTAAGCAAGTGCTTTTTTTTATGCTTTTTTGTGTTTTGAGTGGGTATGCTGCTGATGTGCGAATTATGAAAGCGGGCAGCGCTGAATCTTCTATTGACCTGACAGGATTAAAGTGTGCAAACGATGAAGCAGCAGTAATTTTTAGGAAGACTCTTGAAAATGATCTCAACCGTTCTGGATATTTTAGAGTTGTATCTGGCAGGGCAGAGTTTGCAATGATAGGAGAGGTCGATGTGAGTGGTAGAATTAATGTGCAATGTGAAGTTTACAACAGCTCTTCTCGAGAAAACGTTTTTTCAAAGAGTTATAAAGAGAATATTCAGGAAGCGCGTGCTCTAGCGCATAGGGTTGTTGATGATATTGTTTT
>CAZBHO010000042.1:8157-22602 GCA_964491945.1 uncultured Verrucomicrobiota bacterium | reverse complement strand
GGAAGCTGGAAAGTGTTAAAGTCAGCTTCCACTTATTCGCTGGTTGCTTTTTCTCTTGGTGGAGTTGGGACCATGCCTGCTCCAGCAGATTATGATGGTGATGGCAAAACTGATCCTGCCGTATATTACGAAACTTATATCCCCGGCTGGGGCAAACAGGGCAAGTGGCAAATACTCCTTTCAGCGAGTTTATATCAAGCAACTACCATGAACTCCAGTGCAAACAATTATACTCCTGTCCCGGCAGATTATGATGGCGATGGCAAAGCCGATATAGCTGTGTTTGATCAAAACACGGGGTACCTAGCTTACTGGCAATCTTCCACGGCATCTTCTGTGCCTATAGCTTTCATTCTTAATGCGGCAGGCTACTACCCTATCCCTGCTGACTTTGATGGAGATCGCAAAGCCGATATAGTCCTTTACAATCAAGCCACAGGCATATGGCATGTACGCCTTTCTAGCAAAAACTATTCAATATATACCACATCGTTTGGTGATTCTAGTTATCAGGCCATTTCTCCTATCGGTCATTAATTATAAAAGAGCTTGTTAAAGTATGTCCACAAAAAGAGGATTGTTTGCACGTTGTTTTGTATTGCTCGTATGGTGTTTCTTCCTATTATGGTTCATAAGATTTGAAGCATGTCCGGAGCTTTTTCTTAAGACTCTGCCGGGATACAAATATATCCTTAAAAAAAATCCTATTATTCTTGATAACTGGATGTTGATAGAGTTCAAAAGCAATATTATCGGCTACACCCATACATGGCTTGATAGCGAGTTAAAAAATCCTGACGAAACCTATACTCTCTACAACCAGACTTTTTTGAACATAAATATGCTTGGTGAAAAACAAGCTATCAACGCTCATCTGACAATCACCCTGGACGAAAAATGCGTTATGCAAAATTTTAAAGCAAATATGTTTTCAAAAAATTATTCCACCCAAATAACCGCAAAACGTCTTAAAGCTAACACTTATTCAATAATAATCAAAGGCATGCAAACGGAAAGCAAGTTTATTACAGAACTACCTGAAGATGCCATTTTTTATTCGCCATCAATACAACTTGCAATAAGCGAACTTAAACCGGCTGATAAAATATATTTTAAGACGATAGACCCTTTTACCTTTAATGTTGCCAATCTAACAGTAGAAGCTCTGAATTATGAAGAAATCCATACAAAAGAAAAGCAATCGCCAATAAAATCCCTTAAATTAAAAATATCATATATGAACACCATAAGTTATGCATGGATAAATGAAGAAGGCAAATTAATTAAAGAAGAAACACCTTTCGGCTGGAACCTTATATCGTGTTCAGCCGAACAAGCAATGAAGATAAAAACCGATAAGGCAATCGATGTAATTGGCCTTACCGGCATCTTAGTAAAAAACCACATTCAATCTCCACGTTCAGCTAAAAAGATGAAAGTCTTGATTGAAGGTGATATCGATTTTCAAAAAATCCCACAAACAGCAAGGCAAAAAATTCTATCAGCAACAAAAACTTCTTGCTCACTATTTACCACAATGCAGGAGGCAAAGGATTTTATTCCTATCTCACTCGCAGAAGCCAAAAATCTTTTATTAAAAAACACAGAGCAAACAAATAGCCCATTCTATGATGAGATTACTAAAACTATGTTTTTAAGCGAACAACATCCTGAAATTATAAATGTTGCGCAGTCTATTATTGCAGAGGAAACTAATAGCCTGAATGCTGCGTTTAAACTTGCAGACTGGGTCTATGCCAACCTTGAAAAAGAACCTTCACCGAACATCCCTATAGCTGCAGATATCCTCAAAATCAGGAAAGGAGATTGCAACGAGCACGCAACTCTTTTAACAGCCTTTGCTAATGCTGTAGGAATTCCTGCAAAAATAATCACGGGGCTGGTCTACACCACTAGTTATGGTTCCCCTGCTTTTTATTATCACGCTTGGGTTTCGGTATATGTTGGGGAATGGCTTGAGATTGATCCAACTTTTGGACAACGATTTGTAGATGCCACTCATATATCTTTAATAGAAGGAGACCTGCCTCAACAGATCAAATTGCTGGATTTCCTCGGTAAGATGAAAATAGATGTTCTGGAGGTTGAATGAATAATTACGCTATTGAAATAGAAAATTTAAGTAAAAGCTTCGAAAAAGTTGAAGCTGTTAAAAATATATCCTTCACCGTCAATAAAGGCGAACTTTTTTGCTTTCTAGGACCAAACGGCGCAGGTAAAACCACCACAATCAAAATGCTGTGCGGATTGGTTAGGCCTGATTATGGGAATATGAAACTGCTTTCTTATTCATGGCAAGATGATCCTGAAAAAATTCGCTCTATTATTGGATATATTCCAGATACTCCATATCTCTACGAAAGACTTACTGTATCGGAGTTTTTTGACTTCATAGGTGAACCGTCCCATATTCCGCGCAACAAGGTGGCAGAGGAAAAAGCAGAAAAATTTCAATTGTTTGCGCTGAAAGACTACGCAAACACTCTAATTAGAGACCTCTCACATGGTTATCGTCAGAGGCTGATATATGTTTCCACTTTTCTGCACAATCCAAAAATTATATTTATAGATGAGCCCTTTGTAGGGCTTGATCCTTATACCATAAGGCTTATCCAAAACCTTTTAAAAGAGAAAACAAAAGAAGGTGTAACCATTTTTCTTACAAGCCACATTCTGGCACTTGTGGAACAGCTTGCTGATAGAATAGGCATTATTTACGAAGGAAAACTTGTGGCTATCGGCACAATTGCAGAACTACGTTCGCAAATAAAAGGAGCTCAAAAATTAGAGGATATATTTTTTTCACTGACTGGCTCGTAAAACAGTTCTATAAGACATATTACTACACAGCCCTCATCCATAACAGTTCTGTTTTTCTATTGAAATAAACAGCTTACAACATAGGATACATCAACAACCTATTTCTCTTTAGGTTGTTTAATCACTATTTTAAGGAGATAAAAAAACAATGAGTAAATGTCGCAAAAGATATGTTCAGGTTGGTGTTGGTGGAAGGTCAGTAATGTATACGGAAGCGATATTAAAAAACTTTAAAGACACAAGCGAACTGGTAGGAATTTGTGATATTAATGCAGGCAGGTTAGCCTTACGAAACAAATTAATTCAAGAACAATATAACCATCCATCAGTCCCTGAGTATGCCGCCGAAAAATTTGAACTAATGATAAAGGAACAAAAGCCTGATGTTGTGATAGTCACAACAAAGGATTGCTTCCATGATTATTACATTGTCCGCGCTATGGAATTAGGATGCGATGTCATTACCGAAAAACCAATGACTACAGATGAAAAGAAATGCCAAAAGATTCTGGATGCTGTAAAAAGAACCAAAAGACAACTACGAGTAACCTTTAATTATCGTTACTCACCACCACGCACCCAAGTAAAAGATCTCCTGATGAAAGGAACTATCGGAAAAATAATTTCTGTTGATTTCCACTGGCTTCTCAATACAAGCCATGGAGCAGACTATTTCAGAAGATGGCATAGAGAAAAAGAAAATTCAGGAGGGCTTATGGTACACAAAGCCACGCATCACTTTGATTTAGTAAACTGGTGGCTTTCTGCCCAACCTGTTTCTGTGTTTGCAATGGGCAAACTTGCCTTTTATGGTAGCAAAAGTGGTATGGATAAAAAGCTTGGATTAACCGGGCATTCAGAACGCTGCTTTACCTGCAAGCACAGGAATAAATGCCCCTTTGCATTAAAACTTGAAAAATATCCTACTTTAAAAACGATGTATCTTGAATGTGAAAAATACGATGGCTACTTCAGAGATAAATGTGTATTTGGCGAGCCCATTACCATTGAAGACACCATGAATGTTATTGTGCAATATAACACAGGCGCTTATATGAGCTATTCACTAAATGCATTTTTGCCATGGGAAGGATATCGTATTGCATTTAATGGCACAAAAGGTAGGCTTGAACATGACTGCGTTGAAAGTGTATATATAAGTGGTGATGATAGAGTGCAAGGCGCAACCATACCAGATGGCACCACCATAAGAGTTTACCCTCACTTAAAGCCAGCATATTCCATTAAACCGTGGCTAGGCGAAGGTGGACACGGTGGCGGCGATATTGTTATGTTAAATGATATATTTTCCAATAAACCTCCAAAAGATCCTTATATGCGTGCAGCTGATCATGCCGCTGGCGCATTAAGCATCTTAACAGGCATAGCCGCTAATAAAAGTATGAAAATAGGAAAACCAGTCCAGATAGATTCCCTTGTAAAAAATTTGCCACCTGTTAAAATGCCACCAATGAAAGAATAAAAAGCGAAAGGAGTTTTTTTGATGAAGGCTGCTGTAATCAAAGGAAAAGGCAAAATAATTATAGAGGAAGTGCCAACTCCCGTGCCTAAAGATGGCGAGGTGTTGCTCAAGGTTGAAGCATGCGCTTTATGTGGCACAGATCAAAGAGTGTTAAGTGGAGAAAAGCCTGTTGATGTGCAAATCGTTGGACACGAGATAACAGGAAAAGCTGTTCAAGTCGGCAAGAACGTTAAAGGCGTGGAAGAAGGCAAGCGCTACATTGTGCAAACTGTTATTGGCTGTGGCTTATGCCCAATGTGCAAAATACATAGGGAAAATTTGTGCGAAAAAGGTTTTATAGCTATGGGATATCAATTCAACGGTGGATTTGCCGAGTATGTCCTTATGCCAGAAATTGCCGTTAAACAAGGATGCCTCATCCCCATTCCAGAAGATTTCCCTGCAACACTGGGCACTTTAATAGAACCATTGAGTTGTTGTGTCAATGGGATGAAATATATTCCAATGGAAACGAGAGAGCACGTGATTATTTTTGGTGGAGGTATAATAGGTGTACTCAATGCGCTGGTAGCAAGAGCACGAGGCGCAAAACGAATAACTATAATGGATGTTTCTCAAGCTCGCTTGGACTTACTAAAAAAATTAAAATTGCCATTTGATGATTTTGTGGATACATCGAAAGTGAATCCTGAAGAATGGGTCAAAAACACTACCGCAGGTAGAGGGGTTGATGCCGTTGTTGTTGCCGCATCGGTGAAACCCCTTGTTGCACTTGGAATGAAATTATTAAGGAGAGCAGGACACCTCTCTATATTTGCTGGTATGCCAAAATCTGATTGTATTGATCAAATAGATCTAAATAAAATTCACTATTACGAGCTCAACCTGCACGGAGCAAATAGCTCATCTTATGCAGAATATATTGAGGCGCGCGATTTAATGGTTAGTGGTAAAATAGATGGAAGCCCCCTTGTAACTCACACTTTTCCACTTGATAAGTTTAATGAAGCCGTTAGTTTGCAGGCTAACCCTGCAGGTGGCTCTCTTAAAATAGTAATCATTCCATAGTCAGGAAAGGAGATTATTATGATAGTGCGGCTTTTGTTATTGACTTTATTGCTAACACTCAATCTTTCTTGCATTCCAGAAAACAAGAAAGAGCCAAAACAAAGTGAAGAAAAATCTACTGCACGCCAAGCCATAGAAGGTTTTACTGGCAAGACTGCCGTTGATAATTATCAAAGAACCAAGCAAAAAATTAAAGAGGCAGGCGCTTCAGAAAAAGAAAAGTTTAACGAAGTAGATGATATAGTAAAATGAAGTTAACCTACTACGTCTCTTGCGTTGATAGATCTTTAGCCCTATAATGGCTTTTTGCTTTCAAGTTCAAAAGAGCTAAACCAGCCCGCCTGTACCATTGCATTTATCTCTTTTTGTATGGCACTAATAACACGGCCCTCATCAAAATTTTCTAGAGATAGGTAGCCTTTGCTTTCCTCATATTTTGTTGAAGCTCGGGCGGGAAAATCGCTATAACCCAGATCAGCTTTAAATGCCAAAAATTGCGAATAACGTGTAAGATGCACCAAAAACCCAACTGTCTTATCCTCCATTTCAAGATCATGATGGTGCGCAATTACACCTGCGATTTCAGGCGAAAGATTCCATTTTGTTGCAATAAGCAACCCTGCTTCTGCATGGTTCACTCTAAGAATCTCATTTTCAGCATCAATCAGATAACAATCAGTTTCATATCTCTTTTGAATTGCTTCAGCAAAGCCACTCTGCGCAAAGCAAAGATGCAACAATGGGATGCCTATGTTGTGCAATAGCCCAACCAGATATGGATCAATGTGAGGAGCAATTCTGCTCCTATCGTAGGAAAAAAGAAGTCTATTCCCTATTGCCACAGCAATGCTATTCATCCATAGCTTCGCAGGTGAATAATCGGCAATCGTTCCATAAGTTTTGAATATGCTAGAAACAGCAACAGAGTTGACAACCTCACGGGCTTTTGCAAAACCGATTCTAACTATTGCATCCTTAATAGTACGAACAGCAAAATCAGGCTGCGGACCGTAGTAAGCAGAATTTGCAAGTTTTAAAATTCTTATTGAAGATGATGGATCCTGCTCGCATAGCCTTGCATAATCATCGGCGCCAGCTTTCATATTGTTGGCAAGCGCCATAATTTTCTGCAAAACTGTGGGAATGGTAGAAAGTTTGTTTTTTACTAAAAAATCCGAAATTTTTTGTAAGGATTGTTTCCTTCGTAAATCGTCAGCAGAGCCTTTTCCAGAAAGCAGTTTAATGATATTATCTAATAGCCCCATAAAAATTATAGTTATATTTAAACCTATTGACTATGCAATATTCTTGTAAATAAGCTAGTCTTCATAAAAAATCAAGCAGTACTTTCATCTTTCGTTTAGCCAAATTATAGAAGTAACGCCTCTTGGATAGTATTTACTACCTTGCGCCACACCGGACACAATCTGATCACTCCAGCACCAATAAACATTTTGCGGTGCAACCAGCCATTTGTAATGGGCTTTGTCAGATGCTATTCCAGATGTATCCCAACGAATCTTGAAAATAGTTCTTGCAATAAACTGCGAAATATAAATTTTGCTCAACCATGAATTATTGCTACTGGAAGATATTTTCCATCCACCATCATCAAAGAGGCACACCCCTTTTTTAAGTACAGTTAAAAAATGCTTCTTCAGTCGTGTAATCAATGTAATAAACGGACTCTTACTACCAAAGAGTTCCTTAATGTTGAACATATAAGGATAAACTAACCCTTCAATCACTTGTATCACCTTTGAGTTGCTACTGCCATCAAAGGTGGCTGGAATCCAGTCTTCTTTTGTAACATAGCTTTGAATAGATGATGAGCATAACAATGCCTGCTTAATTGCAGTTCTTGCAAGTTCCCCTCTTTTAAGCAACTTAAATAATTTCCACAAACACACATAAACTGCCCAGCATTTTACTGCTAAATATGCACTTGCTCTTGCCTGCCCCAACGAGGCATCAAGGCTATCATATGTGGTAATTTCAAACCCATTTTCGCACAAAGCACTGTCAAAACTCATTACACCATCACGTTTATTCTTGTCATAATGATCGCGCTGCATAAGGCTTTTAAGACACTCTTCCAAAATTTTTAAATTCCTTCTCGCCCATTGATAATCTTTTGTATTTAGAGCATAGCCAACTGCACAAAGAATCCAATTGCAAAGTTCTTCACAGGTCATATACGAAAAACATTTTGTTCTCCCTCCAAATTCATACGATGACCTGCCTTGAGGAGCAAAAACGTTTGCAACTCCCATATCGTGTGTAAAACTTATTCCTCCTGGATGCAAAGTTCCATCCTGTTTGTCGATGATGTTATCCCAATAAGAATATCTTGTTGCAAACATATCAAGCACATTTCTTACCACCCACGGATTTCTCCAGAGCTCAAAGAAAAGATGATCAACTGTTAAATCCAACGTATTCATCATTCTATATTCACCCTCATTAACTATCCAAACAGGCTTGCCATTCCAATCAAGTAGCTCTGTGCTGCCATAATAGCTTCTTATTGAATGGGCAAGTTGGAACTTTTGATACTTATTAAGATGCTTGGCTTTAGCTAAAACTTTCTCCCATTCAAGAGCCTTCCTGAAAGCTAGATCATAAATATCAAGAGCATATTTACCAACATCCTCTATGCTATCAAAAAAATTTCGGTAATAGTACTTCATCGGCAACCCAGCCGTAACAACACCATCCCTAAAGAAGCAAATAGCGAAGACAAGTTTGATTTGTTTTTTGGGTGGAACAATTATTCGGAACCCCGCTATATTGCCCAAACCAAAAGTAAGGCTGGTTGGACTTATTGGCTCAATAATTTCAGCAATAGAAAAAGCAGTGCCAACTTCAATTTTTGCTTCTTTTGCTTCTTCAGTGAAAATGGCTGTACTTGTGCCCTGCCCTATACCAAGCAAACGTCTTTTTTTATCAAGCAGATTGATATATCGCATATTACTATAAGGATTGTTTCCCTGCCATGCCAAAAAAGCAATTCGTTCTTTTGATGAGCTCCGGTTATCTATATTTAATTCTGCCCACACTGCAGGAATAATCGCTTGTTTGATAGATAGCAGATTTTTTTTATCGTCAGGATCAGGGATAGCTGACATTGGCGTTACGATAGTGAATGAAATATCATCTGCTTTCCATAAATCAAAGCCAATAGAAAAAGAACGCTTGATTTTTTTGTCAGCAAATGGTTCCAGCACCAGCTTCTTTTTTACTCCGTCTGCTGTTTCCACTTCATAACGCTTACGCTCATCTGAAAGTGCTCCATCAAAAAAAGGTAAGGCATAGTATTTTTTAAAATCTCTACTTTGTATGCCAATATAAATATTCTCATCGGCAGGTTTGCCAAGCTCAAGTCCAAATCCACCTTTTGCTCCTTTGCAACCTAAAGTGAAAGATGCAAAAACACCTACTGGAGAGTGATGAGCATTAAAAAACACATCCTTACAGTTTTGTGCTTTTAACATTATAGTATTTCTTTTGCAATTTTTACCACATTTTCAACCGTAAAGCCATAATGTTGCGCAAGCACTTTATATGGCGCTGATGCGCCAAAATGGTTTAAACCTATGGATTTTCCTTTTGGACCAACATATTTTTCCCAGCCCTTCGTCACACCTGCTTCTATTGATATTCGCTTTTTGCAGGCTGGAGGCAAAACTTTGCGTTTATATCTTTCTGGTTGTTGCTCAAAGATTTCCCACGAAGGCATACTCACAACACGCACGCATATGTTTTCTTTCGCAAGCATTTGCGCCGCATCAAGAGCAAGCTGAACTTCTGATCCAGTTGCAATAATGATTAATTGCGGTTTGCCTTCTGCGCTTTGCCACAATATATAAGCGCCTTTTTCAAGATTTGATGCTGATGCATATTTGCTTCTATCTATCACTGGCACATTATGTCTTGTTAATAAAATGGCTGTTGGCCCTTTTGTGTTTTTCAATGCAGCAATCCATGCATAAGCTGTTTCTGTTGGATCAGAAGGTCTTATAACTGTCATATCTGGAATAAGCCTTAAACTCATTGTATGTTCAACAGGCTCATGAGTTGGTCCATCTTCCCCAACATAAAAGCTATCATGCGTAAGCACATATATTACAGGTAATTTCATAATGGCAGCCATTCGGATTGAAGGACGGAAATAATCGGAGAAAACAAAAAACGTTGCCCCATAAACTCTAAAACCTTTGTGCAATGCCATCCCGTTCAGGACCGCTCCCATAGCGTGCTCACGCACACCAAAATGAAGATTCCTGCCTTCAAATTTTCTCGTGTTAACATCACCGCAACCCTCCATTATGGTTCTGGTGCTTGGAGCAAGATCAGCAGCCCCGCCAACAAGATATGGCACAGCTTTAGCAATTTTTTGGATAACGGTGTGGGATGCGCTTCTTGTTGCAACTGGCTTTGCAGGATCAAATGTTGGCAAAACTTTCTCTATATCTTTTGGAATAACAAGTCCCATAGCCTCCTGCCACGCCTTTGCCTTTTCAGGATTTTCTGAACAATAGGCATTAAATCTATTCTGCCAATCTTCTTCCATCTTCTTAAGTTGCGTTAAGCGCTCCGCAAAAATCTGCCTAACCTCATCAGGCACGTAGAAATCTTTATCTTCTGGGAAACCTAGAGCCTTTTTGGTTGCTTTTACCTCTTCAACACCGAGTGGAGCCCCATGTGTCTCATGGTTGCCAGCCATATTCGGGCTACCTTTGCCTATAATTGTTTTACCGATTATTATAGTAGGACGTTCCTTTTCTGCCTTCGCTTTAGTTAGAGCCATATCTATTTGCTCGTAATTGTGTCCATCAACTTCGAGCACATTCCAACCGTAGCCTTCAAATCTTTTCCGCACATCATCGCTATATGCCAGATCTGTTGCGCCTTCTATTGTTATTCTATTTGAATCATAAAAGACAATAAGCTTATTAAGCTTTAAATGCCCTGCCAAAGAGAATGCTTCATGCGAAACTCCTTCCATTAAATCCCCATCCCCACAAAGCACGTAAGTGTAGTGATCAACTATTTTGTACTTATCGGTATTGAAACGAGCTGCCATCATAGCTTCTGCAAGAGCCATTCCAACCGCATTCCCACAGCCCTGCCCAAGAGGTCCTGTACTGGTCTCAACGCCAGGTGTTACTCCATATTCAGGATGTCCCGGTGTTTTGCTCTCAAACTGCCTAAATTGTTTTAAATCTTCTATTGAAAGCTCATATCCGCTTAAATGTAGAAGGCTATAGAGCAACATACAGCCATGTCCAGCCGAAAGAACAAATCTATCACGATCCTGCCAGTTTGGATTGCTCGGTGAATGCTTCAGATGTTTTAGGAATAGCACGGTAGCAAAGTCAGCAGTCCCCATCGGCATACCAGGGTGCCCTGAGTTAGCCTTTTGCACACCATCCATTGCCAGACATCTTATCGTATTAGCCACTAATTCCAATGACATATTTACCTCCTTATCCGCTTTATATGTTTTCCTACTAATTCACAAAGACCGCATCATCCTAAAAAAAAAGACATTATTTAGCAATTTATTTTTTAGATATTTTAGCAGTCAAATCGCTTTTTATTAAATACAAAAGAGACTAATGCTATTGTATTAAGTTATTCAAAAATAGTTTCCGATACTCATTGACTATTTTTTTCAGCATGAAATCATCTATGGCTCTTGAGTAGTTTTCCCGTTTTTGCTCATATCATTTTTCTGCCATATTCATTACAGTTTTGTTTTTTTCAACCATATCATTGACATTTTCTGATTTAAAATATCATTATAGCAGATATTTTTTCTTAACTCTACTATTCTCTACCAGTATACATTGATCCGAGTCTTGCATTTACGCCAATCAAAATAAGAAATAGAAGAGCTATGAGAATGGTTTAAATGCTATTACAGAAGTTATTATGATAGCATTGTCATATAACAATCACTCATTCAATGACCAGCGCTGCATTCTAAGCACTGCATTCGGATTCCCCCTTGTTTGCTCATACCAAACGGTAATAAAGCTTCCATCATCCATTTCCACCGTAGAAGGATATCCCAAATCGGTAGTATAATCATCGGCGCTAATAATAAATGGATCTGACCAACTTCTACCTTCATCCTTGCTAATCCTTGCCTGATTACCATAGGGCAATTCCCTATAGCCATAAACACTTAATATCCTTCCATCTCTTAACCTTATTAAATGCGCAGGATAGCCGCATTTTCCTATCTCAACAGGTTTAGTCCAGCTAAACCCACCATCATCCGATACGCTCTGAAGCAACCCACAAGAAAGCTTGTGCACACGAATGTGCATTATGAGAATACCGCTTTTTGTTTCTACAATGTGTGGCTCATATGTGTCGGCTGGAATACCGGGCACTTGAGAAATCAAAAACCAGCTTTTCCCATCATCTTTTGATTGCGCCACTGCTATAGCATCACCATGCGCAGAGCCTCTCCGCCTCTGACTATAAGGCATAGTTCTATTACCGGCATAAAGCAATCTTCCATCGGAAAGCTCTACAGGACCGTGAGGACTGCTAACCAGAGTTGGAATTTTTTCTGACCATGTTTTGCCCCCATCCTCCGATCGGATAAGCCAATCGCCAAGTTCCGCATTTACATCGATTTGCTTGTCTATCAAATACTGACGCCGCGCCTGAAATTCTCTCTTTAGTTCGCCTTCTGGCCAGTTGGTTTCACCTACTTCCTAACGATAATGGTAATACATCCATGCAAGAGAGTTAAAGAAAGCCACAAGTAATGTCCCTTTCATTGTTTCAATAATAGCAGCATCTCTATTATCTAATGGACCTGCATACAACACAAATGGACCTTCCCAAGTTTCACCATCATCGCTGCTACGATACATATAAATTTTACCATAAGGATCTATGTGATATTTCCTGTATCCTGAAGCAACAACCAATAATTCGCCATTCTTTCTGCGACATATCGTTGGCCAACCGTGATAAGAATTTTCTGTGTTGATGGTTTTCTGCTCGATTACATTAACTTTCATAGTGTCAATCTACATTATAAACTATTGTTGATTGTTAAAATTACTTAATCACAAAAAATGTTCCGTTGCAAAGGTCATACTGGATAAAAAAACAGGTGCCGTTGGTGCCATTGTTACCATTTGCACTACTTCCGCCATCCACAGAGCTCATCCCTAAGAACGATGATGGTAGATTGGTGCTCACATAAGTCTGGCTCGGTAAATTCGTCGTAGCTTGCACCCTATCCAATAAGACACGTGGCACAAGCCTGCCACTTGAACTATACCACACAGCAATCCTTCCACCACCTCCACCACCACTGTAATAACCACCTCCACCTGAGGCAACAAGTTGACCTGCAGCGCCACCCTGAAAATTCCTGCAAATGATCAAAATAGCCCCACCTGCACCTCCAGGGCCATAACCCAATCCTACATTTCCATTGCCACCTCTCGCTGTAAAAAGTCCGTTTACATCTACTGTACCTAATGCCTCTATCCATATAAAACCACCGCCCATCCCACTAATAGCCTCAGAAGGAGTATTTGCTCCACTGCCAGGCAAAATAGGTATATACATATTTCCATACGGAGCACCTCCTACCCTTGAGGAATAGTCCCCCCTTGCCACCATGCCCTGCTCCAGGCCAATAAGAGCTTGGATAATAAGCCGGTGTGCCAGGTCCCTTGCCTAGCCCAAACCCCCGCCCATCAGCTCGTATCCCCTGATTGCTCATCACACTACCTATCACCCATAAATTACTCACCGCCACTTTTACACTACTACCATCATTACTATGCGAATACACTATCAACCATGAGCCCGGACTTATCCATATATCCCCTGTCACACTTAGCAATCCACCATAATCCTTACCATTCGTGTTAGTGCTTCCAGCATATATCGTCAACATTCCACCATTTGTTAAAATAATATTCCCCCCACAACTCAATACAGGGTTAGATATTCCTGACTCCACACCAATCCCTAAATGTCCTTTGTTTATTATCAGATTGCTTACAACATTAAGTTGAAAACCATCGCTCGCTATAAACATATAACAATTGCTGACAACAAGATTATTATCCACTACCCACGAAGTCCAGCCCGGAACCACTAAATCCACATTACTAAATATTCCTACCATGTTCTCTGATAAAAAATTAGTATCAGAAAGGTGTAGCGTTCCTCTCCCAGCCAAAAAGCGATCATATCCTTTAAAACTTGTGCTCCATCCAATACCTCCAGCAGAGATATCAATTTTAAAATCAGGATCCATCAATATATTTGTATATACTAAAGCTATTCTACCGCCACTTCCACCGCCACCAAAATTACTTGTTCCCCCTCTTGCTCTAATCATACCATTAGAACCAGTATAAAAAGTACTATATTGAATAAAAATAGAACCACCAGCTCCACCACCGCCGTAACTATTTGGAGCATTTTCACCATCTGCAAGTATCGTTCCATTATTACTAAAAATGCCTTGTGCCTCAATAATTATAATACCACCACCAGAACCACCCCTGTTTGCTCCTCCATATCCACCGCCACTACCAAACAATATTGGCATAAGGGGATTGCCATAGGGAATGCCACCATCCGCTCCTGTAGTAATACCACCTCTACCACCATGCCCGGCACCACCGCCATATGAAGAACCTTTCCGCCGCCACCAGGTCCACTTCCTGCATAATAGCCAGCGCCAACAACATTGATCACACTTCCTGCAGACATTATTATATTTGAACATATTATATATACTCTATTAGACGGCACATCATTAGATGAAGATAAGATAGGCAAACTAAACTGCCCCTTACTCTCTAACACAATGTTAGTAGCATTTAAGCTCGTGTCCCAATTGGAAAAAATGAGCGTTGCATTCGTTATGGCAAAGGAAGATAATTTTGCCGTTGCATTTGTTAATAAAACATTCGTGGCCGTCCCCGCATTTGTAATAACAACATCATCCCCATCCTGTGGCACACCTGCAGGGTTCCAGTTGCCACCATTAAACCAAC
>CAZBHO010000042.1:0-8147 GCA_964491945.1 uncultured Verrucomicrobiota bacterium | reverse complement strand
ATCAGAAGCGCCTGTCCATATCTTCACTCCAGAAAAAACCACACTACAAGAAAAACATAATATCATAGAGATTATCAACAACTTGTTTGTTCCTATCTTTATCATATTTGCCTCCCTTCCTGGTTATTTATTTGGGCTCAATAGATACCTCCTTCAAAACCTCTTCTGGAACTAATAAATTTTTAGGATTATTGGCAAAATAAGAAGGCACATTCAACAATACACAAACTCCTGATGCATCTTTTACCTCCCATACTTGACCTGCATCCTGTTGGTTAACAGGAATTTCAAAAAACTCTGCATAGCCGGGAAAAGAAAAAACCTTACCTCCAAAAGGACTAAATACGTTTCCTGGTCCAGTGGATAACCCAATAATCTTTTTTGTGCCAGCTGGAACGTAAAAGAACCTCCGCCATCCATGCAAAAAATACGACTTTTGAACTGCAAATGTGGGGACAACAACAGGGAGCTCTGGTTCAAATATAACTGTTGCACCAGCACTCCTATCATCTACTTCAAGGCGATAAAGACCAATATTCTGTAATTTAAAGTTAATTTGATGCTCTTTCTTATATGTTGGAATTTTCCCAACACCAATCGCATTCGTTGAATTCATATTATACAAAGAAATGGAGATATTACCAGAATTTTCGTAAATAAATCCACCTGAAACCACTAATTTTATTTCTTGATTGGTTTGATCAGCATATAAATAAAAGATATTTTTACCTCTTATGCTAAAAGCATTATTGGAGTTTGCCTCATATAAATGAAAATACTCTTTATTCCTTATATCTAATTTAACAAGGTTGGTGCTGTAATTTTTGATTTCAAGGTCTATACGTTTATTATTCTTAATGCCATCTGAAATAAATTTCTCTATATTTATATCTAATTTTTTGAATGAACCGATATCATCATCTTCTTCAATTAAATCTGATAAATCATTTGCGACAGATTTATTTTTTCCACTACTTTGAATGTGTAATTTTAAATCAAGAGGAATAGCCACTCCTTTATCTCGCTCTGGCATATCTCTATAAAGGCCAAAAGAATGAACCATTAAATTATCTTTAATGGCATAGATAAATCTCATAAGATCGGTAAAGGCCTCCTGACGGGCTTTGCCTTCTCTTGATCTTGAGTATTTTTTATATAATTCAACATATCTAGTGTAAAGCACAAGGTCATCAATTCTTGCTTGTACGATTTGATTTGTGCCTGCTTCCTCTTTAGCTTTTTTTAATAAAGAATACATTCTATTAACAAGGTTATCCGTAAGCGCAGCATCAAGCGGAGAACGCCGTTCTTTATCTAGCACTGTGTAAAACTCTTTCATAGTGTTCTTTGTGCTCCCAAACATTTTATCAAAAAAATCTTCCTTTATTTCTCCTAATCTTTCGGCTTCATTAACGTCCCAGAGCACTCTCGAAGCAACATAATAACCTAATCCACATATACCCCAATCATCGCCAGCTTCGGTAATAAAGAATCTTGCACCCACCTTCTTGTAAAATTCCTGGGCATCTCTGGCAATGATGGAAGGACTGCTTGCCTTAGGTCGACCGGGCAGGTCTCTATCCCACGGACTAACCTCATAGTAATCGCGAATACCAACCATGTTAGCACCTTTTGCTTTCCAGCCTGCCACCATCCCATCAAAAGTATATCCTCCTCTTATAAAAGCTGTCGCAAAAGAAATAATTACATTAGAATGCACAGTCAAATTCTGCGGTGGCGGAGAATGAAAACTATAAGCGTACATAGCGACGTATTTATTTGTATAGTGTTTCCCCAACTCCTCTGCCACTTCGTTTGCCAAAAGCAATGCCCTATCTGTGATATTTCCAAGCGCCTTGCAATCCTCGCATTCACACCAGCCGCCACCATCACTGGGTTCCATTGAAATACTATCAGCATCAGGCCTATCCTTAAAAAACTGGACAGCGTATCGCTTCACAAGTTCCCTTAAATCTTTATTGGCTATACAAAATTTTGAAGACTTTCTTTTGCCATCAACAAGTCCTAAATATTCAGGATGCTTATCAAACTCTTCCTTATTAGCCGATATAATGCCCTCATACGCATGCGATGTGCTAAGGGCAAATGCCCCCCTCATCCTGTTCTTCCTTACCCATTTTTCATAAAGCTTCATATTGTTTGCCCATGAGCCATATCCATAAAAAATTATTCTCGTATGATAAGCAGGCAACTCGCATACATCTAGATTTACAACTAATTTATCATAATGTGGAATATATTCCCACTTCGCTGTCGGAAAAAATTGGCGATAGCCTATCCTATACAAAAAATCCCACACACCATGTTCAATGGCCATATCAGTTTGCCCTATTATGAAAAGCCCTCCCTTATATGTGCGTAAAATATACATCTCACGCAAACCAACTGCATCAGCTCTTTTTGCTTCAGGCGCCTTGATATCAGGATAGTCTTTAAATGTGCCTATAACTATGCCTTTTTGACTATCACCACCTTCAATAATTTTAAAATTACATCCTGTGATTCTATGCAGATAATTTGTCAATTCTGCTGCCAACAATTTTATTGCAGGTGAAGCATTGTCCTTTATAACCACATCTGCAAATACATTACCAGCCTCAACAATTTTAAATTCTTCACCAGCAAACAGACACGATACAAACACGCTATAACAAACAACAGAGATTACCTTCATCCGTAACATTTTCATTCTCACCTCCTTATTTCATTCCAAATGTATCTTTAAGTCTAAACTTAAAACCCTGCGAAGGTTTAGATATTTTACCTTCTTTATTTTTATACACAATAAACGCATAAAAATCTTTTTCTGGTTTTAGCCCTCTTATTAAAACTCCTGATCGTTTAATCCCTTTTGTCATAGAAAGTGCTCCTCTGCCATCTTCATAAGGGCTCACAAACACCTCATATTCCAGCGCATCAGGCACCTCCTCAAAATGCACATAGCACATTGTTCCATCATCACGCTCCGCAGGTGGCTTTATTGCCTGAATCTTTAAAGCCGGAAGCGTCCCTTTCTCTCTCATCTCATCAATCGGATTAGACAAACGCCCCGCAACATCTGCCACCTCCATCCGAATATGAGAAAGCTTTATTACTCCTTCCCCTTTATCTTCCTCTTTCTCATATTCAGCAAAAAATGATCCCAATAAAACATCTTTTGTTGATGTCTCTACAACATCATTCACATATATAATTGCATTCCGCCGCTCCACAATAACCTTCTCTAATGTAAGCGGCAAATCAACTATCCCATCACCTTTACCATAATGTCCCCACCATGTGCTACCTGCTTCCCTATACGAATCATAGGGCAAATTCGCCGGCAACTCAAACCTCAAATATCGCCAATCATCAAAACAAAAAACGCTCTTATGATGTATATCATCGTTATTCCATGAACCTTTGCTCCCAACACTTATCCAGCGCTCTCCTTTAGCATCTTTTAAACAATAGATTATCCGCCCCCAGTCACTCGCCGCTTTTGCCCACACCCCGATGTGCGAAGCTTTGCCCGGTATTATAACTGGTTTTTCTGGAACCAAGCTTGTGTAATAGGGCATTATAATTGGCTGATCAGGACGCTCATCAAAATGAATAGCCAGCGCTTTCCTGCCATACTTTTCAGCTACATCTTCCACCCTAACGCTCATTTTTGCAATTCGCCTCAACACAAACTCCTTATGGCTTTCTTCATAATCATCATCCCGCTCATTTGATATTTTCCACGTCCCATCACCAAAATTACCCAAAGAAATAGCTCTAGCTTCAGGCAACGCATCGCTATGATCCACTGCACCTAAAACTATCTTTGGCTCACTTGTTAAGCCGTAAATATAGCACGGAGAAGAATCTATCCAGAAACTCACTACTCCTTCTTTCTTCTCCAACGGCAAAACATTATCCATCTCATCATAGACTTCTATATTCTTCTGCGCACCCTGTAAATTCTCAAGCATGACAGAACGTTTCCCCCGAATAGTCCACATAACATACAATGCTCTATCATCCTTATAGTGCTTGAACTTAAGGCAATATGTTGAAAGGCTTCCTATAGGCAACCACTTCTCAAAATTCATCCGATTAAGATGCCTCGTCATCGTGGCAACAGCAGCATAACTCTTAAATGGACTATATAGAGACATACGCTTCAACGTACCTGCCCCATAATGCTGCTCGCCCCAATAGCTAGAAGGTGTAAATCCTATCGTGCCACCCATCAGGCAGCTTGTCCCATAAGCCAAAAGCGCTAAATGCGACCTCACAGTATAGTCTGCCTGCTCATCCTCAGTTAAGGCACCCGCCAAGACAGGCGCAATGCAAGGGCCTTCTATGGCTATTAAAATAGGTGCCTCTTTTTTAGCCTTCTTCCACTCCTGATGAAAAACCCACATCATATTAAGAGAACATTGATGAAGCTGTTGCTCAGGAACCCTTTCAAATTGCGCAAAATCAAGCGCCACACCATCAATCAATTTGCGAGCTTCTTCGCTATAACGCAAAAATGGAACCGTATACATAGGTGTGCCCCACGGTATTAAAAATTTAAGATCAGGCCATTCCTTCCTGATAGCAGGCGCCCCTATCAAAAATTTAGCAAGATGCGCCTCAAATTTCTTCTTTTCCGCTTCTGTCATCTCATAAGGTTTGCCATCCCAGTATTCAGCCAGAACATTCCCATAGCTCACAGGTCCCAAACCTGGCTCACTAAAAAAAGCAACAAAACGTGGTTTGTGCGCTTTATCTAAAGGAATTTCCTCTTCTTTCATCTTCTTGATCATCATAGACACTGTTTCAACAGCATTGGATGGATCTATTAACTTTATGTAATTATGACCCCCGCCTTTTAATAACCACGGAGTTATCATTTTGTTTTTTTCAAACAACTCAAATAAACTCTCACTTTTACTTACATAAATAGAGTTTGGCCCAACTGTTTCCATGCCAGCCTCCCACATTGCCAGTAGCTCGTTGGTGTCGCCCGGTGTCCCATGAGCACCACGCCAAAACCAAAAGCCAAATAAAGGTCCACAACCCATCTGCCAGTTGCCACGTTCCCTTGTATCTTTCCTTAAATAAGCAAGAGTACGCTCCTCCTGCCAAATGACCTGATTATCAGCTTCTACCATTAACTCAACCGTATGATGCCCATATCGCTCAGGCTTGAACTTGATGTTAGTAGAAAATTTATCCCTGCTCAACTTAACATCCTGCTCATAAACTTTAGCCTCCTTACCATAGCTGTCTTTAAGTATTAGCTTTGCCTTTACAGGTAAATCATTATCCATTCCATTTAGAAGGGTAAGTCGGTAAACAGGCATATCGGGTTCAGTCCATACATCTGTAAATTTAGATGGACTAAAATCCACTTCAACAGCTGATTTCTCTAACGTAATTCCAAAAATATGCACACCACTAGGTAATCCACCTTGATGAAAACTATAATAAGCTGGATCAGGATAACATCTGTATAACTTAACTTCCTTCGTAAGCTCCATCTCTAAAAAAGGCATATCTTTAAATTCTTTCAAAAGTGCTGTATCCACCGGAATAGAAACCAGATGGAGCGTTCCATCTCGACCATCTTTAAACTTAATAGGAATACCTGCATTCCCCTGCCCAGCAGCAGAAAAAATTGATGGCACCTCTGTAGAAAAATTTTTCGGAAAACCCGAAGCAGGACGGTAAAACTGAGCCGTAACTATTGGCACTTTATTCGTCTCATTATCAAACGCTGCAAGTAGATGAATCCTCGAATAGTTTCTTTTAGGAATTCTTATTTGGATACGAGAAGGTGTTCTATACATTGCACCAGCCCAGCGTCCTTCAGTATTAGGAGAAAAAACACCTTCCAGACCACCCATAAATAGCCAGCTTGGCTCAAGCGAAATATGAGAGTTCCCTTCAAAATTTAAGTTAGATAATATAAAAGGTATCCCACCCACCTCCACACTTTTATTCTTACCCAACGATGCATAATCAATAAGCGCACCACATACTTCATTAGCATTAACATATCCCTTTATCTCCAGTGGGACAAATCGACCACTTTCCGTTATTAACATATCATCAGCTTCAACCTTTACAAGATAAAGCTCTGTTCCCGGCGAAATCTTTAGGCAAGTTAATCCGCTTAAATTTAATTCCTTACTTTCTAATTCAGCCAGCAACCTATCATCCAGATATATCTGATATAGGTTGGAGTAATGTAATATACGTAAAGACGTTATTCGTTCTTTAAGCGAAAGAGAAGAAGCCATATCACTTTCTACCCGCTTATAAACATTTTCAGGCCAGCCCAAACTACGAGAAGGCACAACCTTAAGATAATAGCTTCCACTATTGGTGCTCCATCCATTTTGTGCCCGTGAAATAATGCCCCACCTTATAACATCGGCTTGCAAATTTCCCACAAGATTTATTTCCAATGCAGCCGATATTAAATCCTTTTCATTTTGCACACCAAAATATAATTTTAAACTGCTTCCCCTATTAGCAACAACACGAAAGTCTATTTTAAGCTGAAATTCTTTCGACAACTGCGAACCTGAAATCAGCAAAATTTCAGCATTGCTTGAACAAATAACTGGCTCATTGTTATAGCCATAATACATAAAGTTGCTCCTGGCACATCTAATCTCCCATTGAAGTTTAGTTTGATCTATCACATTCTCTATTTTTAAAGAGTTTGCATCTTCTGCTTTTAAACTGACTAAGAACAAATAACAGGAGACTATAAAAAGTACCATCCAGTTTTTGTATATTGCTATCATTTTCTTTTCCCTTTCATCTTTTTTGTTCCACAAGACTTACGCACAATTAAATCCATTGGCACTTTAATTATTTGAGATGAGAGCATCCTTTTAGATTTAACGGAATTTATTAATAGCTCCACAGCCTTATCAACCATAACACTATTCCTTAGAGATAACGTCGTAAGAGGAATTGTTCCGTATTCAGAAAATGGTTCGTTATCTCCCCCACCCACAATGGCAACATCATCTGGCACTCTAATGGATCTTTCAGACAAAGCACTCAACCCACCAAAGGCAAACTTATCGTTCGGATAAACTATTACTTCTGGCAGCGATTTCCTGTTATCTAACAACTCAAAAGTGGCGAGCCTGCCAGGTTCAAATGGCTTACTCCAATAGTCGCCACCGGGCACATTGAATAAAAATATCTCCTTCTTAACTTTGCAACGATGCTCTTTTTCGTATTCAGCAATCGCATCTTTAAAGCCTTTCATCCGCTCAAGAATAGTCCAACACCAATTTTGAGAATGAATGTGATATGGCCAATAAGCAACCATTAATAAATCACGATAGCCTGCTTCTAAAAGATGTTTCGTTAAAATTCTCATCCCAAAATATAAATCTGACCTTACCTGAAGAATGCCGGGAAAATGCACACCTGAAATACTAACTGATGGTATCCTTAAATGACGAATCTCCCTTAATATAGATTTATCAAACCAGACAGAAGGATTAGCTAAAATTACTCCCTCTATTTTTGCTTCAAGCAAAGTTTCCCACGCCGCTCTTGCGTTAAGATTGAACCAGAGCACATCGCTAGCAAGAAGTTTGTACCCTCTCTTCTGCACAGCTTGAAACAGGAGAGTATTAAATTCTTTAGACGAATTAAAATCCAACAAACCTATCGTTTGGCTTTTGCCATAGCGCATAATACGGGCATAATGATTTGGCTGATAGCCAAATTTCTTCGCCGCTTTTAGTATTCTTTCCCGCAAGCTCTTACGAAGAGTTCCGGCTAATCGTGGATTAAGTGCGGCGCCAACAGTGGAACGTCCTATCCCTAATTTCTTTGCAATTTCTTCTTGCGTTATAAAACTAGCCATACCACTCCTTTGTTGACAAAGTCCTTTTTAGCACGTTCTAAATTGAAAGACAAGTCTTTTTTATAAAAAAATAACGCTAGTCTCTGTTCTGCCATTTTTTGAATTTTACCCTTACAATTCTAAAACAAATGATCCGTAATTCATATCAAATTAGATAATCGCAACAAAAATACTTTGATAGCTATAAATTATGTGTTATATCTTGAATGAGAGGTTTTTTAGGGCAAAAATTCATTTTTTTGAAAAATGAGCGCTAACCATAAAAAAAATT
>CAZBHO010000041.1:0-23807 GCA_964491945.1 uncultured Verrucomicrobiota bacterium | reverse complement strand
CTTATTCCTTATGCAAATATACTTTTTGCAATATGGAATGGTGTTGATGGCGCTAATGGTATGACCAGCGCCGATTATTCAAAGAAGTATGGTTCATCTTATTATTAAACAAAAAGGAGTATTGCTTATGAAAAGGATGATAGTAGCGCTTTTAATTGCTGCTTTAATTAGTGGCCTGGTTTTAGAGACACAAGCGATAAATGAACAGCGTGGTGGTGTTATGGGTTTTATTGCAGGCTGCTGCTTTGGTATTCGTTCCGGTGCTGCCTATAACGATGGCAAAGAGATACACTGGCGCGAGTGGATAATGCTCATTCCTATAGCTAACATTGTGTTTGCAATATGGAATGGTATTGATGGCGCCAACGGTATGACCAGCGCCGATTATGCTAAGAAATATGGTTCAGCTTACTATTAGGATTTGAATTAAAGTAAGTATTTATAATGAGAGGAGATGTAAAAAATCTCCTCTCTTTTTTGTATTATGACATTGTTTTTACGGAAAGTTATTTTGTTGAGTCTAGTGCTTTTTTCTTCCCTTTTGTTTGATCTTTATGCGGAATCTATCTCATCTAACTCAACACAAACACTTGCTGTAAAATTGCTTGATGGATTTAAAGAGATAAGAAGCGTAAGTGTTTCTGTGCGTAAAGATAGTTCTATTGGTGGAATTAAAGCACCAACTCTTTTGAGTAAGGTTTATTTTGTTGCTCCTGATAAGCTATATGTGGAGAATATTTCGCCTTTTAGGCGTTATATTATTTCTGATGGATCATTCTTTTATCTTGCACACAATGATTTTAACAAAGTTCTGAAAATGCCGCTTGAAAAGTTGGAAGGTGAATGGAAGTTGATGCAGGAGACTATTCCTGGCACACCTATGGAGCATCTTTTGCGGTTAAAAGGTGTTGCGGAGCGAGTTATCCCAGATCAAGATGGCTTAACTTGTAGAGCTTACGATGTTAAGACAAATCTTTCTCTTGTTCTTTACTGTAATAATGCAGGGCAGCTTGTAAAGATGGATTATTACTATGATAATAGTCTATCAAAGAAAAAGGCATCTTATGAGTTTAGTCAATTTGTTGAGGTGAAGGCTGGCGTATGGCTTGCCACATTGCATAAGGCTAAAGGTTATTTTTCTGATGGCGAATATACGGAAACAAAACGCTTTGATAATATCCTTATTAACACGGAGATATCTCCTTCCATTTTTGAAGCAGAACGTTATTTTAAAGGGAAAACTTTTGTTGGTAATATGGAAGAATTTTTTAGTGAACTTGAAAAGTACAAAAAGGAATAACGTTCTTCTTTCTCTTGTTTTTCTGGCAATATTCTTTTGTTTACCGCAGGTTGTATCTGCTGAAGTTAGCTTGTTGGAACTTGTCAGAGAGCTTTATGAAGAAAAAGATTGGCATTATTGCGAGATAGAGAGTAGAAGATTACTTGCTATAGCGCCTGGTAACAGCGAAGTAAAATTATTGTGTGCTCAAGCTATTCTTTGGCAGGGCAGGCTTGATACGAATATGTTTTGGGAGCTAGCTTTGGATTTAAATAATCATTACGATATCCGCTCAGAAGCATTCTATTCTCTTGCCTTGATTGCTTCTGCCAGAGAGGATTTTGATGCGGCATTTCAAAGCGCCAAAGATGCTTTCTTACTGGCGAGAACTAATCCTGTTTTATTGTATGCAGCTCAGATGGTTGTCAAAAACAGGTGGTATGCCAAAACGGATGTAGATTTTGAGGCCATTAAACAAGCCAAAACGGTTTTAAAGCTTTATGATGTAAAGCTTGATGAGATAGATAAAGTGATTAACCAATTTATAGATCATAGCGAACAGAAAAAAGGTTTATCCACGAAGTTAGGGAATGCTTTTATCTCTTTTTATAGAAAGAACATACGTCCTGCCATAGGTGATAGATGCTCGCTTGTGCCATCTTGTTCAGAATATACCAAACAAGCTTTTTGGAAACATGGGATGCTGGCGCTCCCTATGATGGCGGATCGTTTCTATCGTGAGCCGGGTGTAGTCAGCAGGGCGGAGAAGGTTGTAGAGATGGCAGATGGCAGAGTTTTATTTGCAGATCCATTGGAAGATCATGATTGGTATTTTGATGGAAACTGATCGGCAATGAATAGCATGATTGACTTTATCTACAAAAAACGTGTTGAACTTATAGTGTTGGAGTTTATTTGTGCTATTTATTTCTTCTCATATTTTTATAGGCTTGCCGTGCCGGGAATATGCTTTGATGAATTACAAAAAAGCTTTGCAGCTTCAGCGGGTGCGATTGCTGCGCTTGGCTCTATTTTTTTCTACATATATGGCTTAATGCAGCCTTTTGCAGGCGCTCTTGTTGATAGATTTGGTGGTAGACGAGTTTTAATAATGGGTGGCACGCTGATGGGGATAGGGGGGATGTTGTTTCCACTATCATATTCTATAGAAGTACTTTATTTTAGTAGAGCCATTACAGCTCTTGGTGCCAGCTGCATTTTTCTGGGGCTGGTCAAAGAAATAGATGCTCTTTTTGATGCTTCAGATTTTGCTATAGTGTTAGGCATTGCTTTACTGGTGGGATATTCTGGCGGACTTACCGGCACATTACCATTTGCAAAAGGTATTGAACTCTTTGGTTGGAGGGCAAGCCTATTTTTTGTTGGGCTGCTTAATATAATTTTTGTGTTAGGGGCATTTTTATTTTTTTTGAAGGTTAGGAGAGTAGATAAGAGAATTTCTGACTATAGAAATTCTACGTGGTTGATATTAAAAAATAAAAATAGTTATCCAACTTTTTTATGTGCATCTATCAATTTCGGTGTTTATTTCCTGATACAAACTTCTATTGGGAAAAAGATGTTTACGGATCTAACAGATATTTATGCATCGCAGGCAGCATTTTTTATCTTCTTGATGATGTTAACCTGCATCGTTTTTACTATCTTATCAGCAATTATTTCGAAAATTTTTGGGAATAGACGCAAACCTATATTGATTATATTTGCGTTATTTAACTCGGTGGCGACGTTAGCGCTGGCGCTGAATCTTTTAATTAAGCCGTCATATTATGTTATGGAATTTTGTTTTTTGTTGTTAGCTATTGCTGCTTCAGGCTCTCCAATTAGTGTGGCTTTAATTAAGGAAATCAATCCCCCATCTGCCGCAGGAACTTCTGTTGGTTTAGCAAACGCGGCAGCGTATATTTTTGTGGCAATAATTATAAACCTGTCAGGTGTGATATTGGATTGTTTTAGGAATGATGCCATTGTGACATCGGATGCTATAAAATATCCAGCTAAAGCTTATGTGATGATGATGATGATTGCTTTTATCTTTGCTGTAATTGGTTTATTGGCTTCTTCCTTTTTACGCGAAAGCAGAGGCAAAAATATATACAAAAATTAGCCTCTTTCTTTGATGCGATTGTGATTATGTTGGCTGGGTAAACTAACCACCACTAGTATGGGAACTTATTTGAACATATAGAGGCAGTAAGTATTATTGGCACATTTTCTATCCCCATAAAAATGGTGTTCCTATCAGCTGCCTGTTCATAAAATTTTATTTTATTACATAAGGTGATGACAGGTATTAGATCTCTAGCTTGAATTTCGCTATTGTTTAATCTATTTACAATCTCACTGGTTAATTCTGTTAGTATAAAACCTACGAAACACAATAAGGGATTGTTTGCTATATAACTTGAAGAAAAAATAATTTGTTTAAATCTGTTGAATAGAAAATTGGCACCACTAAAAGGGATTATGAGCTCAGTAGTGCCTTCATATGTGCCTGTAAAAAAAACAGAAGCGTGAATAAATTTATCATCATTTATGGGTGGGAGGCCACATGGGGGTGTGACGCCGAGGGGGAAGCGCCAAGCGGCCCCCATGTGACGAGCGAAGAAAGAAGAAGCAACATTTGAAATTATTGCATCTATTTCTGTAGTTGCAAGTTGTGATCTCAGCATTTTTTATCGTATCTTTTAATAACAAAAACATAAGGCTTATTTCTGATTTCTAAATTCTGTTTGCAAAATCCTTCATTTTCCTGTTCAGGATATACAAAATTTATCTCGCAATTATTTCTCTGCGTCACATTTAAATGCCATTGACTAGAGACGTCACCTGTCTTATTGGTATTTTGAATGTTAGCTATTGAAAAATAAATTGTCCTGTCAGTTTCCATAACTTAAAATGGATTTGTTATTCTCTAATATTTTATCCTGATAATTCTGGTATGATGGGAAAAATTGTGTGGGGATTTTGTAAATATCTCTTCTTATCAGATCAATGGATGGCACTAAAAACTCTTCATTTAATACAGGAACATTTTCTCCATTAAAAGCTAAACTGCCTGAAATTATCTTTGGATTATTTGTTCCATAGATGGTCTTAATGCTATTATTAGACAATGAATTTGCTTTTGTTTCGCCCATAATGCTATCTGCCATTATTCCATATTGAGAGTTATCATAGTTGAATAAAATGAAAGAATGAAGTCTACCATTTGGATATGTGCACATAGATAATCCTAATTGGTATAACACGTCAACAATATGTACTTTATTTCCATTCACTGATATATAACCTGAAATCCACGAATATGCGTTTTCTTCTAATTTAAGCATTCTTTGTACTATTTTTTGTACAGAACTGCTCTTTATCCCTAAAATATAATCTCTTATCTTGAATATTAAATAGTTCATTGCTCGTAAAAAATTTGTCTTTTTCTATATCATTTTTTGTGCCAATGTCAATATATTTTTTTTTAATTTGTTTATTTTCAATGCATTAATTCTAGTCCAGAGTAATGTTATCTTGATTTATCTACAAATTATTTTGTAAAAAATTGTCTTTTAGAGAAAGTTCTACAAAAAAATTTGTAGAGACAAAAATTCTATGGCATATGAGTAGCTTACCAGCAAACAAAGGCTTCCATAATGGTATATGGAAGCGATGGAAGATAATCCGATTTTTATCCCAGTCGGTTTATTGTAAACAAGTTAAGGGAAGTAAAAACCAGGAGAACGTTATGAATACGCAAGGAGTTAGTGGAAATTATTCAGTGCTTGCAGCGGCTCAGAACCTTGCCAATTTACGCAAGAATTGGATCAAGAAAGTGGACGTAAATGGCGACGGCAAAATAGATGCCGAAGAACTTGCGAAGGCACAAACCATTCGAGAAAGAGATGCTGTAGCTACAATAAAAGAATATGATATTGATGGTGATGGTTCTCTAAATGCTACTGAGGCCGATGCGCTTGCAAAAGCCAATCAGATGGCTGCTCTTCAGGATGTTGTTGGCAAACTTATAGATAAGGAAGATAGCGAAGGTATCAAAAAGCTTTTAGTTCTTCTGGATAAGAAGGGCAATTCATCCGAGCTTCCTATTCTTCTTAAAACAAATTCTGCTGTGGAGGGTAGTAATGATGAGCAGGAAGTTATCTCTGACCTTACCAGTATTTTAGGAGATGATTATTACAATCAACTGAAAGATGCATTTACGAATGAGTTAGGCATTTCAGATGATGAGGGATTAAGCAGTACTCTTGATATTACGGTGTAGTTTTTTTTCTTTCTCCTTTCTTTTAAATGCCGGGTGGATATTTGTGATCTGCCCGGCATTTTTTTCTTGCTTTTCAATATATGATTTTATACAAGGACTCACGGGTTGGTGAAAAGGGTAAAAGTGTTATTGTGTATAGTGTTAGAGACAGTGGGCTATTTATAGTTAGGCTGTAAATGTTGTGGTTATAAAACGTGATAGAAGATGTAAGGAAAGGAGTGTTGTCTATGGCAGATGATATTGTGATACAACCAAAAAGAATCGTTAAAGATGTATGGATGTTTCAGGACATATGTAATGTGTATCTATTTAAGATAGGAGAAGTGGGGCTTGCCTTTGATTATGGCTCTGGCAAGTGGACAAAGTTTTTGGCTGAACTTGGTATAAAGCGGTTGGAGATGGTTGTTTTGACGCATCATCATGCTGATCAGTGTATCGGTATTCCGCCGGGGCACCATAGGTCATTTTTGGTTAGAGCGCCAACACCTGAAAGGCGGTTTCTTGAACCGTATGAAGTTAAGAACCATTTAAATGAGTTATACAAAAATCACTATACTCCTTATCAACTGAATGCGGTGCTGCCTTCTGGCATAACAAATATCTTGTTTGATATTGTACCAAATATGGAATTTTGGGTTGGTAATTTGTGTTTTCGCACGGTGCATACGCCCGGTCATGGTGAGAATGCTTGTTCTTATATAGTTGAAATTCATAATGCGCAGCTGTGTATTTGTGGCGATGCTGTTTATGCTGGAGGCACCATATGGCAACCATATCATCTGGAATGGGATCATTACAGTGATGCAGGAGCAGTTGCAGCGTTAAGTGGCATTCGTAAGTTATCTGGAATAGGGATAGATCAACTTTTGCCAGCGCATGGGCCACTGATAAAAGAAAATGTAAATGAAATTTTAAATACTCTAAAGAATCGTTTGCAAAAATTCGTTGAAGCAAAGGGCTCGGTTGCGCCGGGAGAAAAAGATCACATAATAATTCCTAAGGAAGTACAGGGCGCTGTCCGTAAATATCTTGACCATTTGTATCAAATAGGCTCCAATAGTTATATTATTGTGGCGGAGAACGGAGATGCTTTGTGTATTGATGTTAACAACAATGATGTTAATGCAATAGTTTCATTTTTACAAAAGAATAAATTGCGTCTTACGGCAATTCTTGTTACTCATCCACATTATGACCACACTGATGGGATAGTGGGTTTAAGGAGTTTCTTTGCTGATGCGAGGGCTTATTTTCATCCAATTGTAAAAGAAAAGATGGCCACAGCGCCAGCGGATAATTTTCCATATCAGTTGAACCATCCTATAGAGCCAGATGATCTATTGCCTGAACATGGCATCTGGCGATGGAATGAATATGAGTTTTTGGTGGAACATAGTCCGGGACAGACCTATTATTCAGCTTCTTATTTTGTTGAAATAGATGGAGAGAATGTGGCTTTTACAGGTGATAACTTTCAGCCTGTATCCAGATGGAACGGCAGTGGTGGTTTTTGTGCTGCCAACTATAGTCTTTTGAAAGAAGGCTATAAAGTTTCGGCTGAAATGATTTTAGATTTAAAGCCGGATATAATAGCTGGTGGACATCGTTCAGTTTTTCGTTTTACGGAGCGACGTTTCCAGAAAATTATTGAATGGAGCGAAATGGCAGAAGAAGCTTTAAAGGCTTTATGTCCTGGTGGCGATTTAGATAAGGATTATTATTTGCCAGTTCGTCATCATGTGGTGCCCGGGATAATTATTCAACAGCCACGCAAATTTTCTGATCATCGCGATGCGCATTCTGACTATCATAAAGCGCCACGTTCAAACTGGCAGAGAGAGGATTCTTATTCAGAAGATAGGGGCGAGCAATACTCTGATTACAATGCATATGGCAGAAAAAAAGTTTATAATCGCCGATACAATCGGAATAGCTATTAAGCTGTTGTAGCTATCAAGACAGGCAATTTTGTAGGGAATAGGGGAGTTAGCTTTTCCCTGCTTCTCGCAATCTTTTAAAAAAATTCTGCAGTAACAATAAACACTCTTCAGCCATAACTCCACCACTAACATTTTTTGTGGTTAGTTTTCCTCCCTCAATTGGATCTGAAACACCATAGATAACTCGTGAAATTCTTGCAAGGTTTATGGCGCCTGCACACATCTGGCAGGGTTCTTTAGTGATGTATATGCTTGTTCCTTGCAATCTCCAATCGCCTATGGCAGATGCTGCCTGTGTGATAGCTATCATTTCGGCATGTGCTGTTGGGTCCTTTAAAAGCTCCATTTGATTGTGAGCTCTGCCTATGATTCTGCCATTTAAAACTATTATGGCACCTATAGGAACGTCTCCTGCATCAGCAGCAAGTTTTGCTTCCTTGATTGCCTCTCTCATAAAAAATTCATCTGATAGATCTACGGACATTATTCATTAAGCCTTTTTAATTTTATTCGTTTGTGTTTTTATCTCCTTACTGTTCTTATCTAATAACAAGCATGATGACAATGTTTTTCTGTTTATTTAAATAACACGATCATATTCAAACAATGGCAAGATATTTTGAAAGTATTTTTCTTTCTTAACTTTATTGCATTTTTTTTTGCCTTACATTATTATAAAGCCATTAAATAAATGAAATGCTACTTTCAAATAATAATTTTAGGTTGGTGGCTGCTTGCTTCTGGCATTATAAAGGGGGATGATTCTGCAGGAATATCTTCTGCAAAGCCAGAACAAGCTACGTCGCAGATACCTGTAAGTGGATTCGTGCCGTTGACGAATCTTGCTGGTAATGCTCCTGCTTTTAGTGGGTTTCTTCCAGTTTCTCCAACGTCAAATATAAATCTATCAAATGATGGGAAAGTTGTGCCTGAATTACCAGGTGAAGAAGTCTTTGAAGATATAATGCCAACAAATGTGGTGGCAGGTGGTTCTTATTCCAATCAGATGGTGGGTTTAAAGTTTGATAGTGTTGAGTTGGATGAGATTTTAAAGCAATATAGCGATTGGACAGGGCGAGCCATTATGAAGGCGCCGGATGTTCCAGCTGTTAAGATAACTTTAAAGTGTCCGAAGCGACTTCCTAAGAATGAGGCGCTTTTGGCTATAGAAAGTGTGCTTGCAATGCATGGTATAGGGCTTGTGCCTATGGGGGATAAGTTTATTAAAGTTGTTCAGATAGGTGCGGCAAGGGCTATGGGAATGCCAACTACTGTTGGCGGAATAGATAAAGATGTTGAAGAAACAGATAAACTGATTAGTAGAGTTGTGGAGCTAAAACACCTTGATATTAGTGAAGCACAAGGCATTATTCAAAATCTGCTTCATCCTTATGGCAAAATTACTCCTCTTGAAAGAATAAATTGTGTTTTAATTACTGATACTGCGATGAATCTTAAACGGATAGATGAGATACTTGCAATGATTGATCAGCCAATAGAGGTACGCGAAGAGCTGCGAATATTCCCTATAGTTCACGCAAAAGCTTCTGAAATTCAGACAAAGATAGAAGCCATTCTTGCAGATTCGCAGGCGAAAGAGACAAAGCGCCGTGTGAGCTCTACCCCGACGCCTTTTGGCGCGCCAACTGTGGCTCCAACCACGCCGTTTCAGCCAATGCGTCCATCTGGTGGTCCAACGCCGCCTTCAGGCAATGTTAGCGAATTTTCCCCTTCTGGACTGGATAGAGGGATCATTCAGAGCAAGGTCAAGATGGTTGCTGATGACAGGATAAATTCTCTGATTATTATTACAAGGCCTGAGCAGTTTAAGTTTTTTGAAAATTTGATTAAAGCGTTGGATCAATCGGTTGAGCCAGATATTAAAATTAAGGTCATAAGGCTTGAGTATGCTGATGCGAAGGATGTGGTGTCGGTGTTGAACAATTTGCTTTCTAGTGCTTCTTCTAAGACTTCATCCCAGCCGGCGCAATCGCCATTTGCTGCGCAGGCTGGGCTGGGAGCAAGAGAACAGAGAGAAGGCGCATCTCGTGAACAATCACGTGAAGGTGAAACGCAAATAAGTGGCAAGTTATCGGCTGACGTTAAAATTATAGCTGATACCAGAATAAATGCGCTTCTAGTTATGGCAACAAAGCAGGATATGGCAATTATAGAGAAGGTTTTGCAGGAGCTTGATGTTATGTTGTCTCAGGTACTCATAGAGGTGGTGATAGTGGAAGTTTATTTAAGTGATAAGTTTCAGCTTGGGATAGACTGGCTGCAACGTTCTATGATAGCTTATAATCAGAAGCAGGGTGGCACAAGGAATGCCATAGGCGCTTTTGCGGGAACAAGCAAAGAAGGCACAGCTGGGGAAATCAAGGGCGCTGCTTCTATAAATAGAATTTCAGATAACACAGCCGCTGCAGGCTCAGGCTTGACATATTATTTCACTTATTTTGATTACAATATAGACCTTGTGCTCAATATGCTGGCAAGTGATAGCAATGCCAAGATACTTTCTGCGCCAGTTATTCTGACAACTGATAATAAAGTTGCAAAGATACTTGTCGGAGAAAAAAGACCAATCGTTACGGCAACCAGCATTTCTGGTGGGGGTGTTCAGCAATCTTCTTATCAGTATACTCCCATAGGAATTGACCTTGAGGTTACACCGCACATAAATAAAAGGGGGTTCGTTGTAATGGAAATTAAACAGAAAATTGATAACAAAGGAGAAGATGTTAAAATTGATAATAACAATGTGCCTGTGATCACGACAAGAGATTTCACTGCTTCAATTGCAGTTAATGATGGCAGAACCGTTGTGATAGGTGGAATAATTTCAACCGAGAAGAGCAAAGTGCGCACCAAAGTGCCTTTTTTAGGGGATATTCCACTTGTTGGTGCACTATTCAGGAGCGATAAGGTGGAGGATTTAAGGAGAGAATTGTTGGTTTTGATTACTCCCTATGTGCTCGATACTCCTGAAAAAGCGTATAACGAGACTGCGCGCCGCCATTCCAATATAAGTGGCATTTCAAATATATTTACGAAGGGCTGGTCAGCAAGCGAGCTTGCTGCTCAATCTGATGGTGGGCAGACTAACGTTTTTGCAAAAAATGATGTTGTAAAAAGCGATTTTTCCAGCAATGTTGTTACTGTTATAACCATAGGTAATTCCACTACTATCCCGGCAACAAATCTCACGTTTGACTTTACGAGCACAAACGCTCTTTCTAATACCAATAGTGTAAAAGCAAAATAAAGGAGAACTTATGATAAATATTCGTAGAATAACGCAAAATGACGTGCCAGCTGTGAAGGCGCTCATTGAAGGCATTATGCATAAAGAGTTCCCATCATCAAAGGCTGCTTATGCCACAAACGATATTGATGACCCTGTTAAATACTACGGCGGAGAGCGTGATATATTTCTGGTTGCAGAGGCGGATGGTAAAATTATAGGCACAATTGCGGTTAAGGAAGATACTGCGCACACGGCGTTGTTGCGGCGTTTCTTTGTTCTTCCAGAATATCGTGGACGTGGCTATGGCAAGCAACTAATTCGTCAGGCTATGGATTTCTGCTTCAATCATAATTATCAAAATGTTATTTTTAGGGGCACAGAAAAAATGCAATCTGCTCTTAAAGTGTGTTTGCGAGAAGGCTTTAAGGAACATGATATTCTTGCTGGCACAGATTTTAAGATGTTTGTGCTTGAAAAATCATTGAACTCAGAAACAAAAAAGCAGCATCATATTAGTGCTTCAAAAGTTTGATTATATCGCGAATATCTCCTGGATAGAATTTTTTCTTCAAAATTTCGGCTATCAATAGATCTTTTAAACTTGTTGATTTTATAAAATAAATCATTTAGTTTTACGGGCTACGGAATACAGCAGGATTTATCTTTTGCTATTTCTTCTTGTAGTGGAATTTTGCTTATAAACTATAAAAAGCAAAGGATTGCAATTTATGAAAATGTTATTTTTTTTAAGCTTGTTGTTATAAAAGTTGTTTTACAAAATAATTTTTAATTAGAAAGGTAGTTTTGATAATAAAAATATGGATACTTCAGATGCTATCATAGAAGCTGCTTATGAGTTTTTGCAACCATTGGATGGGGTGTTGCTGGTTAATAAGCCATCAGGACCAACATCGCATGATATAGTTAATGCTATTAGAAAGAAATTTAAAATAGAGAAAGTAGGACACGGAGGCACTCTTGATCCTATGGCTACAGGTCTCCTCATAATTATGTTGGGAAGAGCCACCAAACTTGCCAATCAAATTATGAGTGGTGATAAAGTTTATCAAGGCATTATGCGGCTTGGAATTGCAACAGATACACACGATGCTGATGGAAAAATACTTTATGAAAAGGACATCTCTTCTATTACCGAGCAAATGCTGCAAGCCGAGTTCAATAATTTTAAAGGAGATATTCTCCAAATGCCACCTATGGTTTCTGCAGCAAAAAAAAATGGTGTGCCTCTTTATAAGCTTGCGCGAAAAGGCAAAGAAGTTGAGCGTGGGCAAAAACTTATTCATATCTATAAATTTGAGTTGCAATCGTTCACTCCGCCGGATGTTGCTTTTTTGCTTCACTGTTCAAAAGGTGTTTATGTGAGAACTCTGTGTAATGATATTGGAGAAAAACTTGGCTGTGGAGCGCATCTTGCGGCTTTGTGTAGATTGGCATCCGGTAATTTCTTGCTTAAAAACGCAATAGCTTTTGATGATTTAATGAAAATGGAAAGGACTGCTCTATTTAAACTTGTTTTGCCTATTAGCGATGTTGTTAAAATGATATAAATTGCAGTAGGTAATCAGGATGTTCCAATATGAAAATCATAACCAGCATCAATGCAACAAAAAAAATTACAAAAAAAATATGTATAGCAGCAGGCTTTTTTGATGGCGTTCATATTGGACATAGGAAACTTATTAAGACACTAAAAAAAGTTGCGGAAGCCGCTGGAGCTGAACCATGGGTGTTAACATTTAAAGAACATCCATTGCGTTCATTAAATCCCAAAAAAGCTCCACTCCTTATCACTTCTTTTGAGCACAAGCTTCTAATTTTTAAAAGAATGCACATAGCAGGTTGTATAGCGCTAAACTTTTCTAGCAAACTGGCAAAACTTGAGCCAGAAGCTTTTATAAGAGCGCTTTTAAGGAAAGCGCCAAATCTCCATACGATGGTTATAGGGGATAACTGGACTTTTGGCAAAAATGCTGTGGGCACAGCGGAAACTCTTAAGGAATTAAGCCAGAAATATAACTTCAAAGTTGTTGTGTTGCCTCCAGTTAGAAATAAAAAGGAAATCGTTTCCAGTACTCTGATACGACAAATGATTGCCCATGGCGATATCAAACGAGCCAACAGGATGTTGGGAAGGCCTTATAGTTTGTTTGGCAAAGTTGTTCATGGACTTGGTTTTGGCGAAAGGCTTGGCTTTCCAACAGCCAATATCGAACCATTTAATGAGGTTTTCCCACCTGAAGGCGTCTATGCTGCTATTACAGAATTTAACAATAGGTTCTGGAATGCAGTTGTGAGCATAGGCAAAAGACCAACACTTACTCAAAAGATGCGAGATAAGCTGTATCTTAAACGCAAGACGAAAATAGAAGCTAAAAAGCCTGTTATTGAGTTGCACGTATTAGATGAAATTTTCCACAAAGAAACTTTGTATAACAAGAAAATAGAAATTTTCTTTATAAAACATATCAGGGAACAAAAGAAATTTTCTTCTATAGATCTGCTTAGAGATGCAATAAAAAAAGATATTATTCATGCTCGCAAAATTTTGAAAGGCTTTCAGTTAAATTTCAAATATGAGGACTGACTTTTGAACGTGCGATTGTTTCCTAAGACGGCTTTTATTCTTGCTGCAGGGTTTGGAACAAGGATGCTTCCATTAACTTTGGAACGTCCAAAACCTATGTTCCCTGTTTGGGGTAAACCTATTATAGGGCAAATAATTGATATGTTGCTTGGTTGGGGCGTAAAAGAGTTTATCATTAACTTGCATCATAATCCTTCAAACATAGTAAGTTTTGTCATAAAAAATTATGCTAATAAGGCTTGTATAAACTTTTCCTTTGAATCACAAATACTGGGAACTGGTGGCGCTCTAAAAAAGGCAGAAGCTCTCCTTCCTGATGAGCCTTTCTGGCTAATCAATGCGGATATAGCTGTAGATTTGAATCCTGATCAGCTTGTAGAAATGTTTTATACAAACAAAAAAAATATAGCATTATTATGGATGCATGGGCAACTTGGGCCGCGCACAGTTGAATTAAAAGCTGATGGAGAAGTTGCAAATTTTAGAAGCTGTAAGCCGGGCACGGAAGGAACGTATACTTTCTGTGGATTACATTTGGTCTCTCCAGAAATTTTACAGTTTATTCCATCAGGCACTCCTTCCAGCATCATTCAAGCCTATATTATGGCGCAAAGCAAGGGATTTAAAGTACAGGGCGTATGCCTTAAAAATACATTCTGGGCAGATATCGGAACCCCTGTATCGTACTTGAACGCCCATAGAGATATTTTTCAAGCCTTTACAAATAAAAAAGTGGGAAAAAATTTATTTCAACCAGAGCAATTGCTGCGCGCTAAAATGCTTCAGGATGCTGGCTGCGAATTGCAGGGCTTCGTAGCCATAGGTGAAAAAGTTAAAGTTGAAGGGGGAGCGATTTTAAAAAACGCTGTTTTATGGGACTATGTTGAGCTAAAAAAAGGAGCTATAGTTGAGGATGCTATTGTTGGTGATGGTGCCTCCATAAATAGCAAAGTGCGTAGAATAGCATTAAAAGTAACTTCATTTAAAACCAATTCTAACGAGAAATGCCCTATAGATCCAATGCTGCAACAATGCCTTGCGCAGATTAAGTGGGATATTCAGAAAACAACAATAATTCCATTTGAGCCACGTGGCTCGGAGCGCAGTTTCACGAGAATCCAATATAAGAAACAAACGGCAATTTTTGTAAGATATAGCATAGAAAGAGAAGAAAATATCCTTTATACTTCGCATGCGCAGTTCTTAAAAAGATGCGGATTGAATGTGCCTTCAGTTCTTGTGGATGCTCCACAACAAAGATACGCTTTGCTGGAAGATCTTGGCGATATTTCTCTTCAAGAACTTCTTAATAATTCAAATAGCAAAAAGCTGCATTTATGTTTATACAAAAAGGTTTTAAGCGAGATTATTAAACTTTATACATTGGCAACAAGTCGCGCTAAACAACAAAGAATCGTTACTATGCCGCCTTTCAGCGAAGAACTTTTTTATTGGGAGCATCAGTTTTTTGCAAAGCGATTCTTAATTGACTATGCAAAAATAGATAAGGAGAAAGTCAATGGCATATTGCAGGAATTGAAAGGAGTTGCCTCCATACTCCTTAAAGAGAGGCAGGTGCTTATTCATAGGGATCTACAATCCAGCAATATCCTTTTTTATAAGAGGAAACCTTACTTGATAGATTTTCAAGGAATGCGCTTTGGTCCTGTCTCGTATGATATTGCGGCATTGCTGTTTGATCCTTATGTTTCGCTTTCAGAAGATGTGCAGATGGAGCTCTTAAATCATTTTAATGATATTGTGCCAGCTTATTTAAAGCTTTCATCTAGCTTGTTATATATAGCAGCAGTTCAAAGGTTGGCGCAAGCGCTTGGAGCTTACGGCAGATTGGCGGCAGCAGAGGAGACTGCCTATTTTAGCAAATACATTCCACCAGCACTAAATATGATGAAGCGCGCTATTACCAGATTGCAGATGTGCCAGAAATTGTTGTACGTTATTGAAAAAATGGTGAATGTATAATGACTATAATCTTTTGACTTGCTATTTTTAGGATACTTGATTTTTTGAGGTATACTGTTATCTTTAAGGAAAAGAATATCTTTATGCACGAGTTAAGTATTGCGCAAAACATAGTTTACTCTATTGAGCAGGAAGTAAAGAAGTTAAAGAAAGTTAAGTCTGTAATTGCTGTAGAGATCGCCATAGGCAGATATCATCAGGTTATTCCTGAAAATCTTGATTTTGCCTATGAAGTTGCCACCAAAGACACTGTTGCGGAAGGCTCAAAGCTTAAGATAGATATTTTGCCTATTAAAGCAAAGTGCTTAAATTGTGGCTGGCAAGGAGAACTTGATGATATCTGGATGATATGCAAAAAATGCGAAAAAACTGACCTTGAAATAGTTTCAGGCAAGGAGTTTTACGTCAAAAACATTGAATTAGAACTTAAATAGGAGGAAAATTTTATGAGTAAAAAAATCAAAATAAATGTTTATCACAATCTTCTAGGAGAAAACGAAAAGTGGGCAAATGCCATACGCAAATTGCTGCAGGCTAATAGTGTGAAAATGTTTAACTTGATAGGTTCGCCCGGTGCGGGCAAAACGAGGTTGTTGGAAGCATCTATATCCGCCTTAAAAGCAAAAGCTAACTTTGCAGTTCTTGAAGGCGATGTTGCCACAACCAACGACGCCGAACGTCTTGCAAAACTTGGATGTAAGGTAAGTCAACTACTTACTGATGGCGCATGCCACCTTACGGCAAGATTGGTTCATAAGGCGCTTTCTGACCTTGACCTTAAAAAACTTGATCTGGTTATGGTTGAAAATGTTGGCAATATGGTTTGTCCAGCCGATTTTGATATTGGGGAGGATGGTAAGATAGCAGTTTTAAGCGTGACGGAAGGTGAAGATAAGCCAGTTAAATATCCCACGCTATTTAGAGAAGCAAAAGCTGTGGTACTTACAAAAATTGACTTAATGCCTCATCTAAAATATAACCTTACACAATGCCTTGAATATCTGCAAAAAATCAATCCACACCTTGCGGTTTTTATGGTCTCGGCAGAAACTGGCGATGGTGTGGATAAATGGGTTGATTTTGTAGCTTCGTATTTGCAAGAGAAACAAAAGAAAAAAAGTAGAGGAGCTTCTTTAAAATGCCACACTCAAAGAAGGCAGCGCTAGATGTTTGCAGAAAACGTATTACTGTGCTTGGCAGAGTGCAGGGTGTGGGGTTTCGCCCAACTGTTTATAGGTATGCTTGTGCTGAAAATCTTACTGGTTTTGTGTTAAATTCTACGGAAGGTGTTCTTATTGAAGTACAGGGAAAAAAGGATGCCATTGAGAGGTTTTTTAAAAAGCTCCAAGAAGCCCCGCCAAAACAGGCTATAATTACGCGTATTGATGTGAGCCCTATCCCTATCTTAACAAAAGAAAATGGTTTTTTAATAGAAAAAAGTCGACGCTCTGGCGACATGGAAGTTGGTATGCCGCCAGACCTTGCTATTTGCGATGAATGTAGTAAGGAACTCTTTTCTCCTGATGATAGAAGATATTATTATCCTTTTATTAACTGTGTAAACTGCGGCCCTCGCTACACTATCATTAAAGCTCTGCCTTACGATAGAAAAAATACAGCAATGTCTAAATTTAAGATGTGTGCGGAATGTAGCCGGGAATATAATGATCCTGCAAGCCGAAGGTTTGATGCGCAACCTAATGCTTGCGCAAAGTGCGGTCCTTGCATTTTGCTTGTGAGTTTTAGAAAGGGGCGCTTTCTTTTTGAATGTAAGGGGCAAAATAGTTATGAGGTAAAGCAACTTATCAAAAAGGTGGCAGAGCTTCTTGAGCAGGGCAATATCATTGCCATAAAAGGAATTGGTGGTTTCCATCTTGCATGTGATGCTAGAAAAGAATCTGCGATAGCTACTTTGAGAGAAAGAAAACACAGACCACATAAGCCATTTGCTGTTATGTTTAAGTCTTTCGATGAGATTAATCAGCATTGTGTTTGTTCTGATGATGCGATGAAGCTGCTTGCCACACCAGCGGCGCCTATTGTTATTCTGAAAAAAAAACCAACATCTTTCTTACCAGATAACATTTCGCCCGATACCGACGATATAGGAGCTATACTGCCTTATACTCCGTTGCATCGTTTGGTACTAAATGAAATAAGCCCACTTATTATGACAAGTTGTAATTTTTCTGAAGAGCCAATTGCGATTGATGATGCAGGATTAAGAGAGTGTATGAATAAAATTGCTGACTTTGCTCTTATCCATAACAGAGATATTTTAAGGCGCTGCGATGATTCTGTGGTGAGTTTCCAGTCTGGCATTCCCATATGGATAAGACGTTCACGTGGCTATGTGCCTGAACATATAGAAGTGCCTGTTAACGGTGAACCCGTGCTTGGCTGTGGCGCACAGCAAAAAAATGTGGTTTGCCTTACAAGGGGGAACAAAGCGTTTTTGTCAGCCCACATCGGTGATATTGATGATTTATCAGCCTATGAGTTTTTTAAAGAAACTATAGAAGATTTTTCAAAATTGCTTGAAATAAAAGCAAAGGTCATAGCCTGCGATATGCATCCGGACTATCTTTCCACAAGATATGCCAATGAAAAAAATAATGTCCTAAAAAAAATCTCTGTGCAGCATCATCATGCTCATATAGCTTCCTGTATGGCAGAAAATGGCTTAAACGAAACTGTGTTAGGTATAGCACTGGATGGCACTGGCTTTGGCACGGATAATACGATATGGGGCGGTGAGCTGCTTGTGTGTTCTCTAAAAAAATTTGTTAGAGCAGGAAGAATTTTGCCGTTTTCTTTGCCGGGTGGGGAACTTGCCATACTTCATCCTGAACGCATTGCTTATGCCTGGCTTATGGAAGCTATTCCAGAAGAAGCAGATAAAATTGCGCAAAAATTATTTCCTTTTCTAACTCTATCGGAAAGAGCAAATATCAAAACTATGTTGCTCCAGCAAATAAATACGCCCCTTACTAGCAGCGCAGGCAGGCTTTTTGATGTGCTTGGAGTTTTGCTTGGAGTTGGCGAAGATGTTTCTTATGAGGGTAGGGCTGCCATAAGGTTGCAGCATTTGGCTGAAAGTGCGGCAGGTTCCGATTTTGAACCCGATTCTTATCCATTTGAATTGCAAAGAAACAATGATCTATTAGAAATAGATTTTTCAAAAATGCTGACGGCAATTGTTGAAGATATCCTTTCTAAAAAGCAAAAGCCACAGATAGCTTTAAAATTTCACTTCACATTAGCAAAGGCTTTTGCTGATATGTGCGTTAAAATTGCAAAACGATATCCCGGAATAAACAAAGTTTGTCTTTCAGGCGGTTGCTTTCAGAATGGGCTGCTTATTAATTTGCAGAAAAAAGTCTTGCAAAACAATAGATTTTGTGTTTTTCTTCACAAAAGAGTTCCACCTAATGATGCAGGTATCTCTTTAGGGCAAGTGGCGGTGGCGCTTGCGAACATATCTTGAATAGAGAGAAAACTGATAGAAAGAAAAACTTATGTGCCTTGCAGTGCCGGTAAAAATAGTTGAAATCAAAAATGAGCAGATGGCGATAGTGGATGCCGATGGCATCAAGAGAGATGTCAACATTGCATTCATTGAGGAACCAAAAGTCGGCGATTACGTGTTGGTGCACGCAGGTTTCGCTATAAGAAAGTGGAGTCAGGAAGATGCAAAAGAGTTTTTTGAACTTGTTAAAGGTATTAATTTTTAAATGAGAACAGAAGATCTATCCTTAAAAAATCAGCTCGCCTCCATTCATACCCTTGCTGGAAAAATTGGCCGGAAAATAAAAATAATGGAAGTTTGTGGAACACATACTGTAAGCGCATTTAGAAGTGGTTTAAGAACGTTGCTGCCTGAAAATGTGGAACTCATATCAGGTCCGGGCTGCCCGGTTTGCGTAACAGATATTTCCTTTGTTGATTTTGCAATGTCTATAGCAAAAGAGCAAGATACCATCATTGCCACATTCGGCGATATGCTCCGGGTTCCGGGCTCAAATGGTTCATTAGAGTATGCACGAGCACAAGGCGCCAGAGTTGAAGTTCTGTATTCACCTCTGGATGCTGTGGCGCTTGCAGAGAATAATCCTATGAAAAACGTTATCTTTTTAGGGGTTGGCTTTGAAACCACAACACCAACTGTGGCATGGAGCATTATAGAAGCCAGTCGCAAAAAACTTTCAAATTATTTTGTTCTCTCCGCTCATAAAACAATGCCACAGGCTATGATGACTTTACTTTCAAGTGGAGAAGTAAAGATTGATGCTTTTTTGTGTCCCGGACACGTAAGTGCCATCATAGGCACGTTGCCTTATAAACCTATTACAGAAAAGTTCCATACCCCATGCGTCATTACTGGTTTTGAGTCGTTTGATATAGCTAGAGGGATAGCCTCTGCCTTAAAGCAAATTGCCAGCAGTGATGCCTTTGTGGAAAATGCCTATCCAAGAGCAGTAAAGGAGGAAGGTAATGTAAAGGCAAGAAGAATTATGTATGAGGTTTTTGAGGAAGCATCAGCCTTTTGGAGAGGGCTTGGCGAGATAAAGGGAAGTGGGTTAAATATCCGCAATAAGTATAGTGCTCTTGATGCGGCAAAAAAGTTTGGTGTCATTAAGCCGCTTCAAAGAAAGGAGCCAGCAGGTTGTAGATGTGGCGATGTATTGCGTGGAAGCAGCACACCTAAAGAATGCAAGCTTTTTAGAAAGAAATGCACTCCTGAAACGCCTGTTGGCGCATGTATGGTTTCAAGCGAGGGCACCTGTGCCGCTTATTTTCATTTTGGAAATTAGTTTGTGGATGGAAGGTGCACCTTCTTATCTGGATAACTCTTAATGAAGCTGTTGCACTGGCTAGAATGGTAAGCCAAATTAAATCGTGAAAGGCTTAAAAAACCAGAAGGTGAATTTCTTATTACCCCCTTCTAATCCAATGCTATCAATCCCACAATAACAATACAACATTCTCTATTTGGGCTAAAAATACTTGAAGTTTATTAGTCTTTTTGCGATAAAGAAGAACACGTATAACTTAAAGGCAATATGGGTTTGATAGTCAAAATAGTTTATTGTATTATCTTTTTTTCTGTTGCCTATTATAGCGGAGCAACAAAGAATGTAAGTAACCTGTGGGATGGGGCAACCATATCCAGTGGGCAGGTTCCAACTTCTGTTCAGGTTACAGGTCAATTGTATCATAGTTGGGGTGCGGAGCCTGCTGTACCTTCTGAAGGTGGTGATGGTAAGGTAAGGGTTCCTGAAGTGCGCAAGATAAAGGTTTTGACCACCCCTGCAGGTATGGTGCTTATTCCAGCCAATGAATTTTTAATGGGCAATCCGTATCCGTATGAGGGCACAGCAGATGAATTGCCACAGCACAAAGTGAAGCTTAGATCTTTTCTCATAGATGTGTATGAGGTGCCATATTATTATTATGTGCGCATACGCGAATGGGGGTTAACAAATGGCTATCCCGATCTTGCGCCCGGCTTGTGTGGGTACTCTGTAAAAGGTAATAAGCTTTCTGGCGATCATCCTGTTGTGGGGCTTACGTGGTTTGATTGCGTTAAGTGGTGCAATGCTCGCTCTGAATATGAGGGGTTAACTCCTGTTTATTATACCGATAAAATGCAAACGAACGTTTATAGAGTTGGAACTATTATGATCAATAACTATTGCGTTGATACGAGGGCAGATGGATACAGGTTGCCAACGGAAGCCGAGTGGGAGTGTGCGGCAAGAGGGCCAATTAAAGGCAGGCGATTTGCTTTTGGTGAAAAGTTCAATATAGAGTATTTAAACGCAAAGGATAGTGGTGATCCTTTTGATAATGGAACAACGCCAGTTGGTTTCTACAAAGGGCGCATCAATGATTATGGGTTGTATGATGTTATGGGGAACGCTTTTGAGTGGTGCTGGGATTGGTTTGGAAAATATCCATCAGAACCTGTGGAAAATCCTTTAGGTCCACTTACTGGTGAGTTTAAAGTTTTGCGTGGGGGTTCATGGAACAGTTCTTTTTCATTTTTCTTTAGATGTTCATACAGGCATTATTACAAGCCACACGAAAGCACACCTTCTTTTGGATTTAGGTGTGTTCGCAGTTTTTATTAGAAGGTATGAAAACAGCAAATAGAGATATACAAAACCTTATACGTTATGCGTTGCAAGAAGATATTGGCTCTGGAGATGTCACAACTAATGCTTTGGTTCCACCTTCCCTAATCAAGAAGGCGGTGATAATTGCAAAAGGCGATTGTGTGGTGTGTGGAACAGATATCGCAAGGGTTCTCTTTAAAACGCTGGATAAAAATCTCAAGTGCACTATAAAAATTAGAGATGGCAGGGTGGCAAGGGCGGGCGATGTGATTATGCAACTAAAAGGTAGAGCAAAAACCATTCTTACAGGCGAGCGTACTGCTCTAAACTTTATGCAGCGTCTCAGTGGAATAGCCACTATAACAAATAAATTTGTAGCTATTGCAAAAAATTTTGGTGTCAAAATTCTTGATACAAGAAAGACCACGCCAACTTTAAGGGAGCTTGAAAAATATGCTGTGCGTTGTGGTGGTGGAACAAACCATAGAATGGGATTATATGATATGATTTTAATTAAAGATAATCACAGAAAGCTTCTGGGCTGCAAGACGCTTGCAGAAGCAATTCAAATTGCTCGGAGAAAATATCCGAGATTAAAAATAGAAGTGGAAGTGGAAAATTTGGAGGAATTAAAAGATGCTTTGCAGGCTAATCCAGATTGGATCTTATTGGATAATATGTCTCCAGACTTGATTAAAAAGTGCGTAAAGCTTTGCGGCAAGCGCTGTCTTATAGAAGCTTCTGGTGGAATAAATCTTAAAAATATAGGGCAATACGTTAAAACAGGTGTCACAGCAATTTCTCTTGGATGCTTAACGCATTCTGCAATTGCCGCTGATCTTTCATTGGAGATTATAGATGATTGATAATGCAGGCAAGAGAATTAGTAGAATAGCGAAGTCAGTGGAAAGTTGCAGAGTAGGGCACCCATTGTTTTTTTTTGAAAGAATTTCTTCCACGAATGATGAGCTGAAGAAAGTGGCTCATCTTGGTGCCACTGAAGGTACGGTTGTATGGGCAGAAGAGCAGATTGCTGGGCGTGGCAGGATGGGCAAAAGTTGGCTTTCAAAGAAAGGTATGGGGTTATATGTTTCCATACTTTTAAGACCAGACTGGACGTTTGCAGAAGCCTCATTTTTGCCGATGCTGGCTGCGCTTTCTGTGGTGAGAGTGTTGGAAAGTTTAAAATTAAGGGATATAAAAATCAAATGGCCTAATGATGTTGAGTTGAAAAACAAAAAGATAGCAGGAGTATTAACTGAAAATTGTTATCAAGGGGGAAGGATTGTGTTCTGCGTTATGGGGATAGGGATAAATGTTTTACATAAAGAATCTGATTTCTACGGAATGGAATACAATAAGGTGCCTACTTCGCTTTTAATGGAAGGAGTTAAAACTTCCGTTGATGATGTGTTGATAAAATTGCTGCAAACTATTGATGCTTTATATATGAGAGCATTGCACACAGGTATTGAACAGATAATTGAGGATGCTGCAGGATATAGAGCTTTTCCGTGAGTGATATTTTAAGAACATATACGATATTAGCTGTTGATGTGGGCAATACCAGCACAGCTGTTGCAATTGTGCGAAGAGGCAATGTGATTGCTTTATCCAGGATGTTTACTGCTCAAACGAGTGAAAAGAAGGTATCTTCTTTGCTTGCAAAACTTTTGAGAAAGATGAGGGTGATAGATGGTGCCATTATAAGCTCTGTTGTGCCAGCGCAAAATAGCCTATGGCTTAAGATGTTAAAAGCTTTTAATCCGCTTCTTCTCACATCTAAGTTGAAGTTAGGGTTTAAAGCTAAATATCCTGCGATGCATACACTTGGGGCAGATCGTATTGCTAACATAAGTGCTGCGATAGTCAAATATAAGGCGCCAATGATTATTGTTGATATAGGCACAGCGGTAACGTTTGACGTAGTGAATTTTAAAAAAGAGTTTATTGGCGGGGTGATTGCACCAGGACCAGCGCTTTTCCTGAATTATATGGCAGAAAAAACAGCAAAGCTTCCTAAAATTGGCATCACCTCACTTAATAGCAACGTGCCAGTTGTGGGTAAGAACACGGAAGATGCTATGCTGGCATCTCTTATATATGGCTATCCTGCCATGTTATATGGAGTATTGGAGGCAATAGAAAGCAAAGAGTTTAAAAATTGTTTAAATGTTAGCATTGTTATTACTGGTGGTTTTGCTGATAAAATAGTGTTTAGTGGCAAAAAAGTTAAGATAGATAGTCATCTTATCTTTGAAGGGTTGTATCGCATTTGGCTGCTTAATTCATTGAATTTAAAAATTACTGCTCAAGATGACTTCTTTTCTTATATTTATC
>CAZBHO010000040.1:0-24767 GCA_964491945.1 uncultured Verrucomicrobiota bacterium | reverse complement strand
TACCGAAGCCGGCAGGGTGCAGGTGGCCATTAGGAAAGCCTGTGTGGTCAGGAGCGAGCGGCAGTGGTGATGAGGCGAGAGAGATTTTTGTTGATGTGGGGACAAATATAGTTAGTGCTGAGTGTGGGAATGTGATTAGTCGTGGTGTATTGTCATTTGTTGCTGATTTAGTATATGTGCAATTTACCAGTGATCATCAAGGTGGAGGTAAGAATAAATTAAAGGATAACAATAGTGACTGGAGTGATGCTGGGAGTAATTATGATGAGCCTGAGTGAATTGCTGGTAGTGGGAGGAACAATCCTATTACGCACAGTAAGGGGAGTACAGTTATGGGAGAGGTAGGGGTGTGTGTTGAGCCTGGTGGGGTTAGGTATAAGGTTGTAGGTATAGGAGGTGCAGATTATTTTAATTTTGAGAGTGGTTATAATATATCTGATGGTGGTACGCAGGTTGTTGATGTGAGTGGAGGAGGTGTGTTGCCTGGAGTGGTTGGTGTATTAGAGGGAGATATTGATTGGCGTGTGGTAGCTGGGGAATGTGATGGATGGGTATTGGGGAGTAGTGGACCGCACAAGGTATATGTTACGTATGGTGAGCCGTATGGTAGTGAGGTTACAGAGAGGCGTATTAGGTGGTGTTGTGAGGTAGCGGCAGGGGAGAGCGATTTGAATGGGATAGCGGATAAGATATACAGTGAGTTAGGGAATGATCCACCGATATTTAGGTTAGGTGCTGATTCACCTGATCCGTTATGGTTATTGATGGCAGGAGGTAATTATGAGGGGGAGTGTATAGACCTTGCGAACTTCATGAGATTAGCGTTAAGGATGTTGGGGTGTGATGGTGAGATAGGGTATGTGTATGGGTCTAGTGATACGAATTGTTATTCTAGTAGTCCTGTGTCGTGGGAGAGTAGGAATTGTAATGTGCATGGTCTAGAACAGATATATGTATGGTCAGCTGGAGGCTGGAACAACTGGGAAGCTGTATGTAAGGTAGGGGATATTTGTTATGCGGTGAAGGTGCATAAGGGCAGTCCGATAGAGATATTAAGGGAGTGGTTGGGGCATAACGATCCTAACGATGGAAATTATCAGGCGTGGGTAAGTACGGTGCCTTGTACAAATCCAGGACCTTATCCTGTTCCAAAACCATAAAGGTAAAGGAGAGTAATACCATGAAGATGAAGAATGAAATGGAGTTAGTTTTCATCATAGTGTTAGTAATAGGACTAAAAATTAACACGATTGGAAGTAGTGTAGGAGACGAACATCCATATCCAGAAGTTAGATATGGTAAGGGTAGGGTTGAGGTGGTATACGAAAAGTGTAAAGGTAATATAGAACAATTAAAAGAATATATAGATAGTTTTTGGTATTGGCAGGTATTGTGGCCTGATGAAGAGATGGTAAGAAGATGTAAATGGGAATTGGATTTAGATAGGAATGATTTTGTTAGCGAGTTTAAGAAAGAATATGAAAGGCTAAGAATGTCTTCATATCAGGTTTTTCAGCAATTACCATTTACTGTTTTTGTGGCCACATATGGGTGGATGAATCGGATATTGAAAGAGGAGTGGGTTCCTGTAGTTGAGGATCTACCTAAGATAGAAGTGTTAGCATTGGGTTGTGGTAGTGTAGTAATAACTAATATTGATGATTTTTTAAAAAAAGAGGCATTAACATTAGGGTATAATGATGTAGGTGTGAGTAATGGTTACGATTGTATACGTTTGCGATATAAGGTTAATGGGTATACTATACAGATATGTTCTATACGAGCGGCTATGACAGTAGTGATTTATAAAGAAGACGGTAAATGGTTTGAGGAGGGATTTAGCAAAGGGAAAGTAATGGGTGTTGTGAGTAATAATATAGATCGGTTTTTACGTGACGCTGATATGATAAAAAGGATTGTATTTGAGCGCGTAGAAAAGAAAGGGGAGGGGTATCTGTATTATAAGAAAACATTACTACACAGTAAGTGGTGGGAAGGGGTTTCGTGGTGGATAGATTATAATTCTCTTATTTTCTTTATAAGCGAAGGGATAGGTGTCAGGGCGCACGTTTTTCATCCATCTCAGAAATGGTTTAAATAGTGTAATTATTGATACTAGACTGTGATGGAGATTGTTGTTTTAAATATTTATGCTTGATTTGGTAGGTTTTAATGGGATAAGATACAGTGGATAAATGTAAGATTAGAGTGTTAAAACATATAAGTGAAGGGGAGGTTGAAGGTGAGGTGTAATTATTATAAGAATTACTGGTTGGAGGAAGAAAGTAGTGAGCTGGCGTTTGTTAAGTTAGAGATAGAGAATTTTGCAGGTAGTGTATATGATGGCGAGGATAGTATGCCATTGGTTGCTAGGGTTAAGCCTGAAGGTGTAGTAGCGAGTAGTTATAGGTGGAGTGCGGAGTGGGGAGAGCCTGCGTATAATGAGCCTGTGGTTAATTTTGAGCAGGTAGGCAATCAGGTGACTAGGGTATTGAATGGGCACTGGTATTCGTTGGTTCCTCCGCCGGGTAACAGTTTGAGTGCGTGGTATGGTATAAATTGTGAAGCTAGTGTTAGGAGCATTGTGGTAAGCAACAACATTCCTGCAGATTTTTATGTGAAACTTTTTCCTACAGGTGGAGTTTGTTCTGCACCATATTGTACCAATTGTGAGCCTTTATATATTACCAATGCTGATGGTATGTATGAAGTGGTTGGAGTGGCCAGGTGGGATAGGGTTGATGCTATGGTAACGAACTTTTTCAAACCTACATCACAATTTTATGCGAAGATACAAGCGCATGAGGAGCAGCACAAGAGAGATTTTGATAATGGTTTTGATGGACATAAGTTTTACGACAAAGATGAATTTGAACAACTTATAGTTGGAATGACAGCAAGTAATTTTACAATATTAAGTAGTTATGTGTCTAATACATTAAATTATTATTGTTCTTGCGAGAATACTGAAATAAATAACCTAAAGAGTAATTTAGAAGAAAGAGCAAATTCTATATCAGATTTAATTCCTCCATTTTTTATTTATCATACTGTTGTTCCGTAAGCGAAGGAGAACTTTGATGAGAAGGATTGTTGTAGTTGTATTATTGATATTATTTATTCTTAATAGTAAGGTTAAAAGCGATTCCAATATTATAGGTAATAATGTAATAGAATATAATATGCGTGGGATACCATTATTAGATGGAAGAAGAGTAGAGAAGCTTGTGCTTACAAATGATGCTCTATATTTAATTATAGGGAAAGTAGAAGGGATAAGTAATATTTTTTCTTCATCGATTAATTTTACTGTTTTAGAGAAAGGAGAAACAAGTGGCAGTGTTTTGTGTTCTATAGAAGATACTAGTTGTGCTAAGTTATTTATGATGAATAGCGACGTTTATAAATTGGGTAGTAATAGTGTCGAGAGGATAAGCTTTAATACTAATCTGATTTGTCGGATTATATCGTTTAAACATATGTGGGGGGTAGATATTAAAACAGGCTGTTATTGGATCTTATATGGAAAATTATCATTAATACATGGAGAAAATACACAAAATGAGTTTGATGTTATTACCGTACCTATATCTTATATTGGAATAGGACAACAGCGTGTGTTTTATGAGGAGTTGAAGAGGTGGGGAATAGATACGAATGAGTATAATGTGCCGGAGGAGAAATTGCCACCTGAGTGGAAGCCAAAACCTAAGATATGAGGATGATGAGATGTGAAAGAGATGCTAAGAGATGGATATATTGAGGCTATTGATCCGATAGTTATGGCTGTGGGAAGTGAGGTGAGTTTCAAGGCTATACCGAAGCCGGCAGGGTGCAGGTGGCCATTAGGAAAGCCTGTGTGGTCAGGAGCGAGCGGCAGTGGCGATGAGGCGAGCTGGAAGAAAACAGTGCAGTAAATTAGTGAGTAAATATAGTTGTGCTGATAGATTTTTGAAGCAGAAAACTTCATCACAGAGGGCATGAGAGCTTCCCAGAGAAAAACACAGAGGAAGGAATAGAATTTAAGGCAAAGCTTAATTTATTGAGGTTACTAAAAAAATTTTTTGATCCTCTCTGTGTTCTCTGTGGTTAATAATCGTAAGCCAAATTAAATCAGGAAAGACTTAAAAGGCCAGAGTACGAAAAATTCACCACAGAGGGCACAGAGGAGTTGAGAGAAAGAATTAAACAAGGCTTGATCAATAAGTTTCCATGTGTTCTCTTAATTGTCATTGGTTGGAAAAACCACTTCAAAATTTATCAGCACTTATTGAGAGTGGAAAATATCTACCACTTATTTTCCCATAGAATTTTTCACTACCTTAAGGATAAAACATTTTTTACTATCTCATTTAATACAAATACTATCAATTCCACAAAGCAAATCAAATCTACTTGCACATTTTTCAAAATGCTGTTAACTTATTATACCGTTTGTCTAGTCTTCGTAATTTTGTGCAGGATATTTTTTAGAATGGAGTTTAGTTTTTATGAAAATACTGGTTGTGAACACGGGGAGCTCTTCGGTAAAATTCACATTGTATGAGAGCGATGGAGAGCTGCTTCTTGCAAAAGGGCTTATAGAACGCATAAATTCATCTGGCACATTTATTAAATACTCAAACAATAAAGGGCAGAAAATAGAACAGGATATTTCTGCAAATTCTTATGAAGCGGCAATATCGCAGGCGTGTTTGGCTTTGATGGATAAGGATACGGGAGTAATAGATGATCTTTCCGAGATAAAAGGGATAGGGCATCGTGTGGTGCATGGTGGTCCATATGTTTCTGGATCGCAAATTATTACTCCTGCAATCAAGCAAATTATTATGGATTGCTACAGTCTGGCGCCTTTGCATAATCCTCCAAACTATGAAGGGATAGAAGCCTGTGAGCATCTTTTTCCGCATACTCCGATGGTGGCAGTCTTTGACACCGCTTTCCATCAAACTATGCCACCAGCTGCCTACACCTATGCAATTCCGCACGATCTTGCCGCTAAAAACAAGATACGCCGCTACGGCTTTCATGGCACATCGCATCACTACGTTGCTTTAACTGGAGCAAAGGTGCTTGGCAAGCCTCTCGAAAATTTAAAAATTATTACAGCTCATCTTGGAAATGGTTGTAGTATAACGGCGATAAATCGCGGTGAAGTGCAGGAAACCAGCATGGGGCTTACGCCGCTTGAAGGACTGGTTATGGGCACACGTTGTGGCGATATTGACCCGGCAATCATATTGCACCTGTTGAGATTAGGTTATAAACCTGAGGATGTTGATAAACTTCTTAACAAATCGAGTGGGTTGTTGGGAATAGCAGGCATTGGCAGCAATGATATGAGGGATATTCTTAAAGCAATAGAAAATGGCAATGAACAGGCAAAACTTGCGCTGGAGGTCTTTGTGCATAGATTGGTAAAATATGTGGGCGCTTATGCGGCAGTTTTAAATGGATTTGATGCCTTGATCTTTACAGCTGGAATTGGCGAGAATGTTCCACGTATCCGTGCTATGGTGTGCGAGAAACTATCTTTTCTTGGTCTTGAGCTTGATCACGAAAAAAATAAAAAGAACGAAACAATTATCACCAAAATTGGTTCTCATCCAGTGGCTATGGTGATCCCAACAAATGAGGAGCTTATGATCGCAAGAGAAACCACAAGGCTCCTTCAATCGCATTAGTTTTTAAGAAAGGATAAAAGCTATGGCAGAAACTGTGTTGGAAAAGGTACGAAATAAAGCAAAACAATTGAAGCGCAAAATATGTTTAACGGAAAGTGATGACCCACGCAACCTGCGCGCTGCGGCAAAACTGGTTCAAACAGGTTATGCTCTGCCCATTCTTGTTGGCAATAAAAAAGCAATTGAGGAATTGGCTAAAGCTGAAAATATAGATTTAACAGGTGTTGAAGTAGTGGATATTGAAACTCACAAAAGATTTGAAGATTATGTGAGAATTGTTGTTGAAATTAGAAAAAATAAAGGCTTAACAGAAGAACAGGCGCGCCAGTGGTTGAAAGACACATGCGTTTTTTCCGCTGCTATGGTTTGCGCGGGCGATGCGCACGGTTACGTTTCTGGTGGTGGCAATCCAAAAGGCTACAATCACGACACAGCCTCCAAAACCAAACCTGCCTTGCAACTCTTTAAAACAGCGCCGGGAATTAAAACAGCTTCTTCTTATTTCATTATGCAATTAAAAGATTCAAAGTGGGGATATAATGGTGCTTTGTTCTACGCTGATTGCGGATTAAATATCAATCCTAATAGTGAGCAACTTGCCGAAATAGCCGTGACCACTGCCAGAACCTACGCAGCTTTAACAGGGGATGAACCAAGAGTTGCCATGATAAGTTGTTCTACAAAAGGGTCAGCAAAAGATCCCATCATAGATAAAGTCATAGAAGCCACTGCAAAAGCAAAGCAGATGGCACCAGATCTAAAAATTGATGGTGAGCTTCAATTTGATGCTGCAATAATTCCTGAAGTGGCAGCAAAAAAATGTCCTTCATCTCCAATTGCAGGAAAAGCAAATGTACTGATATTCCCTGATTTAAATTGCGGCAATACAATGTATAAGGCAACAGAGCGCCTTGCAGGCGCCACTGCAATAGGACCTCTGATACAGGGTTTGCGCAGACCTTTTAATGATGTTTCCAGAGGTTGCTCCGTTGATGATATAGTGGATTGCGCAGCTATGGCGGCAATAACAGAGTGGGTGAATTAAAGGAGTTTTATGAAAGTTTTTGTCACTGGCGGGGCAGGTTATATAGGAAGTGTCACGGTGGAATTCCTGCTCAATAAAGGTTGTGAAGTTGTGGTTTTTGATAACCTTGAGCGTGGACATAAAGCAGCAATAGATAATAAAGCGCAATTTATCAAAGGCGATTTACGGAACTTTGATGAAATTCTTGCCGCAATAACTCAAACGCAGCCCGATGCTGTGATGCACTTTGCCGCTTATGCGTTGGTTGGTGAATCAATGGCAAATCCTGAAATTTATTTTAGAAACAACGTTACAGGCGGCATAAACCTTGCAGAAGCAATGCTTCGCAACAATGTTAAAAAAATTGTCTTTTCTTCCACCTGCGCAACTTATGGGCAGCCTGATGCAGTTCCAATAAAAGAAGAGGCGCCTCAAAATCCAGAAAATCCCTATGGTGAATCCAAGCTAATGTTTGAAAAGATATTGTCGTGGTATCAGAAAGTGCATGCTTTTAAACCTGTCTTTTTGCGATATTTTAATGCCTGCGGCGCAACAGGAAGGTATGGTGAAGATCACAAGCCAGAAACCCATCTTATTCCCAACATTATCCAGATGGTGCTGGGCAAAACAAAAGCTCTCTCTATCTTCGGGAATGATTATCCTACTAAAGATGGAACCTGCATACGAGATTATATCCATATCGTTGATCTTGCTAATGCGCATTGGCTTGCTCTGATAAAAGATGTTACAGGTGCTTTCAATCTTGGCACAGGCACAGGGTACTCCGTTAAAGAGGTGGTCAATGCAGTTGAGAATGTTACAGGCAGAAAAGTCAACGTTATAATCGCCCCACGTAGGCCGGGCGATCCACCGTTGCTTGTGGCGGATTATACAAAAGCCAAACACACGCTTGGTTGGATGCCAGAAAATAGTGCCATAGAAAAAATAGTTGAAAGTGCCTGGCTTTGGCATAAAAATCATCCTGAAGGATATGCTGAATAATTAGGTTTTTGAGTGCTATAATGTTCTATTGACATATTTACAGTGCTTTAATAAATTCGTTTGATTTATGAAACACGATATTTCAACCTTACAAAAAGTTACCGAACAATTCGCAATAGAAGGCGCCTTTCTAAAAGCTGAGCCTTACGGCACAGGACACATAAATGATACTTACCTTGTACTCCTGAACACACCTTTCCAAAACTATGATAAATATATATTACAAAGGATTAATCACAATATCTTCAAAAATCCGCCACAACTTATGGAAAATATAGTGGCGATAACTTCTCATTTGCAATCCAAACTTAAAGCAAGAAAAGGTGCTGAGCCAGATCGTGAAGCATTAACTGTTATTCCCACAAAAGATGGCAAAAATTTTTATTACGATAAGAATGGCAATTACTGGCGAATGTACATATTTATAAGGGATACCATCTCTGTGGATGTATGCTCAAAACCAGAGGAAGCATATAACGCCGCAAAAGCGTTTGGCAAATTTCAAGCGGAATTAGCCGATTTTGACGGCAAAAAACTCAATGAGACAATTCCTTTTTTTCATCACACGCCGCGCCGATTCTCAACTTTAGAAGAAGCAATTGAAAAAGATGCGTTTAATAGAGCAAAGACCTGTAAGAATGAAATAGATTTTTGTCTAGAAAGGAAACCTTTGACCTCTGCTATAACTTCTTTGCTGGAAACAGGTGCAATCCCGCAACGTGTGACACATAATGATACAAAAGTCAACAACGTGCTTATGGATAAAAGAACAGGAGCTGGGATCTGCGTGATAGATCTGGATACGGTGATGCCGGGCAGCATTCTATATGATTTTGGCGATATGGTCAGAACCACCACACGCTTTTGCGCAGAAGATGAGAGAGATTTAAGCAAAGTGAAAGTGGAACTGCATATGTTTGAAGCTCTTACAAAAGGTTATCTTGAAACAGCAGCAAGCTTTTTAACTCCGCTTGAAGCAAAAAATCTGGTGGTTGCCGGCAAATTAATCACTTTCACTATAGGTATTCGTTTCCTTTCCGATTATCTTTCAGGAGATACCTATTTCAAAATTCATAGAGAAAACCACAACCTTGAGAGGGCGCGTGTGCAATTTAAAATGATGGAGAGCATAGAACAGAACGAAGAAAAAATGGAAAAAATTGTTCAACGTTATCTGTAATCATAATTGTTATGGATGCCGAAAGACATCAAAAGTTCGCTTCAGCTGGTGTAAAAATTCTTGAGCCGTATTCCACTTATATAGATGAAAAAATCCAACCAAACCGTATAGGAGCGGGAACCATCATATTTCCATGCTGCAGAATTATTGGGGAAGATACTTACATAGGCAAGGATTCAAAAATAGGCTTTGAAGCACCCGTAACAATAGAAAACTGTGCTTTAGGCAATAAAGTGAATTTTGCAGGGGGCTACGCATCAGATTCCGTTTTTCTTGATGGCGCTTCTATTGGCAGCTGCGCTCATATAAGGGCTGGAACACTGTTGGAAGAAGATTGCTCTGTGGCTCATGCGGTGGGGCTCAAACAAACGGTGCTTCTTTCTTATTCAGTTATGGGCAGCTTGATAAATTTTTGCGATGCTCTCTTTTCTGGAGGAACAAGCTCAAAACACCACAGCGAAGTTGGCTCTTCATATATCCATTTCAATTTCACTCCTCATCAAGATAAGGCAACAGCATCTTTGTTTGGAGACGTGCCGCATGGCGTGCTTCGTGATCAGCCACCAATTTTTCTTGGTGGGCAAGGCGGAGCAGTGGGTCCATTACGAGTGGCTTTTGGCACAATCGTTGCCGCAGGATACGTATTAAGAGAAGATGTTTTGCAGCCCTGCCAGCTTGTTATTCCACAAGAGGTTAAATCAGGCTTAAAACCCTATAAGCAGGGTGCTTATCGCAGCATTGCGCGCATCGTTACGAACAATTTAATTTATATAGGCAACATAAGCGCTTTAAAGTGCTGGTATAAAAATGTAAGAAGCATCTTTATGCAAGCCGATATGTTCAGCAAAGCCTGTCTGGATAGAGCGCTATCTGTATTTGATATCATACTTGAAGAACGAATAAAACGTCTTAATGAGCTTGCGGAAAAGATGCCCAATTCAGTAGAGCTCAATCGCTCACTTGAGCCGGAGCTTGCTGAAAAATTTAGGAAAGAGCAAGAAGCTTTTATGAAACGCTGGGCAAAGATAAGAACGATAATAAGAAAACTTTTGTACGATAATGAGAATAGCAGGGTTCCTGCCTTGCTTGCCACAGCAATAGGACAGGCTAAAAATCAAACATATTCCGCTTTTATAAAAACGCTTAATGCCGAAACAAAAGCGGAAACAACAAAATGGCTGCAAAAGATGGTTGAACATATAAGCGGATTGTGGCAGCCACCAGTACAAAAAGAAAAGGTTATTGAAAAATAGAGGTGTAATATGCGTAAATTATTTGGAACAGATGGTGTTAGAGGTGTGGCTAATATTGAGCCAATGACATCAGAAACGGTTCTTGCCATCGGACGAGCAGCGGCGTATGTGTGCAAAAAACACAATCATAGACATCGTATCCTTATTGGAAAAGATACACGCATTAGCGGATATATGATAGAAAATGCTCTGACTGCCGGCATATGCTCTATGGGCGTGGATGTGCTGCTTGTTGGCCCTATGCCAACGCCCGGCATAGCGTTTATTACTCGCAGTATGAAAGCAGATGCCGGCATTGTTATATCAGCCTCTCACAATCCATATCAAGATAATGGCATCAAAATTTTTTCACGTAATGGATTTAAGTTGCCCGATGAAATGGAACATGAAATAGAAAATCTGGTTACTACAGATAAAATAAAAGATATCAGACCAACCGCTGATGCAGTAGGCAAAGCATTCCGTATAGATGATGCGCTTGGCAGATATATCGTTTTCTGCAAAAATACCTTTCCAGATGAGCTCTCTCTGGAAGGGATCCGTATAGTGCTTGATTGCGCAAATGGCGCAACTTATAAGGTTGCTCCTATAATCTTTTCCGAACTTGGCGCCGATGTTATTACCATCCATGACCATCCAAATGGGACAAACATAAATGACCGTTGCGGCGCTCTATATCCTGAAGAGCTTTCTCAAAAGGTTATTGAATATCGCGCAGATGTTGGCCTTGCCTTTGATGGCGATGGCGACCGCATAGTGGCAGTTGATGAAAAAGGTAATAAACTTTCTGGCGATTATATTATGGCTATATGTGCAAAATATATGAAAGAAACAGGAACGTTAAAAAACAATCTTGTAATAGCCACTCCAATGAGCAACTACGGCTTCAGAAAAGCTATGGACGAACTTGATATCAGGGTCGAAGATGCGGATGTGGGGGATCGCTACGTCATTAAAATGATGCTAGAAAAAAATGCTTCGTTTGGCGGCGAAGATTCAGGACATATCATTTTCCTCGATCATCACACAACCGGCGATGGCATAATCTCCGCTCTGCAGCTTCTGGCAATAATGCAAAAGAAAAATAAAACACTATCTGAACTCTCAAAAATTATGACGCCAGCGCCTCAGCGATTAATTAACGTGCCTGTGGCAAATAAGCCGCCTCTTGAAAGTCTGCCAACGGTACAAAAAGCAATAGAGGAAGCTAAAAAACAACTCGCTGGCAAAGGTAGAGTCCTGGTACGATATTCAGGAACACAATCTATCTGCCGGGTCATGGTGGAAAGTTTTGATGCCTCCGCAACAAATAAAATAGCAGAACATCTGGCAGATGTTATAAATGAAGCTATTGGCTGATTGATTTATTTACGCCCGGCAGGGCTTGAACCTGCAACCTTCTGATCCGAAGTCAGAAGCTCTGTCCAATTGAGCTACGGGCGCATTTGAAAGAAAAACTTTTATCAGAAAAATATAAAATATGTTTTGCATCTTCAAGCTAATTCCTAAATCGGAATTTGTGACTTATTGTAAGTAAGAAAACTCAAGTAATGGATGTTATATACTTATAGATAAGCCGGGTGGCAATGCTTCACCGATAATGAAGGTTTGCTCTTCTTCAAGCTTGCCACCTTCTTTTACAAGCTTAAGTAAGTGCGGTGGGGCATTTTGTTCTGTAAGTTTTTTTAACACCTTTTCTCTCATTTCTTCAGATATATCACGATATCTATCGCCGGTTCTTCTGGCAAGCTGCATTATTGCCGTTAAAGAATCTCTGGTATGCTTTTCAAAAGTGAGCAATTTATCCAGCCAGCCTTCAACAATATCAGGTGCTAAAACTGCATTCATCTGCCCGGAGGCTGGCACCCTTGTGCCTATTCTTGCTATGGCAAAAATTATACTCGAACTCCAGCAATCTACACCTTTCAGTTCAAGCTCTGCCAGCGCTATGTTGGCAAGTGTAACCTTTGTTGGCTCATCAATACATTCAAGGGCTCCAAGCAATCTCCACATTTGCGCATATTCACCTGCACCGAGCTCTTTTCTATCTGGATGATATTTTTCAACTATTGGCATCAAAAATTTTACAATCTTATTTTGACGAATGCTACTAAGTCCTCCAGAGATTCTTCGCCAGAAAGTGAACCATTCTGCTCTTCCATGTTGAGTTTCAATTTCCATTAAATCACGTAATTTAACGATACTCCATGCTTTATCAATTCGCCAATCATCCAGCGTAAGTCCATAGCCAGGTCTTAAGCAAAATCCTGCCAAGTTTAGCCACAATCCATGATGCTCATCAGAAATTTTACGGCAACTACTCACATCTGCCAGTGTTTCCCATAGATTTCTGAGCAACGGTAATGGCCATTCGTAGCGATCCATTTTAAGCAATTTTTCCATCTTCTTTACAAGAGGGCCTGGATGGTAAGGCCTGCCCTTATCAATGAAAGCTTCCCTGATAAGAGAAGTTAGTTCCTGCAGTTTACGCTCATCCAATGTCAACGCGTTGCGATATGTAGAAGCATCTGTTTCTATACTTGCAGCTTTTGTTCTGGCTCTTGAATCAAACTCCAATTTCCACTTTCTTGAGCTGCCACCTGTTTCTGAACACCATACCTCCAATGTGCCAACTTCCGTAAGTTTGGCGTGCAACTGCACCTTAACTTTTGTTGCTTCCTTGCTGCCAGAAGCATACATAATTGTTCGCAAAGCGGGCAGAGCCAAAAATTGGCTTTTATCGGATACTGAGAGAATATCGCCTGCTTTATCCTTATTGCGCGCAACAGATGTGAATAACTTAAATTCCACAGGATGCCTTATCAAAAGGTCAAATGTTAAATTGCTAATTGTGCTTTCTTCGCCTTCACGCAAGCCTGATGGAATGAGGCATACGGCCTTTTCTTCTTGAGGATTTTCTGATGCAATCCCTATGTAGTAGCTACGCGGAGTGGCGCTTTCAATGCGAGAAGATTTATCAAATCGGCGTGTCGCCGCATAGAAAGCTGCACCATGTGCCACAGCAAGATATAATTTTGTATTTTCAAGGAGTTTGATCTCTTTTTGCTTTTTGAATAAATTACCTATCACATTTAATAAACGATCTTTAAGCACAGGCGATTCAAAGAAGCCACCATTCAACAATATGGCATCAGGCATAACTAATCCATTAACTATCTTTGATGGATCTAGCTCAGAGGATCTTGCACAATTTTTCAGAAAAGCCACAAGATGCCTGCTGATTGCTTTATCTGCAGGATAGGGCAGTCCCAATTCGTCCGATTTTTCTTCTGTGGCTGTCGGCAAACTATTTGGTTCAACATATGGCAAGAAGGTATCTATCAGAAGTTTTCTTATTTCTTCACGTAAGAGCTCTGTGGTTATGCTGCCTCGCAACAATGAAGCACCTTGTCCGGGAATATGGATAGAAGTTTTTTCTGGCGCATTGTCAGAAAGCAACATTTCCTTCAAGGATTGAGCACGCCTTACAACAGTGCTCCATTGTGTGGCGGAAAGCTTTGTTTTGGATGAAACTTTTGTTTCCACAAATTTTGCTATTGCTATATCAAGGTTATCGCCACCTAAAAGCAGGTGCTCACCAACGGCAATTCTATGAAAAGCAACGCTATTTGGATTGGCGTTTTTTTCGGATGGCTTTGCCTGGATGAGTGTGAAATCTGTGGTGCCACCACCTATATCACAGACAAGCACAATATCATCCGTCTTTATCATAGAGTGCCAGTTGCCCTTGTTGTGATCCATCCATGAATAAAAAGCTGCTGTTGGCTCTTCAATGAGTTTGGCGTTTTCTAGCCCTGCTTTAGCAGCTGCCTTTAACGTGAGAGCACGTGCTGTTTCATCAAACGAGGCTGGAATGGTTATAATGACATCCTGCCTTTCTATGGGTTCTTCTCTGAAAGTATAATTCCATGCCATCACAATATGCTGCAATATGCGGGCACTGGCTTCTACGGGAGAAATTTTTTGCACCACACTTGCATCGCTCCTCCATGGCAGAATTGCGGCTGTTCTGTCAATTCCTGTGTGGCACAACCATGATTTGGCTGAACTTACCAACCGTGCAGGATTTGCTATTCCCAACTCCTTTGCAAGATATCCGATTAAATATCTTTCGCTTTTTACATTTTTCTCCTGTTCTCCCCACAGGGCATTAAAGGCATCTGAGGAAAATTCGCTTTCGGAAGGTTCGTAATGGAATGAAGGCAAAAGCTCGCGTTTCTCTATTAAAGATATCCCGCAGTATTGTTGAATTAGAAAAGATTGCACCTTAAGATTGGGGTCTGCGGTGTCCACAAAAGACACAGCGCAATTGGTCGTGCCAAGATCTATACCAATCAAATATCTTGAAGAATGTTCCATCTGCTACTTCTCAACTTCAACTTGAGCGGGTGCTATCACCATTGAAAACTTATCTTTACCTGTCCACTCTGGCAAGTGACATTTCTTTGCTTGCCAGCCGGGGTGACGGATAATGCATTTAAAAGAATGGCTTTTGCCTGTTTCGCCGATAACTTTGTATTCTGCGGCGTCGTAGTTAGTTGGTAGTGTTATTGAAATGCCTTCACTTTCTTGCCGCAACGGCTCAATATCAAAGCATGTTTGTAAAACGTTTTTTGTCTTTTTATGCACCTCACGGACAGCAGCCCCCACTTGATCATCAGGATAGCTATCAATATCTTCCAGCATAAAATCAATGAAGCGTGCTTCGTTCTGCAAGATGCTTAAAAGAGTTATAGCATCACTCCGCCTAGTAGTTGGGGAACTTTCTTTTAAAAGGTCTTTTAAGCCCGTGCCTTGTTCAATTGCCTTTGCAAATTGTTCATCTGTAAGATATTTAAAAAACAGTATGAGCGCTTTTTTCAAACGTTTCATAGAAAACTCCTTTCTAATGGCTAAAATAAGGAAAAGAAGATAGCATACCTTTTGCTATAGAAAAGCAAAAATATGAAAAAATCCAGGTTAATCAAGAAGAGCTATAGCTTATTCTACTGTATCGGAAACGAAGCTCTCATATAGAGCCTGACATGCCCTCTCATAGTCATCCGCATTTACACCCACTATGATGTTTAATTCTGAAGCTCCTTGATTGATTATTCGCACATTGACCTTTGCATCACGCAACGCACAAAATACCTTGGCTGCCATTCCAATGGTGTTTGCCATATCTTCACCAACAACGGCTATCAGAGCAAGGTTTCTGACTATTTCCACCTTATCGGGCTGTAAAACGCGCTTAATTTCTTCAAGCACAATCTCTTCTTTATCTTCAAGTTGTTTATCTTCAAGGATCACGCTGATGCTATCAATGCTTGAAGGGCAATGCTCAAAGCTTATGCCATGGCTTTGCAATATGCCAAGCAGCCTGTATGCAAAACCAATTTCCTTATTCATTAAGGTCTTTTCAATGCATATCATCACAAAATTTTTCTTGCCAGCAATTCCCGCAATCTTGTATTTGCTGTGCGTAAAAGTAGGCACTATCATTGTGCCCGGATCTTCCGGCTTGTTCGTGTTCTTTATGTTTATAGGAATATTTGCTTCACGAACAGGCAAAATGGCTTCATCGTGAAAAACACTTGCCCCCATATACGATAACTCACGAATCTCACGGTAAGTAAGCTGGTCCATATGGCATGGATTTTTCACTACACGTGGGTCTGCCATAAGTAAACCTGAAACGTCAGTCCAGTTCTCATAAAGCTCTGCGCCCGCAGCTCTGGCAGCAATTGCTCCTGAAATATCCGAACCACCTCTAGAAAAAGTCTTTATTTTTCCACTATGATCTTTGCCATAGAAGCCCGGCATAACATATATCTTGCTTTCATCTTTTAAGCGTTCCCCTAAAAGATTGTAGGTCACAGGGTCAACCTGCCCATTCGCATCAATAATAACATAATCTTTTGGGTCAATAAAATCGGCATCAAGCAATGCAGCCATTAATAGCCCAGAGAAATACTCTCCTCTTGATGCGGCAAAATCTCTTGAGCATTTATCCATAAGCTGTTTTCTAAATTCTTCCAGATGTGTTTCAATCTGGCATGATTGAATGCCAAGCTCGTTTTGAATATCAACAAAGCGCTTCTTGATAGTTTCAAAAGTGGCAGAAAAATCCGCACTAACAGCTGCTATCTCCTGACAAAGATAAAGCATATCGGTGATTTTTGCTTCATTTGCACGTTTGCCCGGCGCAGAGACAACAACTATTTTCCTTTTCGGATTGCTTAAAACGATATCTCTTACCTTACGGAATTGTCCTGCATCGGCAACACTTGTGCCCCCAAATTTGCAAGCTATTCTACTCATTATGTGCGTTCTCCTTTTTGACTATATGTTCAAAAAAGCCACCAAAAATTTCAGCTCTTTTACCAATAGTTTGTTTTAATGCAAGATTTTTTCATAACTTTTAGAAAATTTAAAGCCACAAAAAGCTTTTCTTTACAACAACCCATCCATTCCTGCATGACTTAATGCAAAATCATATTTTATTGGATCATCAGGATTAATTCTTCTAAAAAATAGTGTTAGTTCTTCAGCGGCTTTCATATTAGCGCTTGTTGTGCGGATTATACCAGCCTTTTTGCCTATTCTGAATAAATGCGTATCAAGAGGGACAATAAGCAAAGCAGGTTTTATGTTATGCCATACCCCGAGGTCTATATTATCTTTTCTAACCATCCACCGCAAAAAGAGAAGTAGCCTTTTGCAGGCACTTCCTCGTGATGGCGAAGGAATAAGACTGCCACACTCTTTCCTAAAACAGCGCACAAAACGTTCCAGCCCACTTTTGATGTTCACATCATCCTCTTTTATCCCGTTATAGAATGCGGCATTAACCGAACCATATTGTTCTATCATCTGCTTCATGCTTAACATAAGCGCAACAATATGGTTGGCAGCAAAAAAACGATGTTTGAATGTAAAATATGCAGACACAATTTTCTTTTGATTACTATTCATTAGAAAATCAAAAGGCCTTTCTTTCATAGGTTCAAGAGCAACTCTTATGCTATTTAAAATTTGCGAAACTCTCCCTACAGCCAGAGAAGATGCTATGAGCCCCACGATTTCAATATCCTGCTCTTGAAATTTTTTGTTATGTAAGAAAAGGACTGGGTCCTCTTTGATATAATAGGTTTTATTGTATTTCCTATATAGGTTTTCAAGAATCGTTTTATCAAGATTTATTTTGTGCATTGAACCAGTTTAAACTAAAAAATCTTTGACTTTGGTGGAATGCAATATACGATGTTGGCTGTGCAATAAAAAGAAAAAAGTGGAGGGATGGCAGAGTCCGGTTGAATGCGCGTGACTCGAAATCACGTGACCTCTTACGAGGTCCGGGGGTTCAAATCCCTCTCCCTCCGCCATATGCAAAAGGATTGGTGGCTGGTTTTCGTGTGATTTGATGGGCAAAATAGAAGTTTTTTTGCACTATATTATATATTTCCCAAAGAGAATATTTTTCTTGCATACTCTTTTTGTTTTTTTATAAATATAGAGCATATATGGATATATTCAGATTCAAAATAAGAGGAAAAGGGGCAAAATGGGATGAGCAGAAAAAATCAGGAAATCTATAAAGAAGCTAAACAGGCTCTAGCACTTGATTTTAAGAGCCATATTCCATTGAAAACTCAACTTGAAGAAAAGCTCCGTCAATGGCTTGCAAACAAACCTGTTGGTTTTAGAATTCCATCTGAGCGGGAACTTGCCATGCTGCTCAACGTAAGCATTATAATTGTAAAGCTTGCCATAATGAAATTAAATTCAGAAGGATTTTTTATTCGTAATGTTAAAGGCACTTTCCTTGCAAAAAGCAATAACTCTCAACAGCCAGCGGAGCATCCTTTGCAAAAAATTGCTGCAGGATATCTACCAACGTTATCTAACAAGCCAACAATCAAGGTGGCTATCTTTGAGCTATGGGAAAAACAGCAAGAGATGTGGCTTCAATCAGCCATTTCATTCAATGAATCCGATTATAGTGTGAACGCAAGAATTGAGTTTGTGCCGCACACTGTTGCAGATGTTATGCAATATATTTCTTACCTTAAAACAGAGAAGATAGATGTTGCTCTTGTGGCATACAATATGGTTGAAGCCTTAAAAGCTCAACAGGTAATTATGAAGCTTCCAGATGACATTCCTCAAAAGTTATATTCAGAAGAAGAGTATTTGATCTCGCTTAATAAGAAAGAAGCAAGTTTCCACACCTCAACAATTAGTTTTGTGGCACCGCTAAGTTTTTCGGCATGGGGGATATTGTGGAATGAAAAACTTGTAAGGAAAAAGCTTACTCTAAATGATGATCGTAAGATAACAATCAATGAGCTTTTGGATAAAATACTTGAAAATGCCAAGTCTTTAAAGCAGAAAACTCTTTTTTCTGATGCTTTGTGTTTCTTTTGGAGTTTTGGTGTGCCACCTCGTGAAAAAAGTGAAGAAGATATCCCCCGTAACCATATAGAAAAACTATTCAATGTGGCAGAACAGCTTTCGCCTTTTGCCGAAAAAATTTTGTGGGGTACACCTTACAACAGGAAAGGACAGGAAATGTTTCTTGCAGGAGAAGCAGCTTTTTATGTTGGCAATCTTTACGCAATTTTACAAAAAATGTCGGAAACAAAATTTAAATGGGGAGGAGCTGTTATTGGTTCTATGGATAATACTTATCTTAACAGTGGCTGGAATGGATTGGCCCTGGTAAATGTTGATAATCCTAAAAGAGGAGCTGCAGATTTTATCCGATTTATGATCTCGCCAACAGGGCAAGAGCTATTTGCGAATTTTCACATGAATATCCCTTTTTATCGACCTTTAATTCATAAAATCGGAGATCTTTTGAAACATAGTGGGAGCAAACAAATAGAAGCTTCTTTTAAGGATTATAAGTTTTTAGGTAGGGATGTGCGAAACAACTGGTATGATTTACTTACATCTAATCTTGGGCTTTTTTTGCGGGAAGTTGTTGAAAAAAGGATGTCTGCAAAAGAAGGTGTGCAAGAGTTTTTCAATACTTTAGAAAATAATTTGTCTCTTAAAATTGTAAACTCATAATCATTTAATATGTATAAATAACGAAATGAAAAAGATCAATGTAGGGCACGTTGGTTGGTTCGCTGATGATCAAACTGATTATTGCCAAACTGTTGCATTTTGTGATGTAAATAAGGAAAAACTTGAGGGTTTATCCAAAAAACACTCACATATTAAAATGTACGATAATTTTTATGAATTTCTTAAGCATCCGGGTCTTGATGTAGTTATTATTTCTACACCAAATTTCGTACACGCTGAGCAAGCAATAGCGGCGATGGAAGCTGGCAAGGATGTTATGCTAGAAAAGCCGATGGGGATAAATAGAGAAGAATGCGATAGAGTTATCGCTACACAACGGCGTACGGGCAGACGCTTTACAGTGGATTTTGAATTGCGTGTTTCAAAACTAACAGTGCGCATCAAAGAACTCATTGAAAGTGGCGAATGTGGCGAACTGAAAAGAATAGAATTCTTCCATCATCGCGGCTGCTGGCTTGAACAGGGTAATGGCATATGGCGCACACGTCCTGAAAAAAGTGGTGGACTGTTTTTTATGGAACCGATTCACGAGGTTGATATTTTTCGCTTTTTTGCTGGCGATGTTGATTCTGTAATTGCTGTTGCTGGGCAAAATGTTTTGCCGCAGTATCGTTTTGAAGATAATGCATCTGCTCATCTCTTCTTTAAAAATGGGGTAGTTGGCTCAATTTTTACTTCACACACTCATAGTGCAATTCCATTAAATCCACAAAGATACTGGCAAAACACTCCTGAATATCATGCAAAAATGGGGCATGATATGTCTTTTATTTTCACGCTCACAAAGGGTTCGTTAGGCATAAATATAATTACTGGTGAAATAATGGTAAATAAATTTGATGAATATCCAAAAGGTTCTGGCGGATATAGAGTGATTCAAGATAGAATAGAAAACATTACAGGCGGAAATGGCATAGAAGAGGTTTGTCATGATATTGAGAAAATGCGCCATGAATTTTTACGACGCTGTGCCACAGGCGAGTCGCCAGTGCAAGAGGCTTTCGATATATGGAAATCCCATATCGTTTGCCTTGCCATTGAAGAATCAATTAAGAAACAAGGCGATAAGATCAAACTGAATTATGATTTATAAAGAATTGGAAACGGTAATATTAAAATTTTGGAGTAGAAAGTGATTGTATGAGTGCATTAACCATAAAAAACGGTAAAACTCGTTCTTTCCTTGAAACGAAAAAGTTTGTTCAAAACATAAGAGTAGCTTTGCCAGTTTTAACTGTTAAAGGAGTAAAGACAGGTCCTCTTGTCATGGTAATGTCTTCACAGCATGGCAGGGAGATAAATGGCATAGCTGTTATTGAGAGAGTTTTTGCGCAGCTCAATCCTGCAAAGCTTAAAGGAACTGTAGTGTTTTTGCCGGTTATGAATCCGCTTGGCATTTATAGCAGGCGTCAGGATTATCCCTGTGAAGAAGTGCGATACAGAAAGATAGGTATTAAGGAAGATATTTATAACATAAACAGGCAGTGGGGCAAAAAGAGTAAAGTTGAAAGCTATGCTGCTGCCATACCAGAAATTGTCTGGGAAAAGATTGGTAAATATGCGGACTATTCTTGTGATATGCATGGTTGGTCAGGGAATAGTCTCTCACTGGCATGGGCACACAGGAAACATTTAAAATTTTTGCGTTCGTTGGGTTTTCCCTATTATATGATTTGGGAACCAAAGGAAAAGAAATTGGAAGGTTTAAATGATAAAGGGATGTGGGACTATATGGCGTGGACACACAACATAGTTAATGTAACAGTTGAACTTTCTCCACAAAACGTTGTCTTGCCTGCCACAGTCAAACTTGGTGAACAGCTATTATTGAATCTGCTTAAAGTTGCAGGAGTGATTGAAGGTGAACCTACTATGGCACCAATACAATACGAATTTGAGCCTGATCACAAAGAAATCGCTATCACGGCAGAAGCAGAAGGATTGTTGGTAAGTGATCTTACTAAAGGCAGCTGGGTGGAAAAAGGTGATAATATTTTAAAAATTATTTCTCTTAAAGATTTGGGCACATTGCAGGAATATAAGGCAGAACAATCAGCTCTTCTTTATAACATTGGTGGAGCTTTCCCTGAAGATAGTCAGGAGAGCTCAATTGTATATCCAGGCCAACTTTTAGGCTTATTAAAAGTGCCATCCAAAATTGTTAAAAACTAAAGAGTGATAGGAGGAATAAGCAAAGGAAGTTATAAGACACTCTGCAGGCATAGTTGGTAATAAATCTTTATCTATACGGTTTTCTAATGGAAAAGATTCGATGTGCTTGTGTTTATCACAGTTTCTTGTGCTGCCATTTCGGTATTTTGGTTTGGATGGTTAAGCCACGTATATTTCAAGAATAGACCTAGCAGGAATAAGAAGAAAATTATAGTTAAAGCTAACCGCTCTGATGGCGTTGTGGCGAAATAGGCTTTTATAAAAAATGCAAATGGTTTCATCACTAGTCAGCTATTATTTTCTCTTCACATTAACAAATTAAAGCTATTTTTTTACAACTATATTAAGAAGCTTATCCTGCACCCAGATTGATTTAACAATGTTTTCTTTCACAACGGCTTTATTTACAGCAGGGTTCGTGAGCACCTGTTCCAGAGCTTCTTCTTGTTTCAATCCAGCAGGAACATTCATTGTGCATTTAAGTTTACCGTTGATTTGGATGGCTATCTCAACTTCATCGCGTACAAGGGCTTTTTTATCAACTTGAGGCCACTTTGCATTAAGAATGCCATTTTTATGACCAAAAATTTCCCAGCATTCTTCTGCAATATGTGGAGCCAAAGGGGAAATCAATACGATCATCGTTTCCAGCGAATGCTTGCATACTGCTTTGAGCTGTTCTAATGCATTTTGTTCCACCTTGATAGTATCCATCATATTCATCAGTTCCATAAGTTGTGCTATGGCTGTATTGAAATGGAAAGCCCCTTCAAGATCGTTTGTGAACTTCTCTATGGTTTCATTAGTCTTTCTATAGAGGTGGCGAGCTTCTTTTGGAAGATTGGCTGGTTCATCAATTTTATAATGGACATCTTTTACCAGTGGCCACCATTGATACACTTTGGTCCATAATCTTCTTAAAAATCGGAAGGCACCTTCTATTCCTTGATCGCTCCACTCTGCATCTTTTTCTGGCGGACCAATAAACAGCGTATATAACCTTACGGTATCGGCTCCATATTCCTGAATAAGTTCATCGGGACTAACCACGTTGCCTTTTGATTTTGACATTTTATAAAGCTGTCCATCTTTTTCACTGCGCTTGCAAATCATACCTTGTGTGAAGAGGTTAGCGAATGGCTCATCGAAGGCTACAAGCCCCATATCATACAAAACTTTTGTAAAAAAGCGCGCATAAAGCAGATGCAATATGGCGTGTTCTATGCCGCCAATATATTGATCCACAGGCATCCACTTATTGCAAATTTCAGAATCTATTGCCTTTTCCGAATCTGGTGCAGAAAGATAGCGCAGGAAATACCAACTGGAATCCACAAAAGTATCCATCGTATCGGTTTCTCTTTTTGCAGGAGCGCCGCATTTTGGGCAGGTGGTTTCCACAAACTCTTTACATCTTGCAAGTGGCGATTCACCTGTGGGTCTAAACTCAACGTTATCTGGCAGAAGCACGGGCAAATCTTTTTCTGGCACTGGCACTGTGCCGCACTTATCGCAATAGATGATTGGAATTGGTGCACCCCAGTAGCGTTGACGGCTTATCAGCCAATCACGCAATCTGTATTGAATTGTGGCTTCACCAAAACCGTGTTGTTTTGCAAAGAGAGCCATTTTTTCACGAGCTTCCGATGAGGTAAGTCCTGTAAATTCTCCTGAATCCACTAGCACACCATCTTCAGTAAAGGCTTCTTGCATAGTATTTAAATTAAGAGAACGATCTCTATTCTGAATTGATATACGGATTGGCAATCCATATTTTTTTGCAAAAGCCCAGTCTCTGGTATCGTGAGCTGGCACAGCCATAACTGCACCGGCACCATAACTCATAATTACATAATCTCCAACCCATAATGGTATTTTTTCGTTATTGAATGGATTGATAACATACCTGCCTGTAAAAACGCCGTTTTTTTCGAGCACATCCCCTGCACGCTCCATTGAAGTAAGTCTTGCTGCTTTAGCAATAAAATCGAGCACTTGCTTTTCCTGTGGAAGACCTGCAACCATATCCTCAATATCAGGATACTCAGGAGCCATAACCATATAAGTGCAGCCAAATATGGTGTCCACCCTTGTGGTAAAACATGTTATAGTTTTTGTTTTATCTGGCTTGCCATCTTCTCTTGGCACAAGCTTGAAATCTATTTTTGCGCCTTCACTCCTGCCTATCCAGTTTCTTTGCATTATCTTAACACGCTCTGGCCAACCACTAAGCTTTTCAAGATCATCAAGCAATCTTTGTGCATATTTTGTTATTCTAAAAAACCATTGACTGAGTTTCTTTTCCGTAACTTGCGAATCGCAACGCTCGCATCTTCCATCTATAACTTGTTCATTTGCAAGAACGGTGGCGCAAGATGGGCACCAATTTACAGGAGCAACACCTTTATAGGCTAGTCCATTCTCATAAAATTTTAAAAAAAACCACTGTGTCCACTTGTAATAATCTGGCAGGCAGGCTGTTACTTCTCTGCGCCAATCGTAGCAAACGCCCCACGAACGCAGCTGCCGCTTCATTGTGGCGATATTGTTAAGTGTGGTTATTCTTGGGTGTGTGCCTGTTTTTATAGCGGCATTCTCGGCAGGTAATCCAAATGCATCCCAGCCCATTGGGGTTAAAACTCTGTAGCCGCGCATCTTCTTGTATCGCGCTATGGCATCGCCTATGATGTAATTTCTGCCATGTCCTACGTGCAATGCAGCAGAAGGATAAGGAAACATCATGAGGCAATAGAATTTATTTGTGGCATCTCTTGTATCAACTTCAAAAAAGTGTTCTTCTTCCCAGTATTTCTGCCACTTTGGCTCAATCTCTTTAAACGGATACTTTTCTTGCATTATTCGTCTCCTACATAAAAATTCCAGATGCAATGGGTTCTAGTGATACACAAAAAATGCAAAAACTCAAGATAAGTTTTTATCATAGGAGCAGATTGCGTTGCTAAAATAGGATTGATAGTATTGGATACAAAGGATATCTTACGATAACTAATCCTATGCCCTCTCAATTTGGGTAATGATTGTCTAACCATAAAAAACTTGAGAGAACATAGATAGAAGAAAAATTTTTTCAAAACGGGAGGATCTGGGACATGGTGGTACAGGTTATAGTTATTTGATGTTGTTTGGCAATAACTTTGGAAGAGGGGGGGGGATCGATGATGATAGTTTCTCTTGAATAGAATTCATCTTTTATTAGTCTTTTGAATTGCTTCCACATCAGAATTGGCATTGGGGTAATTTGTCTTTTAATTTATTATTTGCTAATAAGTTATAGGAGATTGGTTATGCCTCGTTTCAGAGAGGTGTGATAGCGGAGTATTAGGTTAGCTTGC
>CAZBHO010000039.1:0-24811 GCA_964491945.1 uncultured Verrucomicrobiota bacterium | reverse complement strand
TCTTTTATTATTCAATTGTTTTTATTTGAACAACCTTTAATCCCCTTATTCTAACAACTCCTACTGTACCATCAAGTGCATAAACTTTTCCATAGCATTCCAATCTATTACTTGACAAAACATAACATCGCATAATAATATCCGATATTGTTTTTATAAAAAGGTAATTATTATGTGTCGTGTTCGATATCACAAAGAGCTGGCTTTCACGATGATTGAGCTCTTGATCGTGATGGGAGTTATCGCAATTTTAGTGGGATTGCTTTACACGGTTACTACCACTATTCCAGAGAATGCCAGAAAAAGCCAGGCAAGAACCGAAGTGCGTAGTATAGCTCTGGCTCTTAAAGCCTATAAAGTAGATAATGGTAAATGGCCTAATCAAACACAAGGTGAAACTGATACCACATATTTTGCAAATAATTATCTCGTTATTCGTGAACTTATAGGTAGTAATGTAAGAGGTAAGGTTTATCTCGATGTTCCAACAAATAGACTAAATCCTGATGGCTCTTACTTTGATCCGTGGGGGACGCCTTATGTTATCTGTATGGATGAAAATGGAGATAACCAGGTGCACATTGATGCTTTTACCAATGTAGCTTTTAAAAGGAGAATCTACGCAGAAGACCCTGCAGATTGGTGGAAAACCCAAACCAATAGCCTGACTTATTATGCAGGAGCTTCAAGTGCCACCAATGCGGGAAAAACCTATTTTGTTGTGCAGGATACTACTGCAGATGCTGGTAGTTTCCAGAATACAGCAACAAAAGTTTCTATCGTCTCATGGCGTGAAAAATGATTCCTGATTTAAAAAATCAATCCTATAGAATTCAAGCATTCACTTTGCTTGAGCTGCTGGTTGTGATGACAATTATTGTGATCATAATAGCTGTGGGAGCGCCAGTTTTCTTCACGTTGGGGCGCAGCCTGACAATTGATACAGAAGTAAGAAATATGGCAGCAAATCTTTCTTTAGCGCGGCAGTGGGCAATCACAAGAAAAGAGAAAGTTACGTTTCAATGGACGCAGACTAATTATAGTGTTATAGGAGAAAGAAGCGGCATCATATTTTCAACAAATATTTCCTCTGATGTCAAAATCAATAGCGCGGATAATTTTATTTTTAATACCAAAGGCGAAGGTTCTGTGATGGGACCTAAGACTATAGAGATTACTGAAAAGAATGTGGTGAGTCCAAAAACAAAGAAAATTACGATATATCATTTGACAGGTGGATACAGAGTAGAGTGAAAAATAGTACAAAACAGAACAGTTCTGGTTTCAGTTTAATAGAAATTGCGATTGCCTTGATGGTTATTGCTGTTGGAATGCTTGGCGTGTTGAGTATGTTTCCCGTTGGATTAGAGCAGAACGAGCGTTCTCTTGAAGAAACTTATTCAGCTATGTTTGCGCAAGAAGTTTTTTCTGGACTTAAAGCCTATGCAGAAAGCAACTGGGCAAATCTGGCAAGTTTTAATGTTCCATTTTCTCTTACAAACACAGGCTTTCGGATTCAATGCACTATTGCCAACTCAAATGATGTAAGATTCATTAAATATGTGAGGAGCGATACCAATATTGTGGATTATGCCCTGCGCTATAGCCTGATTATTCAGACAAATGGTCCAATAAAAAGCGCAACATTGCTTGTTTATCCGGGCGAATTTGGTCAACTAAAGAACCCTATAGTTTTTTACAATGAATTTTTTGGCCCCCGTTAAAACAATTTTTTATGATAAAAAGGGCTTTTCGCTGCTTGAGCTACTTGTGGCGATGGCTCTTCTTTCTATTCTCGTTGTGATGATGACAACTCTTTTTAACAATAGCATTGCCGCATTCAATGTTGGTACACAGCGGGCAGAAATGAATATGTCAGCAAGAGCCGCTTTAGAATACATTGCAAGGGAGCTCTCTTCAGCTGTGGCTGGCGATGCTGATGGAGTGGCAGGGAAAAAGATAGAGTTTAAGCTGGATACAGCTGGCTCTGATGCAAAATTTTTCACCTTGACCAATACAAATAAAGCTCCATATTCAAGCAGAATGTTTTGTGTGAGATATGATCAGGCAAATGGTATACTTGAAGCCTACCACGATAGTGATGCCAATCCATACACAACAACTCCGAGCTGGGGTGCTAGCGCAATACTTATTGAAAACGTACTTGATTTTAGTATAGTGGTCTATTCCTCAATAGATGCTCTTACTAATGGTGCTGGAATGTATTTATTTGATTCAACACTGAATCCAGAACAAAATCTACCAGTTTGCGCTGATGTCATTCTCGAGTTGATGTCTGCAGATGATATGAAGCGATATCGGACTAACACTGTTAATAAAGACGACTATCGCAAAAAAAATTCCAGAATTTATAGCACACGAGTGTTTTTTAACAACAGGCATATCTCTGTAAAAAATCTGAAATATGAGCAATAAGTTAAACAAGCAAATTGCAAAAATTGAGCATACCACGGCCGGAATGGCTGTGGTAATTGTGCTTGGAATGCTTGCCATAATGACAATAATGGCATTTTCTTTTGCAACATTAATGCGCACGGATAGGGCTGCTACGGGAAATTTTGTGGAAGAAATTAGGGCGCGTCAGCTTATAGATGTGGCAATAGCGAGGGCATTGGCAACGATTGCGGAAGAGTGTGGCGCTAAGGGTTTATTTACTACCAATGTTACCAGGCGAGTGGCTCCTTCATGGCTTGTTACGAACTCTTTTTCAGCTGACGGTTCATTGTGGTCATCAAATGCAGCCTCAATTATGAGCAATGTTTTTGGCGGCTATGTGCCAGATGCTTTATGGAATGATGCGTTATCGGCAGCAAGTAAAGCCAGATGGATTGAGCTTATAACCACGAATCAAGGACAAACCTATAAGGCAGGCAGAGTTGCTTATATCATTTTGGATTGTTCTGGCTTTATTGATGCAAATATAGCTGGAGGTGCTGCCAGATCCTATGGTGTGAACGCCGCTGAAATCACATTATCAGCCTTAACAAACGATTTTAATAATGCCAGTTCTTTCATTAGCCGACGTAACACAGACGTCCGATATGAAACTCTGGATGAATTAAATAATACTGCTGATGGAATATATTCCCCTGTGCAGAATCTTTTTGTTTTTTCTTATGCCAGACCTGATTTTTGGGATGAAGCAGGAAAAACTAATCGTCAGCAAGTTAATCTTTCTGGAGATGCCACTCAGATAGAGAGTAGACGTGCCGCTATTCTAAATGCACTAGTTTCATATTGCGGATTAACCCCTCAACAGGCTGGCATCTTTTTAACAAACCTGCTTGATTATGTTGATGAAGATCTTGTGCCGAGAGATTTCTCATATAGCATAGAAGCTGTGCCACTTCTTAATGAGATTGTGATTGAAAGTGGCGATGCTGGTGCTGGACAAATGTATACTAAAGCTACAGTGGAAATTTGGAACCCATTTGATTATCCACGCAATGCCTTTGTTATTACAACATTAAGGACACAATTTGGAAGCAAAAAAGGCGAAACAAATTCGCTCAATGCTGATCCAAAAAAATATAATGTCACACCTCCTCTTCAAATCACAGAACCAAGCAATGCAACATACAACGTTGAAGTTTATGCTGAACTTGCTATAAGCAACATTACAGGATTAGTTATCGTTGATAAAATGCAATCATCCATAACCAAGAACATAACCTGTGGCCAGACAGTGTCATTTCAGGTGGCTAACCCACTATATAATTATGAACCTGCAAAATGGATAGAACGCACCCCCGCAACATTAGGCACCAACAATGTTAATTTAGCTGATGACCCCACATGGATAAGTGATTTTAGCTTAATCCCGATATCCATAAGTACTGATGTAGGTCATCTAAACACCGTTGGCGAACTTGGCAATATAATTTATGAAGGTTGGCGCTCAATAAAGTTATATGGACCTAACCTTCATCCAGTGCTTTCCGTGTTTGGTTTAAGCGAGAATATTAATGAAACTTATATTTCAAAGCCAGCATACCGATTTGGGCTTATTAATCCTAACGGAGCAAATGAGGAAGTATGGAAAGCATTGCTGGATAAAATGCCAATCAATCAATATCTCTCAAAAACTGTTTCAGTTGCCAGCGCAGAAACTTTGACAAAAATTGTGACACCACTTTTTAATAACGCTGGCTTATTTACAAACGTAGCGGATATTGGAAGGTGCTGGCCGAATGCATCGGCTTTTCCCTCCTTCTGCAATAATGAGTTTGAGCGTGAAAGTGTAATAGGCAATCTTGCAGGGCTTCTTAACACACGTCAGCAGGTGTTTACTATTCTTGTAGAAGCGCAAGCCTCTTCGGCAGGCAAGTTCTTTGCTCAAAATCCACTATATCAGCGAGCAGTTGTTGTGTTGTGGCGTGATGCTTTTACAGGCGAGTATTTTATAAGATACATCAAATATCTTGATGAATGATGTATTAACTGATGTTAGAGCAAAGGAGGATATATTATGCAGATTTTTGATGATATTTATAATCGCTACATTTTCAAAAAATATAATGTGCAATACGAAACCTTTCCAACAATTTATGGAAGAATTATGATAGCAAATTTTGCCAGAAAAGGCACAGGTTCCATAAAAATTGGAAAGAACGTTGTAATAAACTCCAGCTTGAAAGCCAATCCTGTTGGCGGTGTAAGAACCGTTTTGCTGTTTAAAAATGAAGGTGCGGTAATAGAGATAGATGACTATGCAGGGATGTCTAATGTGCTTATTGCTGCCTATGAATATGTTTATATTGGCAAGCATGTGAATATCGGGGCTGGTGCAAAAATTATGGATACAGATTTTCACTCACCATTTTTAAGTGACCGAGTGAATGGCGATATCAACATTCCGCATAAGCCAGTTAGAATCAAGGATGGCGCTTTTATTGGTACCGATGCAATAATTTTAAAAGGAGTAACTATAGGAGAAGAAGCAATAGTGGGAGCTGGCTCTCTGGTTACAAAGGATGTGCCACCTGGCGAAATTTGGGGCGGTAACCCCGCAAAGTTTATTAAGAAAATCAAATAAGTTATTTTCTACTGAATGGGCTAGTCTCTATTGTTTTATTTCCTTATGTGAGGCATAGGAGAAAGTTCCATTGCAGGCAGATATCCTATGCCGCCAAATGTTGTAATAACTTTCTGGTAGTTTTTAGAAGATTGATATGAAATCCATTGTCCATATTCTGCTATGTAGATAGTGGGATCCATCTTGCCGTCACCATCAATATCAGCAACAAGAGGCATTCCGCCAGCTTCTATCGTTGCTCCGAAAATTTCATAATTATTTTTTGATAGCATAACTAAAATAGAGCCATTTTCAGAATTATATACAAACGGATCGGCTTTGCTATCACCATCATAGTCAGCAGGGCAAGGACGGTAGCCTGGTCCGCCAAGCATAAAACGAATTTCCTGATAAGACATACACGATAATCCAACAATCCATTCACCATTTTCTTCACTATAAACGCCTGGATCAACTTTGCCATCACCGTCATAATCTGCAACAACAGGCTCATATCCTATAGCTCCAAAGAAGATGTATTCTATTTTGTATTGATTTAATGACGATGCACCGTTCCAATAAGATGAAACAGGATAGTAGGTGGTAGGATCGCTAATACCATCACCATCAAAATCGCAAGGTACGGCAATTGCGTTTTCATTGCCCATAAAGAATGTTACTGGAATGCCTGTGCCAGTAAATACTGCCTGCCACCTGCCATCGGAAGGTAAGAATACAGCCATATCAGTTAAACCATCTCCATCAAAGTCAGCTGGCACGTTATAAGTTTTGCTAGTTCCTAAAATTCTGGCAGACCAGTAAGGCTTATAGCCTGAGAATAAAACCATCCACATAGAATCTGATGTTCTATAAATTACAAAGTCAGCTTTACCATCTCCATCAAAATCGCTAAAGGCTCTGGAAGGTGAAACTATATTATCTTTTCGTAGTGTAACTTTACCTACTGCATTAGCAATGTTATCTTGCATATCAGGATCAACTAAATCGGAAAGGTGCCTCACTCTAATAGCTGCATTATACACGCCACTTGCTGGATTGCCCCTCGTAAACACTTTTTGCTTTGCGTAAGCATTAAATTTAACCAGCACTTCGCTGCCTGGTTCTATTGTGTAATTATTCTCTATTGTGCCCATCCAGAATGTATATAAGTTGTTAGTTAAATGAATATCAAAAGCCAACCTTGCATTATTTAAAGGGGCAGGTCCTTTATTTTGTAATCTGCAAGAAATGGTTCCTGCTGTTTGATTTGTGGAAAAATTGATAGGTAAGAATACGACATCATAGATTCTGATATCAGCTTTTTCTGTGGCAGCATTGCTGGCTATTCCCCTATAACCAACGTCTGGAATGCTCATTAAGCTTATTTGATAGGATCGTTTAGCCCTAACGGCGTAATAGTAGGTGATAATTGGTTCAACATTATAATCATCATAGTAATTGGTTGTGGATGCTTCTATGCCTAAATTGTGAGGCACTTTTGATATCTCGGCAATCAATACTTGCGAATCACTGTTCTTTTGTGAGACTTTGTTGAGTAGCCATGGATCATAAGTGCTACGCCATATCTCGTAACCAGTATCCTGTGGCGAGCCCTGCCATGTTATCCTTATTTTATTAGTATAAGTGCCATCTGATGCCGAAACGTTTATAGGTGCTAGCACATTAGTTGAAATCTGCAGGAATGTGGCGCTGAAATACAGAATACCGCCACCAGCAACTGTTTTCGTCTCAGAAGGAGGTGTCTCGTAACCTGCCATTGGCGTATAAGTTATTGTATAAGTGCCTTGTGTGATAGTGGCAGGTCCATAATTGCCCTGTCCGCTAAGACTATAATTGAGTCCTGTAATAGTCCATCCACCACTTGCAGGAGTAACTTCAACAATCAACGTGGCAGTGTTAGTATCGTGCCTTACAGCAAATGTATTTGTGACATTTGGTGCTGCATTATAGTTGCTGTTGCCTGCCTGACTTGCCACAATGCTTACGATGCCTTGATCTGTAAAATAGAGATATACTCCGCCTGTAATAACGGCAGGGCCACTTCCAACACTAAACGAAACTGGCAATCCTGAACTTGCTGTTGCGGCAAGCGTAACCTTGCTGGTAGTCCATTGATCCGATATAGGTGGGAAATTGATGGTTTGTGAAGCTTTGCTTATCAATAACACATCACTTGTTGTGCCATCATAAATTGGATCATAGATAGTGCAGTTAACCACATAGCTAGCGGCATTGATTGGTGGAGAAGTAGACCCATCATAAGTTACAACATAGTTGAGTCCTGCAGGAATAGTTGATACTTGCACCGTCTTAATTGAGCCATCATAGTACTGTTCAAGATTAGTCAAAATTATTGCTGCTGCAGCTTTAGTTACGTTGAAGGTATTGGTCACTGGACTTGCAGCATAATAGTTTGAACTGCCATCCTGCCTTGCAACAACGCCAACTGTGCCAGCACCTGTGAATATAAGGTTTGTTGCATTTGTTATGACAGCCGATCCACTTATCACATCAAAGCTTACAGGTAAACCAGAACTTGCAGTAGCAGAAAGGATTACGACATTGGTAGTTAGCTGATCTGGAATTGGCGGGAAATTAATGGTCTGCGATAGTTTATCAACATCCAGCGAAACATACAGATATTCTGGAGTATTCGCTGCTTCATCGGAATAAAAGGCAATAATTGCGTAATAGTTATTTACTGATAGTCCTGCCCCTGAAACAGTCAGATTTGCCACACAACTTTCTTCTCCATTTAAGAAGTTAGTAGGATAGCTAATCACCAGCCAGTTAGTTATGGTTGTTGGTAAATACATCACACTATCGCCAAAATAGAATGGTCTATCACCTTTATTACTGATTATGACTGTATCTTGATAGGTATTGGTGTCGCCATAAACAGCACTGAAGTATAACACGTTGGATATAATTTCTATTGAACCAGCGCTGACTTGCATTACATCAGAGTTTGTGCTTGTGCCAGCCCCATTTTCCGCTCGCAACCTGTAATAGTAATCTGCTTTATTAACAAGTCCTGTGACCTGCCACGTTAAAGCGGTGCCAACAATTAAATTACTATACCCCGCCAAATAACTACTAAAATCTGCTGCAGGCGAAACATCAAGATAGTAGTTAGTTGCACCCATTGCTGGCAGCCAATTTGCATAGAAAGAGTTTAAAGTGCAATTTGTTGCTTTTTGAACAGCAGGCGCCGCAGGAATAGTCACAAAAGAACTCGTTGGCGTAAACGCAATTCCAGCAGCATTTATTGCATACGCCACAAAATATATTTGTTGTGCGACAGGTAGATTTGTCACAAAGAATGAGAAACTACCTGTCCCAAAGTTACCATTTTCATAATATCTTGTGCCCGTTATTATCAAAGTTACGGCATTCGTGCCCCAATATATGCCTCGCTCAGTAACTGGATGGCTGTTAGTAGCCAAAATACTGCCACCTAGATAAGCTGTGCTCGCTAATATGTTAGAGACTATTGCGCTCCCCATCGTAGGAGCACTTGTCTGCTCAACAACATAATAAGTATTGGTTACCACTGGTGTGGCATTCCAGTTCCCATTGCCATCTTGCACAGCGGCAACAGTAACTGTCCCGTGGGCATTGAAAATTAGATTGGTAAGGTTGGATATTATTCCAGGCCCTGATACCACGCTAAAATTTGTAACTAGCAATCCAGAACTAGCCTGCGCTGCCAACTGCACGAAACTGGTAATTGTGAAAATCGAACCATCAATTGGCGTAAAGGATGTAATTGTTTGATTAGCTTTATTAACACTCAACATGCCGTTCGTTGTCCCATAATACGTCCCATCATTCACAGTTCCCGTCACAGCATAAATTCCTGCAACCACAGGCGGTGTAGTGCTGCCATCATAGGTAATCACTGCAGTTAATCCCGGAGGAATGGTACTATAACCTACAACTTTTTGGCTACCATCATACGTCTGGTTAAGATTCAACAATGTAATAGAAGCAGTGGCGTAACTCACATTAAACGTGTTGGTAACCCACGCTGAAGCATACCAGTTGGAATTACCATCCTGCCTTGCTGCAACCTGCACAATACCAGTCCCTGTAAAGCTCAAATTGGTTAAGCCAGTAATAACTGCTGGACCAGACACAACAACAAAATTCGTAACTGGCAATCCAGAACTAGCCTGCGCTTCAAGATGCACAACATTTGTGATTATCTGATCACCCGGATTAGGGAAGTTGGTGATTGATTGGATAGCTTTATCAATCACCAAACTTACAAAAACATACTGTGGCGCATTGCTGGCTTGTGGTGAATCATATATCACTAATGCAGCGTAATTGCCTGCATTAAATCCTGCAATGCTCACACTTGCCGTGCCAACACAGCCTTCTCCAGCAACCAATAACTGCGTGGGATGCTCCACGTTAAGCCACCCACCAGCACCACTTAAATAACTAACATTCCCAGCAAACACAAATGGACTGCCACCAAAATTAGTCACAACAATCAATTGACTGCTCGGATCTCCTCCTTGATAAACTCCATAAAAATCAATTTCATCAGGCATAACAGCAATCAAGCCCGGCTCCACCATCGCTATTTCTGAGTTGCTGCTAACCCCAGATATGTTATTAGCCCTAACTCTGTAATAATATACTTTCCTATAATCCAGCCCGTTAACCTCATATGTCAGTGATGTTCCAACATATAGGTTGCTATAGCCGGTAAAATAACTACTAAAATCTGCTGCAGGCGAAACATCAAGATAGTAATTAGTTGCACCCTGCACAGCCATCCAGTTAGCCCAGAAATAGTTCGTGCCAATGTTTGTGGCATTCAATATCACAGGAGCTTCAGGACGTGTTGTGAAAGATGCCACAGCACTAAATGATGTGCCTGCTCCGTTTACCGCGTATGCCATAAAGTAGAGATTTGTGCCTGCAGGCAGGTTCGTAACAAAGAATGAAAACACACCATTTCCAAAACTACCACTTTCGTAATAACGTATTCCGGTAGTTATAAGCATATTATCGTTTGTGCCCCAATAGACGCCCCGCTCTGCCACTGTGTAACCATTGCTTGATACAATGCTCCCACCTAACCACGCATTGTTTGCCGTAATGTTAGAAATTACAGTAGCTCCCATAATCGGTGGACCACTGGTTGGAACAATTGTATAACTATTAGTAACGATGGAAGCCGCCTCCCAGTTTTCATTGCCCGCACGGTTAGCCACCACCACAACAATGCCAGTATCCGAGAATGATAGATTCGTTAATCCTGTTATATTCCCTGGTCCAGATAGTACTGTAAAGTTAGTAACAGATAATCCCGAATTAGCCTGCGCAGAAAGTCCCACCGTATCCAAAATAGAAAACACTGAACCATCTGGTGGCAAAAAGTTGCTTATAAGCTGAATGCCCTTGTTTATCACTAGTGAAGCGGTGGCTGTTCCTTGATACATCACATCTGAAACCAATGCAGTAACAGCATATGTTCCAGCATTGGTAGGTGCCCAGTTGTTCCCATCATAAGTAATATCCACAGTTAGCCCGCCTGGAACAGTTGCCACACTTACCGTCTTTGCAAAGCCATCATAAAACTGGTTTAAATTGGTAACGATAACTTCAGCGGTTGCCTTGATAACATCAAATGTGTTGGTAACGGTGGGGGCAGGCAACCAATCTTCGTTGCCGGGCTGATCTGCCGTAACAACAACTGTTCCAGCGCCTGTAAATGTCATATTGGTTAAATCGCTAATTACAGCAGGACCAGAAATCACAGTAAAGTTTGTTACTGGCAAGCCTGAACTTGCTTGAGCATAGAGATGGATTGTATTGGTTGTATACTGCGTGCCCGGGTTCGGGAAATTTGTTATTGTTTGTGGAGCTTGCACATCAACAATGGCAAGCAATAAATCATTCCCACCTGACGTAGAACCACTATTATAATCAGCGTGGTAATAGATATTGAAATCTCTACCTGCAATATTGGTTACTGAACCTTCAGGCAGCCCTGCAAAGGAGCCAGTAATAACACCACTACCAAGGTTATTAATTATCCAGAACTTATGGCGGTTAAATGGCGTGTATGAAGCACCTGTTTGAATAATTAACTGCGGCGAATTGGTTAAATAGATAATGCCAGCTGATACCTTAACCATCCCATAATCACCTTCGTTGGTAGAATTTATGGTAATTGCCAAAGTGCCATTGTCTATTCTGAACGTGTTAGTTATGGTAATTATTCCTGCACCATTAGAGGATGGCATTAAAGTGCCGCCTGTGGCTATTGTAAGGTTAGCAGCACCAACGCTCCCTGTGCCACCTAGCACGGCATTGTTTGTAACCGTAATTATATTTCCACCAAAATTACTATTCACTATCACACTGCCATCATAAAAGATATTTGTACCGTTGAGCCTGACATTCTTCCTATATCAAGCACGGAATTTGTTCCGTGAATATAAATAGGACCATTTGGCAATGCATTCAAAATTCCATAAGCAAGTGTTCCTCCACGAATAATAGTGCCACCTGTAAAGGTATTTACACCGCTTAATTTCAGTGTGCCAGCTCCTTCCTTCACAAAGCAGCCAGTAGTGGCTCCACCTGTTGCCCCTGGCATTGTTAAAACTGTGTTTGGATCAGCCACATCAATTCCGCCAACAGTTGATGCTGTGATAGTGAAATTACGGTCTATTGTTACACTCGGACCTGTATATCTCAAAACCCCACCACCAAACACCAAATTCGCTGCCGCCGCAGGTGCCGCACCAAGGGGACAAGGCACACCACCATTGGCTAACTCTGGCACCTCAAGATAACCATTGTTTATGGTTACAATGCCGGTTTGCTGATTTGTGCCTGTTAATTTTAAAACACCTGCACCTGCTGTCGAAGCACCTTTAGTTAAATTGAGAGCGCCTGTTCCTCCATTTCTGATTGTTCCAGCAAAATGGACATCGTTCATATTGTTGATTGTCAAAGTTACAGCAGCGGCTGCTCCATTTTCAATTATTCCCGAAGCATCTCCTTCAATTTCTATGAGTGTTGGTGAATATCCATTAAGCTGCAAAATGCCACCTCCACTGCCGAAACGTACTCTAGCAGTGTTTATTCCACCCAGTCCAGTTGCATTATTTAACCTTATAGTTCCGGAGTTTAAGAATGTCCTTCCTGAAAATGTGTTAGCAAAACCCAAGGTCAAAATACCACTGCCATCCTTTATGAGATTTCCAGCACCACTTATTGCTACTGTAATGTTACTCACATTGCCGGCACCTCCTATATAAAGGTCACGTAAAAGTGCCGTTGTAATTCCACCACTTAGCGTTAAATTGCCACTTTCAGAATTTATTCGCGCACCATCCAACACAAGAGTGATGGCCCCTGCATAAGAATTATTGCCACTAATATTCTTTAATGCTCCACTGCCATCAGGCCCAAAACCACCAAGAGATAACGCCTCAGCTCCTATAGCTATATTGCCTTCAAGCTCTAGAGCCGCTGTATTAGGATTTACCGTAATTCCACCAGCTGTAGTGCCTGCAGCTGTGTTGTTTGCTAATCGTAATATACCTTCATTAACTCTTATTGCACCTGTAAAGGAGCTAGCTGAAGAAAGTTTTAATCTGCCACCTCCAATTTTTGTCAAAGTTCCTGCTCCAGCACCTATTATTGGAGTAGCAATCGTCAATGTGCCCGTATAAACGTTCACAATAAACTCATTCGTTGAACCTGCTCCTATGATGCCTGTCCCGCTTATAGTATATTGATTATCATAGCCACCAACATAGAGCAAGCCACCCATACGAATAGCGCCAAGCCATACACCAGGCCAGCCTACGGTGAGATTATTTGCTCCAAGTGCCATCGTTTCTGAATTAGCAGAATTTTCTAGTTTAATCGTATAGGCAGAGAGAGCTCCTGCCAGAGTGAGCGGACCTTGATGATAATAATTGTTCGTTGCGCTACCCCCGCTGGTTGGAAGACCCACCACATAATCGGTATATGCCACAATATTACCATCAGCGCCTTGAGTGGCATTTTTCGCCCAGTTCGTCCCTCCAACAGTTGCCCAGCCACCAAGAATGCCATTGACGTTAGTAGTGTCTGTATCGGCAATCGCTTCACTGGTAAAATCTATAGTGCTAAATGCATTCCTTGTTATAGCATTCATTCGCAGTTTGCTTGAGCCACTTTCACGTATCAGCCGGGCACCACCAGCACCAATCGTTGTTGCAGAAATAACTTCTGTGTGTGAACCTCCGCTTAATACAAGCGTCCCAAAATATGTTCCACCAAGTGTTAGTGCAGAAGCATCTGCCAGCTTGCTATTGTCATAAGAAGAGTAGTCCAGAACTAGCGTTCCAGCACTCAAGGTAGAAGCTCCTGAAAAATTGTTTGGGCCTGCAAGTCGCCATCTACCAACACCGGCTTTTACGAAACTAATTGTTCCAGCACCGTTAACTATTGCACCAAGAATAGCATTATCATTATCGTTGGAGCCATCCAGTGTTAAAGATTTCGAACCAGCGGTCGTTACAGTAAAATTGGTGGTAAAAACAAGTGGACCAGAACCATAATTTTGAATTACACCACCACCAGTTGTACCATATAAATTTATAGGGCGATCAGTAGTCTCACCAGCACCAACATACCTCAACCATCCTGCATTAGCTCCAGAACCAAGATATATTGTGGCATTAGCAACGGTTGTTGGAGCACCTAAACTGCTAGAAGGCAAAGGATTATTTAACCTATTTAGCGAAGATGCCATTAACACTCCTTCCGATATATAGGTTCTGCCTTTAAATGTGCTGTTTGTGCCAGAAAGGTAAAGATAGCCTGTAGTGCCTACTTTGGTTAAGCCATAGCCTGCACCACCATCACTAATTGCTCCTCCTATGGTAAGAATGTAGCCTGCTGTAATGTTAATCTGCCTATGATTGGATAGTAAGACATCACCATTCCCTAAATTAAGGGATTGTGATGCGCTAAATATCAAATCTTCATTCCAGATCTGTGCATTGTTCCAAGTATTGCTTAATTCAGGATAACCACAATTCAGCGTCCCACCGTTAATTGTGAAAGTTCCTTTTCCAAGCGCCGTTCCAGAATAAATCGTTAGCAATCCTCCGTTTAGCGTTAGCCCACCACTAAATGTGTTATATCCCAGTAGCTGTAACGCACCTCCGCCAGTGCCTATTTTTAGTAGTTGCTTGCCTGGCTCAAGTTCATCTATCCTGCTATACATATTTATGCCACCAGGAGCTATTTGTATATCTACAATAAGGTCATCATAGAGTGTTATTCGAGGATAGATTACGTCATAAGCCGAATTACCTATGAATTTCCTAATATAGGCACTGCCAGAAGATACATCAAAGTTGAACGTACCACCCACGCCAGAACTAATTGTAAAAGCATTAAACACGCTTACATTATCCCCTATTTCTAATTGCCCTAATGTTATACCCATCTGATTTAAGGAGATGGTTCGGGCAGCAGTGATATCGTTTGTGATGCTTGCAACTTGATCTATCCCATTCGGATAGGTAGTATTAGGCAACCAGTTCGCAGGTGCAATCCACGAACCATTTGCATTAACATTTCATCTTGCCGAATCCGCCACGGCAAGCTGGACTACTATAGCCAACAACCATCCTCCCAGAGTAAGTGTTATCCATATGTTTTTCATATGGTCCCTCGCTTTCTTGTTTTTCTAAATACCTACTCTGGAGAGACTGTATCTAGAATCTCTTGTTTTGCTCATATTGTTACGTATTCTTTGTTAAAAGTCAACAGTTTTTTTATTTTTTTTATTACCATTCAATCTCTATTATTTCTAATAGCACAAAAAACACGGAAAAAGTTAAGAAGCAAATTGTATGCCATTAAAAAGTGTCGAAAAATATATTGGCCCACCGAAAAATCCAAAATGTGTCATTCGTCACTTGTTCAATCATCTCATTTTATTGAAAAATGAACATAAAATGTATTTGACTACCTGCTTCATCTTCAATATATTGCCAAGTATTTGTAATAAGGGACAGTCAAATGAATTGTTGATCATTTTCTAAGGAAAGGAAATCTGATAATGAACTATATTGAAACAGTGTTTGAGAAGGTTGCTAAAAGGAACGCAGGTGAACCGGAGTTCTTGCAGGCTGTTCGTGAAGGGTTTGATACACTTGAGCCAGTTATAGCCAGAAACCCTGAGTTTGAGGAAGCTGGCATACTTGAGCGAATAACAGAGCCAGAACGAGTGATAATGTTCAGAGTTCCGTGGGTTGATGAGAAGGGGAAGTGTCAGGTTAATAGAGGCTTCCGAATACAGTTTAATAGTGCCATAGGACCATACAAAGGTGGGCTGCGCTTTCACCCAACTGTTAATTTGAGCATATTGAAATTTCTGGCTTTTGAACAAATTTTCAAGAATTCACTTACCACTCTGCCGATGGGCGGTGGTAAAGGTGGCTCTGATTTTGATCCTAAAGGAAAATCTGATCTTGAAGTGATGCGGTTTTGTCAATCTTTTATGACAGAACTTTATAGACATATTGGAGCAGATACCGATGTGCCTGCTGGTGATATTGGTGTTGGTGGCAGAGAAATTGGCTTTATGTTTGGGCAATATAAGCGGCTTGCCAATGAGTTTACTGGTGTGCTTACAGGCAAGGGGCTCGGCTGGGGCGGCTCTCTAATAAGACCAGAAGCTACAGGTTATGGTGCTGTTTATTTTGCTTGTGAGATGCTAAAGACACGGAAACAATCAATAGCAGGAAAAACCTGCGTGGTATCTGGTTCAGGGAATGTGGCTCAATATACGGTTGAAAAGCTTAATCAGCTTGGGGCAAAGGCGGTAACGCTTTCGGATTCTAGTGGTTTCATTTATGATCCTGCTGGGATTGATGAAAAGAAGCTGGCATTTGTTTTTGAATTGAAGAATGTGCGGCGTGGCAGAATAAAGGAATATGCAGATAAGTTTGGTGTTAAGTATTTTGAGGGCGAAAAGCCGTGGGGCATAAAATGCGATTGCGCCTTCCCTTCTGCCACGCAGAATGAGATTGATGGGAAAGATGCGGAAACTTTGCTGAAAAATGGCTGCTTTGTTGTGGTGGAGGGTGCAAACATGCCGAGCACTCCGGAAGCAGTTGATAAGTTTGTGAAGGCAAAGGTACTTTATGCGCCCGGCAAGGCTGCCAACGCAGGTGGAGTGGCAACCTCTGGACTTGAGATGAGCCAAAACTCTATGCGAATGATGTGGGGCAGAGAAGAGGTGGATAATCGTTTAAGAGAGATAATGTGCAATATCCACGAGGCTTGCGTGAAAGCCGCAAAGGATTACGGAATGGAGGGCAACTACGTGGCTGGCGCAAATATCGCGGGATTTTTGAAGGTTGCCCGTGCTATGCTGGATCAGGGCATTGTGTAAACTGCTGCAAAAATAAACAGTGCCAAAAACTGCAAGCCGATTGTTGAGCTTGCATTGTCTCTATCTTTTATGGCACGGGAAAAACTACTGAAGCATAGCCAACAACCCATTGCCCTCGGCTTTCAGGAAAATCATCGCCTGTGTTGCGATATTTCAGTAGCAAACCTTCTTTTGAGCCGAGTGCTTTGGCAAACTGAGCTGCGGCCAGAACAGGCAACAAGCCGCAAAATGTTTGATGCGAATATGACCATTCTTTCGTTATCTCTGTGAGCTTGAAATGAATTAGCTTTTCAAGCGTTTGTTTATCTGTTTTTGTTACAAGCTCATAATCGGGGTCATGGAGCATATCCGTGCTTGCTATTACGACGATAGGCTTTATAGCGTTAAGCTCCTTTAGAGCTTCAACTGTCTCTTCCAGCGTTTTTTTATCGTGCGAGCCAAAAAGTCCAATAATAAGCTCCGTATCTGGCAGAGCCGCCTGAACGAAAGGCACCTCATTTTCAGCGGAGTGCTCGCCTTTATGAGGGGCATCTTCCATAAATATTCTGCTTCTATTTTGAGTGAGCAGCTTTGTGCCCTCCTTATCAATCCTTGTTTCTCCGAGTGGTGTGCTGATGATATCGGAGGCAAGTAGAGCAAGTCCTTCAAAGCTGGCTCTATGGCAAAAGCCAAGTATAACGGCTGTTTTTGGTGTAATTCCTTGTTTTGCTTGATCACGCAGTGCGCGGAATGTATAGCCAGCAACTTTTCCTGAATAAATAAATCCTGCATGTGGAGCTATGGCAGCAACAATTCTATTTTGTATAAGCTGTACATCAGCTTCCTCAATAAACCCGCTAACCATTCGTTCCAGCTCAACCTTGCTGGCAGGGAACCATCTGCCTGCCCCTTGAGCCTTATGAATAACAGATTTTTCTTTATCTTGCATTGTTTTCTTCTCCTTTGGCTGATCGTTGCATAATGATTGGCATCCAATGAATGTGATAATAAGGTAAAGCAGAATTAACCGATTGATTTGCATAATATGCTTATTTATAGAAATTCTAGCGCTATGCCATAAAAAGTCCAGAACAAAGATCTTTTGAGCAAAAGATCTCGTAAACTCTGTGGTGAATTCTTTAGTCTCATGGCTTTTTAAGTCTTTTCTCTATTAATCTCTTTTGTAGCAACGTGATATGAAATCATTTTGTTTTGCTGCTTGACCCTCTACCAAATATCAATAGGATAAAGAGCTTCTGATAGTAGCGGTAAAAGTAATGTGGCTTTAAAAGGAACAAGAGAAAAAGTGTCAGGGAAAAAAACAAAAAATCACAAACGCGTTAATGGATACAATGAAATAGATCTTGATTTTGCGCGTCTTGATATAGGGCGAAAGGCGCGGTGTGGAGTAGAAGAAGTTATTTATGCTCCCGGCAAAACTTATGAGCAACTAACAGTCATAATAAGCGAATTTAAAAAACTTAAGAAAAACATCCTAATAACAAGAGTTTCAGAAGATATTGCAAAGAAGTTAAACAAAAAATTTGCTTTTTTAACGTATAATAAAATGGCAAATCTGCTTTCATATCGCACAAGAGCAGCAAAACATATAAATGCAAACATTGCCGTAGTTTGTGCTGGCACAGCCGATATGCCTGTTGCAGAAGAGGCAGCGTGCACGGCAGAATGGCTTGGATTAAATGTTTCAAGGGTATATGATGTTGGTGTGGCAGGATTGCACAGGCTTTTTAGGCGAATTAATGTTTTGAGACAGACAAATGTTGTTATAGTGGTTGCGGGAATGGAAGGCGCTCTCCCTTCAGTAGTGGGGGGACTCATTGATAAACCCCTCATTGCGGTGCCAACCAGTGTGGGATATGGCGCAAATTTTAAAGGGATAAGTGCATTGCTTACAATGCTTAATTCATGTGTGCCGGGGATCACTGTGGTGAACATAGATAATGGCTTTGGGGCAGCTGTGGCTGCTTCTGCAATATGCAGGCAAATTGCCAGCAAATAGGAGGTTCAAATGAGAAAAGTTTTTTTTGAATGTATCGGCGGAGCAAGCGGCGATATGATATTGGCTGCCTTGATTGATCTTGGGGCAAACGTAGAGAAAATAAAGAATAACTTACAGTCTTTGAATTTTAAGCATCACGAAAAAATTGACATAGAAATTGAAGAAGCCGTTTTAAATGGAATAAAAGGGATAAGGGCAAGAGTCATTATTTCAGAAAGTGCCTCACATCACCATAATGAACACATACATCACCATAGAGGCTATAGCGAAATAAGGACTATGATAGAGCAATCAAAGCTCTCACCTTTTGTGAAGAAACATAGCATAGCTATTTTCAAGAGACTAGGAGAAGCAGAAGCTAAAGTTCACAATAAGTCTATTGATGAAATTCACTTTCATGAAGTTGGCGCGCTTGATTCGATTATTGATATAGTTGGAAGCTGCACAGCCATTGAGGAACTTGGCATAGAGGAACTTGCTGCTGGCGCTTTTCCTTGTGGGCATGGCACAATAATTTGTGCGCATGGCGTTTTACCTAACCCTGCTCCAGCAATGCTTTTATTAACAGAAGGCCACAAAATAGAATACGTGGATGAACCTTATGAATTGGTAACACCAACAGCAGCGGCTTTACTTACCTCCTTTTCACAAAAAACGAATTTTGAAAAGCCAATGAACGTTCTGAAAGTTGGATATGGCATAGGGCACAGGAAGCTTAATAACAGACCGAACATATTACGCGCAACCTTACTTGATTGGCCTAATGAATCGATAAGCTCTTCTATCATCTATGAGCGGTGCAGCTTACTTGAAACAAATATAGATGATATGTCGCCAGAACTTATGGGAGCGCTTTTTGAGAGACTTCTTCAAGGCGGCGCTCTTGATGTGTTTTATACACCGATTTATATGAAAAAGCATAGACCTGCATATTTGCTTTCTGTGCTTTGTGATGAGAACAAAAAGGCATCGCTTCTTAAAATAATTTTCACTGAAAGCACAACGTTGGGAGTTAGAGAGAGCAGGCTTACCCGTTATGTCTTACCAAGAAGCACAAAAACGATCCACACCGACTATGGGGAGCTTCGCGTTAAAATAGCTTCGTTGAATGGAACAAACATAACAATTGCGCCAGAGTATGAGGATTGCCTTAAACTTGCCAATGAAAAAGGCATTAGTTTAAAAAAAGTTTATGAGGCAGCCATTTCCGCTATTACATCTCAAAATCTGCAAAAAGAATAGTATGATCTGAAGCTTTTGGTAGTTTTCTGGGAGCTAAATCTATTTCGCATTTTTTACAAAGATTAGCGATGGGCTCTGTGGCAAGGATGTGGTCAACTCTCCAGCCCATATTTTTCTCTAAAGCGTTTTTTGTCCGATAATCAAAAAATGTGTATTTTCTTTCAGATGGATGGAATTTACGGAATAAGTCTATAAAGCCCCAGCTGATGACTTTTTTAAAGGCATTTCGTACATCTATATGGAAGCACACATGATCTTGCTGCTGTTCAGCGTTATGGATATCAATTGCTTCAGGTGCTATATTGAGGTCGCCAACCCATAAAATTTTATCTGAAGGTTTAAATTTTTTGCTAAATAAATTTAGCAATCTTTCAAACCATTTGATTTTATATTTATACATTTCATGAGTGATTTCTCTGCCCTGTGGCACATAGGTATTAAAAATGTGTAAATCCGCATATTTTGCGTAGATGAGGCGTGTTTCATCAGTAGGTAGTCCATCTTTGAAGCCGAAGGTAAATTTTTCTGGTTTTTCTTTAGAAATAATTGCTACGCCATTATAGGATTTTTCCCCTTTAAAAATTACACGATACCCCTGCTCTTCAATGGCATGTGCGGGGAAGTCGGCATCTTGAACTTTGGTTTCTTGAAGACAAAGTATATCAGGGCGCTTCGCTTTGAGCCACTCCAGAACTATTGGCAATCTTGATCTAATGGAATTAACATTAAAAGTTGCTATTAGCATTTTTTTATTATAGTAAAGCTTATTAGAGCTTGTTATCTCATCGGTTAACGGTGTTATAGTGAAGATTGTATATAAGTCAAGTATCTTATAGGAAAGAGATTGCATGATGAAAATAGTATGAGCCATTAAAGAAAATGGATAGACAGATATAATTAAGAAGTTATAATTGACTATCTATCATTTTTTTCTATTCTAGATTTTTGAATTAGGTGATTTATGCAAAAGAAGAGTATATATAAGAGGGTGCTTCTTAAATTGAGCGGTGAGGCTATGCAGTCATCACAGAGCAGGTTGAGTATAGACCCTGAAGCTTTGAAGACAATAGCTTTACGTGTGAAGGCGGCATATGATATGGATGTGCAGGTGGCGGTGGTGATTGGTGGAGGAAACATTTTTAGGGGTGGCAGTGGAGAAGCGCACGGCATTGATAGAACCACAGGCGATCATATGGGGATGTTGGCAACGATAATTAACGCGCTTGCACTTCAAGATGCTCTTGAAAAAATATCTGTAGTTACGCGTGTTCAAACTGCCATAGAAATGAAGCAGGTGGCAGAACCTTTTATACGGCGTAGAGCCATAAGGCATCTTGAAAAGGGACGCGTGGTCATTTTTGGTGGGGGCACAGGTAATCCTTATTTTAGCACGGATAGCGCTGCAGCTTTACGTGCCAGTGAAATTGGTGCTGATCTTTTAATCAAAGCCACCAAGGTGGATGGTGTTTATGATGATGATCCTAAAAAAAATCCGAATGCGCGGCTATACACAAAACTTGATTACAGACAGGCCCTACATGATACTTTAAAAGTTATGGATTCTGCTGCTTTTTCGCTATGTATGGAAAATAATATACCAATTGTCGTTTGCAATTTTTTTAAGCCCGGGACAATAGAACGCGTGCTGGCAGGTGAGCAGGAAGGAACTTTGGTTGCATCCATTAGGTGAATGAAAGGAGATAAATAAATTATGGAGACTTTGGATGATGTATTACTAGAAACTGATGATAAGATGAGTAAGGCAATAGAATTTCTAACCCAGCAATTTGCTGGATTAAGGACAGGAAAGGCTTCTCCATCATTGGTAGAAAACATATCAGTTTCTTATTATGGCGCAAATGTTAAACTGCGCGAGATAGCCAACATTTCAACACCTGAACCGAGGCTTCTAGTTATAAACCCCTATGATCCTACGGCCCTTCAAAACATAGAGAAGGCGATAATAGCTGCCAATATAGGCATCACTCCTATGAATGATGGAAGACTCATACGTATTCCCATCCCAGAACTCTCCGAAGAACGCAGAAAGGAACTTACAAAGGTAGCCAGGCAGATGGCAGAAAAATCGCGTGTTACCATCCGCAATATACGGCAGGAGGCAAATGAACTTATTAAAACTCTGCAAAAAAACGGGAAACTCACTGAAGATGAAAGAGATCAAGGGTTAAAACAAGTTCAAGAATATACAGATGAGAGCATTCGTAAAATAGACCAGATGCTAGAGGCAAAGGAAAAAGAAATGATGACAATTTAGTGTTGCTTTTTTGAAATGAACAGATAGAATAAGAATTGTAAAAAAAACAGTTAGTATTCTTTATGGAAACTCCAGATAGAAAAAGTCAAACAACGCGGATATCTCTTGCTGATGTGATAGCAGCCAAATCAAAAGGAGTATCACAGCCACCTCCTACTACCAGAACAAAATTTCCCGGTTCAAAGCGGAGCACAACCCGCATTATGTTGATAGAAGATGATGAAGACACATCTCTTCTAAAAACAGCTGCAAAAGCCGAAACTGAAGCCATACCAGCTATTCCTGTGCAGCAACCTGTGTCGAAAGCCCCTCCAACTGCACGTTTTAGGAAACCTTCAACCACTCAAATTACAGGTTTTGCAACAACAACTGTTGCTAAAAAGAAGGGAGATACCACCGCTGCCACTGTGGCACGTCAACCTGTAGCTGGTGGAACTGTTTCAAAATCATCTACCTCTAGAATACTTCTAAAGGAAGATGTGTCATCTGCAGAAAAGAAAGAAGATTTAAGTTCTATAAATTCCCCAATAATGGGAATACCTGTAGAGCCCGAGGTGCCAAAAACGACCGCTCATCATGGTGTTCCTGTTACCATAAAATTAAAACGCCCCGTTCCGCCGCCCTCATCACCAGTAGCATCTGAGGCTGGTGCTGGCGCTATACCAAGAACAATCCGAATAGCAAAGCAACAGCAACCTGCCGTTTCAGCCGAAGCGCCAACGGTTGTAAAAAAGGTTACTGAACCTCCTTCCAGAGGCGAAACAGCCCGTCTCTCTATTGAGAACGCCGACATACTTAAAAAAGAAGTCCTTTCAACAGCGTCAACTGTTGTAGCGCAAAAACCTCCTCGCACTATTAAATTAAAACGTCCATCTGATATTGCAGATCTTCCAGAGGCTCCTCCTAGTAGCGAAGAAGAACAAATTGCTATCGCAAAAAAATCTGAAACTGCAAAAATTCAATTACCTGAAATAGAAGGAATAGCTGGTGCTTCTCAGCCTCCACTTACTCAACGTAAAACTATAAAAATTAAAAGGACTGATCGTAGCGGTCAGATGCGGACAATATCTCTGAAACGCCCTCAAGAAGAAGAGCTATCTGAACAACAAGGGGCTGAAGCTGCCGTTAGTGGAGAAGAATTTAAAAAGATGGAAGTTGGTGTGGTATGGTCTATTTTTGCCTTAGCAGCAGTTTTTTGTGTGATTGGGCTTCTTTACATTCTCGCTTCACAGGCGCTTGGACCAACACCTACTTTCCCTGTGCCATTCGAGTATTAAAATAAAAAACTATAAAGGAGGTCGTAATGAGTAATAATACTATTAAAATAACGTCAAAAAACTGGGAAAAAGAAGTTGTCTCATCAGATATTCCTGTGCTGGTAGATTTCTGGGCAGAGTGGTGTGGCCCATGCCGCATGCTTGCACCGGTTCTCGATGAGCTTGCCACTGAATTAAAAGGCAAACTCAAAGTTGGGAAAGTCAATGTGGATGAAGAACAGGAGCTTGCTGCAAAATTTCAGATACGTAGCATCCCAACAATGCTTCTCTTTAAAAATGGAGCAATTCAAACACAACTGGTTGGAGCAATGCGAAAGCAGGATTTGAAAAACAAGCTTAATGACTATCTTTAGTGGCTTGTTTTAGTTGCGTACTAACCAATAAAATCAAGCCGCCTCCAACAAGCAAGAGGCTAATCCATTGCGCTATAGATAGCGAGAGGAATCTTTCGCGCTCATCACCTCTTAAAAATTCGTTTAGAAACCTTAAACTACCATAAAGCATCATATAGCAGGCAGTAACTAATCCAGAACTCTTTTTTCTGATAAAGAGAAAAGTTAGAATGATATATATAAGAAAGTTGCCAAGAGCTTCATACAATTGTGTGGGATGTCTGGCAATAGTTTCATTATAAAGATGAATGCTACAAACGAAATCTGTTGCTTTACCATAACAGCAACCGCGCAACAAGCAGCCAATCCTGCCAAAGGCATGCCCTAATGGCAAAGCTGATATAAAGAAGTCTAGCGTTTCAACAAGCGGATCTTTACGGAGTTTTAGTACAATGAGACCTGCAATCAACGCTCCAATAAATCCGCCGTAGAAGATAAGCCCACCATGATCCAGCCTGATAATATCAGGCAGATTGTCTTTAAAATCTTGAAAGTTGGCAATAACGTATGCTGCTCTTGCGCCGATTATGCCACCCAGCATTATCCACAACAAATATGCATCGGGCATATCTATAAACACACCACCTCTTATCTTGCTTGTGAAGTACAGATGAAATGTTGCGGCAAGAAAGCCGCAAGCCACCATTATGCCATACCAATAGATAGCAATATTTCCTATATGAAATGCAACCGGTTCCAACATATTGAGTGCCTCGCTTATTTTTTTATGTTTAGAATATATTACCACTAAAATTGCAAATCAAGCATTTAAATTATTTAATACTCTTTAAACCAGACAACTCGTCCTTTTTTTATTAAGCAATTTCAGGAGCGGGAGGATCTGGAAGATAATGGTACAGGTTATTATAGCTATTTTATGTTGTTTGGGAATAATTTTGGAAGAGTGGATCGATAATGATAGTTTCTATTGAATAGAATTCATCTTCTATTAGTCTTTTGAATTGTTTCCACGTCAGAATTGGCATCAAGGTAGCGTGGGGGGTATATATTTTAGGTCTTAGTAGTTCTTTTTAGGTCTGAAAAAGCGAGGTGGTCAATATGATTGATATCTTTTAACCACTTTGATATAGTTTTGAAGTTTACATTGAACATTTGAGCGGTTTTGCGTAGTGATT
>CAZBHO010000038.1:952-24911 GCA_964491945.1 uncultured Verrucomicrobiota bacterium | reverse complement strand
TCTTATTGGTGCCAGATATTTTTCTCCAGAAGTGCAGGTGGAAATGGCTATAGGACATAAATATGAGTTCTCTTTTAGCTCCATACTTGAAGGCAGACAGGCCACTTTTGGAATGCACGCTTATGAAGTGGTTGAACCTGCCACAGAAGATAGGCCAGAAATTATAGAAGATAGATGGATTACAGAAAAAATTCCACCTTCTTCCGGGTGGCAGAAAAGAGTTTATCGCTTTACCTGTCCAGGAAAAAATAAACACATGATACTCAAATTCCACGTCACATTCCGGTTGCCAGAAGGTGAAGCAATGCTCTGCCTTGATGATTTTAGCCTTAGAGAAATTGCGCCAGGAATGTAAAAATTTCCAAGAGATTGTTGTATTCTATTATTTTTTTAGGAGTTTTTATCGCGGAAGCGAGCTATATCCTCATTTTAGAATAAACTCTTTACTTTTGCTATTAAACTGCAATTATTTCTGATAAAAAACATTTCTATAAGGATAAATATGGCTACTTTTATTAAAGAAGCTGGAAAGCATAGAAAAATAGATGGTTCAGAATTGGAACAGTTACTGGAAGTTTTTATAAAGAAACATCCTGTGTTAAGCTCTAAATCAGCAAAAAGGATATTGCTTGTTCCGCCGGATTTCACAAGGCTCCACTCTCAAGCAGGTGAAATATGTAGCGTCCTATATAAAAAACTTTCAACTAAAATACAGATTGATGTTCTGCCTGCTCTAGGTACGCATAGACCGCATACAGCTGAAGAAAATGAAATAATGTTTCCCGGAATTCCGCAGGATAGAATTCTGATCCACGATTGGCAACAAGGACTCGTTACACTTGGCGAAATACCGGGTAAAAGACTGGAAGAAATAAGCGGCGGTAAAGTTAACTATTCTGTGAAGGTTGAGGTTGATAAGATTGTTGCCGAAGGTGGGTACGATGCAATTATTTCTTGTGGACAGATTGTGCCTCATGAAGTTGTTGGTATGGCAGGTGGAAATAAGAATATCCTTGTGGGCACTGCCGGACCAGATACTATAAATAAAAGTCATTTTCTTGGTGCAGTGTGTAATATGGAAAGGATAATGGGTGAAATTGATAGCCCTGTTAGAACACTTTTTAATGAAGCTGAAGACAAGTTTCTAAAGCATTTACCTATTTCTTATATTTTAACAGTGCGCGCTAAAGATGAGAATGGAGAACTTATTACGAAGGGAATTTTTGCTGGCGACGACCGAGGCTCCTATGTTGAAGCTGCCCGTTTAAGCCAGGAAGTTAATATATTTAAAACGCCACCACTTAAAAAAGTAGTGGTATGGCTTGATCCGGCAGAATTTAAAAGCACATGGCTTGGGAATAAAGCTATATATAGAACCAGGATGGCTGTTGCGGATAATGGTGAATTGATTGTGATTGCACCCGGACTAAAAGAGTTTGGTGAAGCCGAAATAAATGAAAAATTTATACGTAAATATGGCTATTGCGGAACTGAAAAGGTGCTTAAAGCGGTAAAAGAAGATGAGGAACTGCGCAACGCTCTTGGCGCTGCAGCGCACCTTATCCATGGCTCAAGTGAAGGGCGTTTCAAAATTATTTATGCGCCTGGCAAGCTTACAAAAAAGGATATTGAAAGTGTACATTTTGAATATGCTCCACTTGATGAGATGATGAAGCGGTATAATCCTCAAAAACTGAAAGATGGATTTAATGTTATGCCTGATGGTGAAGAAATTTACTATATTTCAAATCCTGCACTTGGACTTTGGAAAGCAAACTGAGTTTTGATGATTAACAATAATCCTCAAAAAATCGTTTTTCTTGCTATCAATGCTTCTTTTTCTCATACAAACATTACTGCCTTATATTTTAAAGAAATAGCCGAGCGAAAAGGATTCACCTTTGAAATAGTTGAAAGCACCTCTGCTGAAAATCCCTTTACGTTAGCTATCAGGCTTGCTGAAATGAAACCGAATATTCTTTGTGCCACCTTTTTTCTCTTTAACCATCTATATTTGCTTTCTGTTTTATCCAGATTCAAAGCCCTTGCTCCTGATGCGTTAATACTTGCTGGCGGCCCAGAGTTTTTAGGTGATAATTTTGCCTTCCTTTCAAAAAATAAATATATTTCGGCTGTAATAAGAGGTGAAGGGGAACATTCCTTTGAAGTATTTTTGGAAGTATTTAAAGCAAAGGAACTTTGGATAAATATTCCAGGACTATGCTGTTTTCTCAATGAGAAATATATAGATAATGGCTATGCAAAAGGCGATTATATTCCTGTACCTGATTACGAAAATATATTAAAAGATTTTAAGCGCCCTTTTCTTCTGATTGAAACATCACGAGGCTGCAAAAACTCTTGCTCTTTTTGTACAAGCGGAAAGGGGGATAAGTATGTAAAAACGCTGGATTTAACGGTGATAAAACGTCTCTTTACCCACCTAAAAAATTGTGGTGTTCACTCCATAAAGCTGGCGGATAGAACTTTTAATGATCTTCCTGAAAGATATATGCCAATTTTGAAAATGATGAGGGAAGATTTTCACGATATAAATTTTCACATGGAAATAGATCCAGCACGTGTAGTCCCTGCTCTCATTGACGAACTTGCAAAAGCACGTGAAAATCAGTTTCATCTTGAAGTTGGAATTCAATCTTTAAATCCAGAAGTAATAGAAACTATCGGTAGAGCGTGTACTGCTGCACGCTCTATTTCCGGATTACAATCTTTGCTTGCAGTGAAAAGACATTACATACATACGGATTTAATAGCTGGTTTGCCTATGCAGACGCTTTCTTCGCTTTTAGATGATCTGGAACTGCTTACCAATTTTGCTCCTAATCATATACAGCTTGAACTATTGAAGTTGTTGCCGGGTAGCCGTCTGGTGCAAGAGGCAAAAAAGTTTGGCTTGATAGCTTCACCTGACCCTCCATATGAAGTGTTGCGAACCTCCACTATGTCAGAACACGATATGCAAATTGCAATGAATCTTTCTAACCTTGTGGATTGGTATTTTAATCATCCTGATCTTTATGAGCTTTGCGTTATTTTGAATAAAGTTGTTCCTTCTTTTTGGAGAACATTTTATAAATTTTATTTAGAAGGCAATCATTTTGGTAGTGCTCCAAATATAGAGAAAAGGTTTTATATATTTGCTAAATTTATAGAAGGTTGTGCTAAAGAAAAAAACTTGTTAATGGAAAAATTATATTATTTCTGGTTGCAAGCAGGTCTTTCCCCCCGGTGTGTTCCAAATATAGAGCAATGGCGTAAATCTATTCCTGAGAGTGCAGGGTTAATAAAGGGTTGTGGTAAAAAATACAATACCAACTACGCATTTAGAGTAGGGGAGGATACTTATATATTTTCTTATTGTAAAGAGAAGAAGCCAGCTGCTATATACAAATTGCAAAAATAAACTAAGTGTATTTAAGCACCTCTTCAGCTGTAGTGTAGCCATCCAGAACGTTTCTTATGCCATCTTCACGAAGTAGCCTCATTCCTTGCTCAATTGCTTTATCGCGAATGACGGCAGTTGGTTTTTTTTCGTTAATAAGCACTCTTATCTGTTCTGTTACAGGAAGATATTCGTAAATACCTTTTCTTCCAGAATATCCTGTTTCGTGACAATTAGAACATCCTTTGCCGATATAGAAAGGTCTATTACCAAGTATCTCTTGTTTGAGCCCCAGTCTTTCTACTATCATGGGATCGGGAGTAATAGGAGTTTTGCATTTAGTACATATGGTCCGGACAAGTCTTTGAGCAAGCACTGATTCAAGAGATGATGCAATCAGGAATGGCTCAACGTTCATATCTATCAGACGAGTAACTGCACCTGCAGCGTCATTTGTATGCAAAGTGCTTAACACGAGGTGCCCTGTAAGTGATGCTTGAATAGCCATTCTGGCTGTATCAAGGTCACGGATTTCTCCTATCATTATAATGTCAGGGTCCTGTCGTAAAAATGCTCTTAAGCATCTTTCAAAAGTAACTCCTATGGCATCATTAACCTGAATTTGAACAATACCTTCTATATCGTATTCAACAGGGTCTTCTGCAGTAAGTATCTTGACATCAACAGTGTTTAACCTTTTGAGTGCCGAGTAAAGCGTTGTTGTTTTGCCTGATCCAGTTGGTCCTGTGACTATAATGATGCCGTTAGGTTTCTTTATATCATTTGTAAACGCTTCATAAATATCCGGGGGCATTCCTAAATTTTCTAATTCAAGAGATACTGTTGACCTATCAAGAATACGTAAGACAACGCTTTCCCCGAATTGCGTTGGGAGCGAAGAAACACGGAAATCTATTTGCCGCCCCATCATAGTTAACTGAAGCCTCCCATCTTGTGGCAAACGACGTTCCGCAATGTTAAGGTTGCTCATTACTTTTATTCTAGAAATTATAGGAAGAGCCAGCTTCCTATCCGGAGGTTTCATTTCATAGAGAGCACCATCCACACGAAAACGTATTTTAAAATCTTTTTCAAATGGCTCAAAATGAATGTCTGATGCTTTTGCCTTGACGGCTTCGTACAGAACGAGATTGACGTATCTTACAATATGTGCCTGATTTGCCTGTTCGGCAAGGGCTGCAATATCGTTGGTGTCTTCAGTAAGCTGTATCGTTTCTCCTCCTTCAATCTCACTCAGTTTTGAAAGCATTTCATCCATTGAAGCGCTTTCATCCCCATATAAATTCGTGATTTTCTTCATTAGTTCTTCTTCGTGTGTGAGGACAAAGGATACATCTTTAGAAAGAACGAATCTTATTTCATCCACAGTCTCAGGCGAAAGAAGGTGAGAAATCGCAAGTGTCACTGAATTTTCATCAGCATCAACAGGCAATATATTGTAAAGTCTTGCAACACTTGCAGGAATTGATTTGATGACTTCTTCTGGAATTTTATGATCCCTTAAATCAATCACATTGGTTCCAAGGTGGCTTGCCATAAGCACCAGCAGATCATCCTCTTGAATAATACCAAGGTCTATGATCACTCTTCTTATGGAGTTACCTGTACGTTTTTGTTCTTCCAAAATTTCTTCTATCTGATTTTGGTCAATAACATTTGCTTCCAGCAAAAGCTGTAGAAGAGTGTCGGATATCTGTTCTGGTAGGGTATTATCCATCTTATCTTCTGCCTCCGCCTTGAAGTTTAGCCACGATACTATCAGGATCCTGCGACTTCGTAATTAAATCTTCGTAATGAATCAAGCCTGCCTCGTAAAGTGCCATAAGATGTGCATCCAGAGTTATCATTCCATATTTTGCGCCAGTCTGAATATCGGAAGTTATGCGATAAGTCTTATTGTCTCTTATGAGTGCTTGAATAGAAGGCGTTGTCACCATAAATTCAAAAGCAGCAATTCTTCCGGGTTGATCTTTTCTAACTAATAGTAATTGCGAAATAACTGCCACAAGAGTTGATGAAAGTTGTGTGCGAATTTGCTCCTGCTGCGCTGTTGGAAATTGATCAACAATTCTATCAACAGTTCTGGCTGCTCCTGTGGTGTGCAGTGTTGCAAAAACAAGATGCCCTGTTTCAGCAGCGGTAATAGCAGCTTCAGTTGTTTCAAGATCACGCATTTCACCAACGAGTATAACATCCGGATCCTGACGCAATGCTCTCCTTAAGGCTTCCTTGAAATTAGGCACATCAACCCCTATTTCACGTTGAGTTATTATAGAACGCTTATGCGTGTGATAGTATTCTATCGGATCTTCTATTGTGATAATATGGCAATCCCGTTCAGTGTTTATCGTATCAATCATACTGGCAAGTGTGGTGGATTTACCTGAACCAGTAGGTCCTGTAACCAGTATGAGCCCCCTTGGCCTATAAAGCAATTCTTTGACCTGCACAGGCAAACCTATCTCATCCAAAGAAAATAGTTTTGAAGGTATGAGCCTTAAAACCATACTGATATTACCACGCTCTTTTAAAACACTCACACGAAAACGAGCCACACCTCCAAAGCTAAATCCGAAATCCACTCCTCCTATCTCCCTCACCTTTTGTTGCAAGGCTTCAGACGTTATAGCTTTCATAAGTTTTTCTGTATCTTCTGGCTGCAAAGGAGGCGTATCTAATGGTTGTAGAGAACCGTGCACTCTTAACACTGGCGGGATTCCAACATTAATGTGAAGATCAGATGCCCCTTCATCAACCACAGCCTGCAATAATTCGTTCATTCCTATATTAAATTGCGCCATAGTTTAATCTCCTATAGTAACAGAAAGTACCTCTTCAGGTGTTGTTATCCCAGCAATTATTTTCCTTATGCCATCTTCTCTAAGAGTACGCATTCCGAGTTCTCTTGCTTTTGCTCTGAGCTCATCAGCGGTTGCCTTCCGATAGATCATCTCCAGGAGCTCATCTCTTAAAACGAATATCTCAAAAATCCCTTTTCTACCTTTATAACCACTCATCCCACAAGCAGGGCAGCCCTTGCCCTTAAAGATTTGAGCTTTGCTTATCTGTTCTGCAGCACTTCCAAAAGCCTTCAATTCAAGTTCGGTCGGTGTGTATGGCTCTTTGCATTGCTCACAAATAATACGAACCAATCGCTGAGCTATAGTGGCTCTTACCGATGAAGCCAGCAAGAACGGTTTTATTCCAATATCAATTAATCTTGTTATGGCGCTTGGTGCATCATTTGTGTGCAGTGTACTCAACACAAGATGTCCTGTAAGCGATGCATTTATCGCTATTTCTGCCGTATCAAAATCTCGTATTTCTCCAATCATTATGATGTTTGGTGCTTGACGTAAAATTGATCTCAAAACCGCCGGATATGTAAGCCCAATATCTTCACGAACCTGCACCTGATTTATGCCGCTTATCTGATATTCAACTGGGTCTTCCACTGTGATAATTTTTCTATCAGGCTTGTTTAGATGACTTAAAACTGCATACAATGTTGTCGTTTTTCCTGAACCAGTTGGCCCTGTTATAAGGAGTATCCCATCAGGTGAAGCAATCAACCGCTCAAATAGCTGTTGATCATCTGCAAAAAAGCCCAACTTTGGTAGCCCTAAAGCAAGCGATTGTTTAGTCAAAATACGCATTACAATGCTTTCACCATGTGTGGCTGGCACAGTTGAAACACGCAAATCAAGGTCTTCTCCGTTTGGAACAGAAATCTGAATTCTTCCATCCTGCGGCACACGTTTCTCTGCAAGCTTCATCCCTGCCATGAGCTTTATACGACTTATGATGGCGCTTTGCAGTCGCTTCGGCGGATTTTCTTTCTCATACAGCACACCATCTATTCTATAACGCACTCTGAACCTTTTTTCCAGCGGCTCAAGATGAATATCTGAAGCTCTGCTTCTTTGCGCTTCAAGAATTATTAAATGCACAAGCTTGATAATTGGCGCATCCGAATCAGAAACAGCTCCCTCATCGGCATTATCTCCTGTAGTTATAGTTAATTGATCTGCGCTCTTACTATCTTCTATCATCTCCTCAACGCTTCTTTCAATCCTGCCATAGTAGTGGTCAAGCGCTATATCTATTTCCTCATCAGAAGCAACAACGCCCTCAACATTACGCTTTAAAATATATCGCAAACTGTCAAGTGTCTCTATATTAAGCGGATCTGAAAGTGCAACCGTTAATGTGTTATCTGTGGCAGAAATTGGAACAACCTTATATCGCCTTGCTATTGCTGCAGGAACTGTTTCTATCACCTCATATGGTATCTCAAGTTCTGCCAGTACCACAACATCCATCCCTAAATGCATTGCAACCGTTTTTAACACTTCCATCTTTGATACCACACCCATATCAATCAAAACATCCAAGGCGCTCTTATGTTCTTTCTCCGCCACCTCTTGCGCTTGAGCGAGATCTTCCAGTTTTATTAGTCCTATATCCTTTATAATTTCAATAATATATTCGTCGTTGGATGTCATACTTCACTTTAGCCCCAGTTCCTTCATAAGCAGCTCATTAACGATCTGCGGGTTTGCCCGCCCCTTAGTTTCTTTCATTACCTGGCCTATAAGGAATTTAAAAGCAGCCTTTTTTCCTGCCTTAATATCGGAAACAGTTTTTTGGTTGCATTCTATCACATTTTTTACAATTTTCAAGAGCTCTTCTTCATCACTTATTTGCACAAGCCCCATTTTCTCTATGTGTTCTTCTGGTTTGCCACCTTCTTCGCATAACACAGCAAATATGCTCTTTGCCGCACTTGAGCTAATTATACCTTTATCTATAAGAGAAATCAACGAAGCAAGCGCTTTACTCGTCAGTTTAATATCCTTCAGTGTTTTTTTCTTATCTGTAAGGAAATGCAATAGCTCCGTCATTATCCAGTTTGATGCCGCTTTGAAATTGCCCGAAAGTTTTGCCACCTCTTCAAAGAAATCCGCCATATCTTTATCTGCACATAGCACTTTTGCATTATATTCAGGAATGCCATATTCTTTCTGAAATCTGTTGCATCGTGCCATAGGCAATTCAGGCAGCTCTGCTCGCCACTTCTCAATATCATCCAGAGAAAGTTCAATTGGCATCAGATCAGGATCAGGAAAATATCTGTAATCGTGAGCTTCCTCTTTGCTCCTTAAAGAATCAGTAATGCCACTATCTAAATCGAAACGGCGTGTCTCTTGAATAATTTGTTCCCCTTTTTCAAGCATTGCACGTTGTCTGGAAAGCTCATAGCGTAAAGCTTCTAACACGCCTTTAAACGTATTCAGATTTTTTATTTCTATTTTTGTTCCGAGCTTTTCAGATGAGGCTTCTCGCACACTGCAGTTTACATCGCATTTCATATTCCCTTGTTCCAAATTGCATTCGCTTATCCTGCCATAAAGCAATATCTTTTTTAAAGATTGTAGAAAAGCAAAGGCTTCTTCCGGACTGTTCATATCTGGCTTGGTCACAATCTCCATCAGTGGAATGCCACCTCTATTAAAATCTATTGCGCTCATCCCAGCCATATGTATGTTCTTTGCTGCATCTTCTTCAAGATGAATTCGTTCAAGTCGTACTTTTTTTGTAGAGCCATCATCCAGCTCTATAAGCAATTCTCCACCTATGCAAAGCGGTTCATCATATTGAGAAATTTGATAGTTTTTAGGCATATCAGGATAGAAATAGTTTTTTCTATCAAATTTGCTTCTTAAAGTAATTTTGCAGTTCAGCATTAGTCCTGTCTTAACAGTCAGCTTGATGGCTTCTTTGTTGATCACAGGCAGTGCTCCAGGATAGCCCAAACATACAGGGCATATCTGTGTGTTCGGTGGTGCTCCAAAATTTGTTGCACACCCACAAAACATCTTTGTCTTCGTGGCAAGTTGAACGTGCACTTCAAGTCCTATGTTGGCTTCATATTTCATAGATATCATTCCGGAGGTCTTACGCCTTTTATGTCGCTATTTTGTTCATAAGCATAGGCAACCTTCAAAATCATTTCTTCTTTAAAAGCAGGAGCCGTTATTTGTAGGCCGATTGGTAATTTTTCTTTTGATAGACTGCAAGGCACAGAAATTGCGCAAACTCCTGCCAAATTGGCTGGAACAGTAAATATATCGCCAAGATACATCTGAAGTGGATCGGCTGTTTTTTCTCCAATGTTAAACGCAGGTGTAGGTGAAACAGGCGAGCATATCACATCACATTTCATAAATGCTTCTTCAAATGTTTTTCTGATCAGTGTTCTCGCCTTTTGAGCCTTCTTGTAATAAGCATCATAATAGCCACTGCTTAATACATAGGTTCCAAGAATGATGCGTCTTTTAACTTCTGCACCCAAAAAACTGGCTCTTGTTTTTTCATACATTGCTATAGGGTCTTTTATTGAAACATCTTTAAGCCTTGCGCCATATCGCACTCCATCAAATCTTGCCAGATTAGCAGAAGCTTCAGCGCAGGCAAGAATATAGTATACAGCTATTGCGTAATCAGCAATTGATAAATCCAACTCAATAATTTGCCCACCAAGTTCCTTACATTTTTCAATAGCATTCATAACAGCTTTTGCCACGTCAGGATGTAATCCTTGCTTAAAATAATTTATAGGCACACCTATCTTTACTCCAGAAAGGTTTTCGGAAAAATCAATAGAATTCATATCAAACGGTTTTAATGGCATAGAGGTAGAATCATATTCATCTACACCACTAATGATTGATAACAAAAGCGCCGCATCTTTTACGGTTTTTGTGATCGGTCCTATCTGATCAAAAGAAGAAGCGAAAGCCGTAAGCCCATATCTTGAAACTCTTCCATAAGATGGCTTAAGCCCCACGCATCCACAAAAGGAAGCAGGCTGCCTTACTGAACCGCCTGTATCACTGCCAAGCGAAGCAATGGCTTCTCCTCCTGCAACTGCTGCCGCTGATCCCCCACTTGAGCCGCCAGGCACGTATTCTACGTTCCACGGATTCTTTGTTGAACCATAAGCGGAATTTTCTGTACTTGAGCCCATAGCAAACTCATCCATATTGGTTCTTCCCAAAAAAACGGCACCCTCCTGTCTTAATCTGGCAATAGCAGTGGCATCGTAAGGGGAAATATATCCTTCAAGAATTTTTGAAGCGCAGCGGCAAGGTTGACCTTTTACGTTAATTAAATCCTTAATCGCTATAGGCACCCCAAGCATTGCTTTCTTTTTGCCTTTGGCTCGCAAATCATCTGCCTCTTTTGCCTGTGTTAATGCATATTCTTCGTCAAAATCAATATAAGCATTAAGCGTTTTATCACGTTCCTTTATCCTTTTTATCAAGTTGAGCGTCAGCTCAAATGAAGAAAGCTCTTTGTTCTCTAAGAGTGAAAGCACCTCATAAATATTCAGGTTGTACCAATCCATACTCAAAAGTTCTTGAGCTAAATAATTTGCGGAACAAGAAAATTTTCTCCATCTGTCAATGGAGCGTTTTTTAATGCCACATCACGGGAAATGCCGTCTTTTAAAGTATCTTCCCTAAACACATTTTTTAAAGGCACAGCGTGTGCAGTTGCCTCAACATTCTCTAAAGGCAAATCAGAAAGTTTCTGAATATATTGAATAATTTGTTGAATTTGCTCCTGAAATTTTTTTTCTTCCTCTTCGTTTAATTCAATCCTGGCAAGCTTTGCCACATATCTAACATCTATTGTTATCTCGCTCCCCATGTTATTTACTCCAGCATTTTTTCCATTAATATTTTCGTATCAGAGAAGTTACTTTTGATAACTGATAAGTTGCTTAAAGTCAATGCTAAATAAAAAGCAATTGACATAACATATTGAAATTCTTATTTTGCTTTTTGCTCAACAAACTTATGCTGTTTCTTTTAAAGAACTAACAAAAATTGATAATTTTGATAGGAGAAAAAAATGTATCTTACAGGATTTGCAGATGAGGCTGGTGTTGATATCGAAACGCAAATTAAGGTTACAAAAGCGCTTGGCTGGAAGTATATTGAAGCTCGTAAAGTGGCTGTCGGCAACTACCCAGCAGCTATGATACACGATATCCCTGACGAAGCTTTTGAACTGATTGCCCAAAAACTTGAAGAAAATGGTCTTGCCATAAATTGCTTCGGCTCTGCTATAGCCAACTGGGGCAAAAAAATTGACGAAAGCTTTCAGTCTTCTTTGGATGAAGCAGAACGTTCTATAAAGAGAATGAAACGTATCGGAACAAAGCTTATAAGAGTTATGAGCTTCGCAGTTAGAGAAGCCGATGACCAAATGGAAGAAGAGCGTTTTCGTAGATTGCGCCAACTTCAAAAAATGTTTTCTGATAATGGCTTAACAATGGTGCACGAAAATTGTATGAACTATGGTGGCATGGGCTGGACTTTCACTTTAAAACTAATAGAAAATGTACCGGGCCTTAAACTTGTGTTTGATACGGGTAATCCTGTGTTTAGTGATGACCGCACTAAACCAAAGCCTTATCCTAAACAATCTTCATGGGAATTTTATAGTAATGTTAAAGAGTATGTGGCTTATGTGCATATCAAAGATGGGAAGTGGGATGCGGAAAACAAAAAATGCATTTACACTTTTCCCGGTGAAGGCGATGGCGATGTGGTGAGAATTGTGGAAGATTTAATAGCCAGAGGCTATGACGGTGGCTTCTCTATAGAACCGCATCTCGGGACTGTTTTTCACGATCCAAAATCTGGTACAACAAAAAATGCAGAAGAAATCTATATTGAGTATGGTAAAAGGATGATGCGTATCGTAGAAAATGCTAAAGCAAAAATAGAAAGCACAAAGAAAAAAATCTAAAATTTAAATTCCATTTTTTTTATGAGTATTTTCGGTAGAATAGGGGAAGCTGCCATTATTAAAACAAGAGCAAATATCCACCTTCTGGCGGTAATTGGCTCTGCTTTGCTACAGGCATTTCGTCCAGTCGTCTGGTGCAGGACAACAAGGAATGTGCTTGCCAGACAAATACTTTTTACAGGCGTTGAAGCATTGCGGTTTGTGAGTCTGGTTGCGTTGCTTACTGGCATAGGAGTGGTTTTGCAGGTGCAATTGTTTTTAATAAGGATGGGACAATCTTCAATGATTGGTAGCGTTCTTGTTGCTGTTCTTATCCGTTCACTTGCGCCACTTCTTGTTAATTTTATAGTTATTGGTAGAAGCGGCACCGCCATAGCTGTAGAGATGGCAATAATGAAAGTACGTAAGGAGATCAATGTTCTGGAAGCTCAAGGCATAGATGCTTTTCTTTATCTAGCTATTCCGCGTATTATTGGAATGGCGCTTTCTATATTCTGCCTGACAATTTGGTTTATTACAATTGCCCTTGCTAGCGGCTATGCCTGTGGAATAATTTTGGGCGTTGGGGTGCCATCGCCATCAGAATTTCTTGAAACGGTTTTTAAGGAATTTAGACTTGCAGATGCTGTTGCTCTTATAGCACAAACCATATTGCCCGGACTGGCAATTTCTTCTATATGCCTGATGGAAGGGTTGAGCGTTGATAAAGCTTATACGGAAGTGCCGCAGGCAACTACGAGGGCTGTTGTTCGTTCTATAGGGACATTGGTAGTACTCTTCGTGATTATTGCAATTTTAGTGCGTTGAGAAAAAATGTCATCAGATATAACAGTTGCCATTATAAATTACAATGGTGCCCAAACACTTGAGCCTACCATTAAGTCCATCCTTATTCAGAAGCCTGAAAGCCCAGAAAAAATTATGTTGTTTGATAATAAGTCAACCGATACTTCAATTGAATTGGTAAGAGCAAAATTTCCTCAGGTGGAAATTCATAAATTACCAGAAAATAAAGGCCCAAATCCTGCCAGGAACCTTGCTCTTAAAATGGCTACAACCACCTACGTACTGATAATGGATAACGATATAGTGCTGGCTGAAGATTATATCGCAAAACTCAAAAGCGCTTTCAAAAAATATCCGGAAGCCGGCGCAATTTCTGGCCAAATTCGGCTTTATGATGAGCCAGAACAAATGCAATACAATGGCGCTTTTATCCATTATGTGGGGGAAGTCATTTTAAATAAAAAAATATCAGAAGAACCTATCAAAGTGCCCTGCGTCTCTGCTGGCGCTGCACTTTTTAGGAGAGAGAGAACATTAGCTATAGATGGCTTTGATGAAGATTTCTTTATAGGCTGGGAAGATGGCGATCTTACCTTTAGGCTTTCTTTGTGCGGACACTTTTCTTATTCGGTTTCAAATGCTATTTGTTTCCACATGAAACGTAAGCGCGGATTTAAATGGGTGCATTTTCAAGTAAGAAATCGTTTATGGTTTATCCTTAAGAATTATGAGTCAGGAACATTATTTCTTGCTTCGCCTGCAATAGCTTTTTTTCAAATTGCTGCTTTTCTGTTTTTTCTTCTTAAAGGAGAAGGCACATCTGTCTTAAAAGGTTGGATGGCAGCTTTTCAAGGACTTGCTGATATCCTTAAAAAAAGAAAAAAAATCCAAGAATTAAGAAAAATTTCTGATAAACATTTGCTTACAGGAGGCACCCCAGACCTTGTTGGAGATGCCATAAAAAACAAACTAGTAATGTTTGCTTTATCTATTATTGGCTATTGCCTTTCCGCTTATTGGAGTTTTGTTAAATTTTTTCTGAAAGATAAGAAATAAGTGTGCAAATAATCATATAGTCTCCCATTAAGTAGAATCCCGCAGTAAAAGAATAGATTTTACTGAATGTTAGATTAGTTAAGATGCAAAATACTCAATCGTGAAGATATATTGGAGAAAAAGAGTTTAAAGCATAACCATGCAAAGCAACATAGTGAGAATATTAATGTTATACAACGCTTTATCGTCTTTTTATCTTTGTTGTGATGTAACCATCTAGGCATTACAAAAACCTGATCCGTTTTTGCAAGAGTATAGATAGATCAATAGAATTAGCTATTTTTGAGCGTGATTGGTTTTTTTATCCGTATAGCGATATATTGTTTCTCCGGGCTTGGCTTTGCCCAGCTCTTCTCTTGCCACCCGCTCAACGAATTCTGGGTCTGTGGCAAAACGTTCTTGTTTTTTCTTTAACTCGCCGATGCTGTTTTCTATTTGCTTATTTTTTTCTTCCAGGGCAGCAATTTTTTCTTCACGTTCTTCGCAAAGCTTAATTTTTGGAAATATCCACGCAAAGGCAGCAACAATGAGCAGGCACACAAGAACACCAACGGCTATTTTATATGCCACAGCCCAGAAATTCATTTTTTATCTTCCGCTACAAGAGCAGTTAAATAGAACCACCAAAACGAGCATTTTTCCCAAGTTGCTCTTCTATCCTGAGCAATTGATTATATTTGCAAATGCGATCTGTACGGCAGAGTGAGCCAGTCTTAATCTGTCCAGCATTCGTTGCCACTGCAAGGTCTGCAATAGTGGCATCTTCTGTTTCACCAGAACGATGGCTTATAACACTTGTATATCCTGCCTTATGGGCAAGCTCAACTGCATCAAGAGTTTCAGTAAGCGAACCTATCTGGTTAACCTTTATCAGAATTGAGTTGGCAACACCCATATCAATTCCTTTTTTAAGGAATTTGGTGTTTGTTACAAATAGATCATCGCCAACAAGCTGAATTTTTTCGCCGAGCGCTTCTGTTAGCATCTTCCAACCGTTCCAGTCAGATTCAGCCATGCCATCTTCAATGCTAATAATAGGATAATTTTTTACCAGCTTGCTATAAAACTCTACCATCTGCTCCGATGTTTTTTCAGATTTATCGCTCTTCTTAAATACATAGCGCTTTTTGTTTGTGTCATAAAATTCGCTAGCTGCCGGATCTAGAGCGATAAAAATATCCTTGCCAGGCTCGTAACCAGCTTTTTCTATTGCCTTCATAATAACATCAAGCGGCTCTATATTGTTTTTAAGATTAGGAGCAAAACCGCCTTCATCGCCAACTGCTGTGCTTAAATGCATATCTTTAAGAATTGATTTTAGGGCATGGAATGTCTCGGCTCCCATACGAAGAGCTTCAGCAAAGCTCTTTGCACCTTTTGGCATGATCATATATTCCTGCAGGTCAATTGGAGCGTCAGAATGCGCACCACCGTTCATTATGTTCATCATAGGAACCGGCAGAACTTTTGCGTTTGTGCCACCTATATAACGATAGAGCGGCAAGCCCAGTAATTCTGCGGCAGCCTTTGCGGCAGCAAGAGAAACGCCCAGTATTGCATTTGCGCCAAGCTTGCTTTTTGTTGGCGTGCCATCAAGCGCAATCATTAAGCGATCCAGTCCCACCTGATCAAAAACATCAAACCCTATAAGCTTTTGAGCAATTATTGAATTTACAGCTTTTACAGCCTTTAAAACCCCTTTTCCGTTATAACGTGCCTTATCACCATCACGTAATTCCAGCGCTTCATTTTCGCCTGTTGAAGCCCCTGATGGGACCGCAGCCCTGCCGATTATCCCTGTTGCCACTTGCACTTCCACTTCAACGGTGGGATTCCCTCTAGAATCAAGAATTTCTCTGGCATGTACGTTTGTTATTCCAGACATTTATTACCTCCATTTTTTTTGATTTTATTGCTAATTTATTTTTTTATTGCTTCCTGAATTGAGAAAAATATATGGTATCCCTGAAAATATGCAAGATAAAACAAAACATTTTATAGGAATTTTTCCTTTTAAATGTTTTATCTCTCTTTTTCTTTGAATAGTTGGCATACTTTGTGTTATGAAAGGGCGTGTATAAGCAATAGTTCTGGCACGATAATCTTATGAAAGTGGCTATTATCCAATCTAATTATATCCCATGGAAAGGATATTTTGATATTATCCATGATGTTGATGTTTTTGTGTTTCTTGATGATGTGCAATATACCGTAAGAGACTGGCGGAATCGTAATCTTATCAAGACGCCCAATGGTCTACAGTGGCTTACTATTCCTGTTGGAACAGATAGAAATAGAAAAATCTATGAAGTTAAAATCTCCGATCCAGAATGGGCAAAAAGGCACTGGAATACTATAGTACGTCTTTATGCCAAAGCCAGATTTTTTGAGCAGTATCGGAGTTTTTTTGAGGATGTTTATTTGAATAAAAAATGGGATAATTTATCTCAACTAAATCAATTTCTTATTACAGAAATATCATCAAAGTTTTTGGATATTCAGACTTTTTTTTATGATTCAAGAACCATCCCTTCATCAGGAGTTAAACAGCAAAAGCTTATCAGTATTTTGAAACATCTTAAAGCAGATATTTATGTTTCAGGCCCATCAGCCAGAAACTATATTGATATTGAGGTTTTCAAAAAAGAAGGGATAGATGTGATTTATAAAAATTATGATGGCTACCCAGAGTATCAACAGCTATTTGGAAAATTTGAACACACAGTGAGTATAATAGATTTACTGTTTAACACAGGAGAAGAAGCTCCATACTACATTTGGGGATGGCGTGAGAATAAGAAGGGATGATCTTTTAGCAGACTACCGCATTTAACCTGAAAAAACGCTTCTTGCTTGTAAGAAAAATTTTATTACTATAGCAGAAAAATTTTTATTTTTTTATTAAATATGAATTTACTTGAATTACAAAAGAGAAATTTAAGAGCCTTAATAAGAACAGGCGCTTTCCAGTTTATTAATAGTGAAACACCATGGTTTTACTATACATCAGGGCAAATAGGACCTTACTACATCCAAAGCATCACCATAGAAAAAGATGGTGAAGCTTACGCAGAAGCAATAGAATCAATGAAGACACTTATCCGTCAGCAAGATTGGCAGTTTGATGTTATTTCTGGCGGAGAAACACGTGACTGGGATTTTTCCAATCCACTTGCCGTTTTGATGAGAAAGCCGCACGTTAAACTTTATAAGAATGGAAAAATGTTAGGAGCAGATCTATTTGGAAAGAGCGTGCTGCATGTGGCAGATTTAAATAATGAAGGCTCTTCGCTCCGAGATTATTGGAAACCTATGATAGAAAAAGCAGGAGGCACTTTAGTTGCATTCTGCTCATTTGTGGATAGACTTGAGGAAGGCGTTGGCGTGCTCAAAAAGCTTAAAATACCTGCTATAAGCCTTGTGCCGCTTGATGAGAAAGCATGGGAGTTGTTGCTGGATGCAAAGGCAATTTCTCCGCAGCTCTTTAAAATTTTAATGGAAAGAATGCAAGATAAAGAAAAATGGGCAAGAAAGACTTTACTTGAATATAAATCTTTTTTATGCTCTTTTGCGAGCAACTCCGCCAACAAAGAGAAATTGCAAAAAATTTTGAATACCTATTCAGATATTAAATCTGAATTGTTGCAGATTCTAAAAGAAGGGAATATTGAAATATGCGAATAGATCCTCACACTCATTGCCGTGATGGAAAGGAAAGCTATAAGGAAACCATAGAACACGTTTTAAAACTCTGCGATGAACAGGGCGTCGATGTCATTTTTGATATGCCAAATACAATCCCGCCCATTCTTACCAGAAAAAATGTGGAAGATAGATTAAAGCTTGTTCCGCAAACAGCGAAACATCGCTATCGCATTTTTATTGCTGCAACATCTTCAAACGAGCAGCTGGATGAGGCTATAAAAGCATATAATGAACTTCCTGAAGTGATAGGCATTAAAATGTATGCAGGCAGTTCAGTTGGTGGACTTGGTGTAATATCCGAACATGAGCAGGAAAAGATTTATAGGTTTCTTACTGAAAAAGAATACAAAGGCGTTTTAGCCGTTCATTGCGAAAAAGAAGCATATTGCACAAAAACTTTTGATCCGCATAAACCTATTACTCACTCTCAAGCACGGCCGCCAGAAGCAGAGATAAACGCTGTTGAAGATCAGATTAAGTGGGCAAAAACTCTAGGCTTTGCAGGGCATTTGCATATATGCCACATTTCAACAATAGAGGCAGTGTCTATGGTTACTGAAGCAAAAAAGACTATGAAAATCAGTTGTGCAGCAACGCCTCATCACCTTTTATGGTCGGCAAATCAAATGCTTACCCAGGAGGGTTTGCTATATAAGGTAAATCCACCTCTTCGCGATATCACACAAATGGTTGCATTAAGGCAGGCTTTGAAACAAGGGCAAATTGACTGGATAGAAACAGATCATGCCCCTCATCCTATTAGTGAAAAGCTTTTCTCTCCATATCTTTCAGGCTTCCCTTCTTTATGTCTTTATAGATCACTTGTTGATGAAATACTGCCATACTGGGGCTTTAATGTGGACCAAATCAGAGCACTTACTTGTGATTCAATAATTAAAACTTTTGGTGAAAGGAAGATAAGAGGATGACGCTTAATGAGATAAAAAATGAAAAGGTAGGAATATGTGTTTCTGGCGGACTTGATAGCCGAACAATTACGAAGAGGCTTATGGAAGAAGGCATAAAGGTTGTATGCTTTACGGCTAATCTTGCGCAACCTGATGTAAAAGACATAAGTGAAGTGAAGAAAAAGATGGAAGAATGCGGTGCACCAGTCTTTATAGTTGATTTAAGAAAAGAGATGGCGGAAGCTTGTTTTCAGATGATCAAAGCTCTAGCTATGTATGATGGCGGCTATTGGAACACAACTGGCATAGCCAGAGCTGTTACAGTGAAGGGGCTAATTCCTGAAATGAAAAAGCGTGGTTGCACAGTTTTAGCACATGGCGCAACAGGGCGCGGCAACGATCAGGTGCGTTTTGAGCGATATACCAACGCGCTTGCTCCAGAAATGAAGGTCTATGCGCCGTGGCGAGATCCTGTCCTTTTAAAGGAATTCCCAGGCAGAACCGAAATGGCGGATTATTTAAGGAAACACGGAATAGAAGCTTTCCCCGGTGGAAAAAAGAAATACTCAACGGATGCTAATCTTGCAGGGCTTTCCCATGAAGCTGAGGATCTTGAAAGCCTTGAAACGCCATGCACAATTGTTGAGCCAACTATGGGAGTATGGCCGCATCAAGCTCCTGATAAGCCTGAAAAAATAAAAATCGTCTTTAAAACCGCAAGAGCTGTCAGCATCAATGGCAAAAAAGTTTCTCCACTTGAAGCGATGTTGCTTGCAAATAAAATTGCTGGACGCAACGGCATAGGGATGAAGCATGCGTTAGAAAACCGTATTATTGGGACTAAAAGTAGAGGTGTTTATGAAGCCCCAGGAATGGAGTTGCTGGGAAAGGCACTTGAGTTTATTTACCAGGCAACTCTGGATAGAAGGGCGCTGGCTCTCTTTAAGCAACTTTCCAATTTGATTGCCAATCAGGTCTATGACGGGCGATTGTTTGACCCTGTAACGCAAGCCGCATTTGCTGCTATAAACACTTTTGCCGAATATGCCAGCGGAACCATTTCCCTTTCTTTATACAAGGGCAATATCTATTTTGACTCTTTAACAGATTGCACTTCTTCGCTTTACAATCCTGAAGATTCTTCTATGGAAAAATCGAGTGGACTTAATCCAGCCAGCTCACAGGGCTTTATGGAAGTTCAGAGCGTTGAAGCCAAAGCACTGGCACGAGCTGGGCAAATTCATCCAAACTGGGAAAAGTGAATAAAATGACTGTCTATAGATACGAAGGAAGGATAAATAAAAAAGCTTGCATTTATTGAGTTTAGCTGTAGGATTAAGAGCCTTTTTAAAGCGATAGCTGTTAGAAGAAAAAATACAAGATAAAATGTGAGGATTCAAGATGAAGGAAAATATACATCCGAAATATGAAGATGCCACCATAACCTGCATTTGTGGCAATGTTATACACACGCGTTCTACAAAAAAGGAAATCAAGGTAAACACTTGTTCTGCGTGTCATCCATTCTTTACTGGAACTGCCAAGCTGGTTGACGTGGCAGGCAGAGTTGAACAATTTCGTAAGAGATACGGCAAGAAGTAGCTTGCTTAATTTTTTATAAGCCAGGTTTGTTAGTTTATAACACCTGGCTTCTTTATTTATAGAAGAATTATTTTATGCAATTTGATGATAAGTTTCTTAGTCTAATAAGAGAGCGTATCTCCTCTACTGAAGACTTACTTTCAAAAATAGCACCTGCTTCACAGCAATATCGCTCTGTGGTTAAAAAGTATTCTCGCCTTAAACGAATAGAAGATATGTTAATGCTGGTTAGAAAATTAAGACAGGAGCTGGAAGGCAATAGAAACATTGTGCTTGACTCTGCTATAGAAGAAGAGCTGCGTAATCTTGCACAAAGCGAGATCAAAGATCTGGAACAAAGACTTACTGAAGCAGAAAAATCGCTAACATTTGAATTACTTCCACCTGATCCTAACGATGAAAGGAATATCATTATTGAAATACGGGCTGGCGCAGGTGGGGATGAGGCAGCACTTTTTGCCGGCGATCTCCTGAGAATGTATATGAAATATGCAGAATCAAAAGGATGGAAAATTGAAGTTATGGATGCTAATCCATCTGAAGTTGGAGGCTTTAAGGAAATTACAGTTTCTATTCAAGGCGAAAATGTCTATAGCGCCTTACGTTTTGAAGGTGGTACTCATCGTGTTCAGAGGGTCCCCGCCACAGAAGCATCAGGCAGAATCCATACATCAACCGTGACAGTTGCCGTTTTACCAGAAGCCGAAGATATTGATGAGATAGAAATCAAAGAAGAAGATTTAAAGATAGATGTTTATAGGGCTTCAGGCGCTGGTGGACAGCATGTGAACAAAACTGATTCTGCTGTGCGTATCACGCATTTGCCCACAGGCATTGTTGTGGCAAGTCAGGAAGAACGTAGTCAACATAAAAACAGGGCAAAAGCGATGAGATTGCTGCGCTCACATTTACTTGCTATTCAACAAAAGAAGCAAGAAGAAGCTATAGGCAATAGTCGCCGTTCACAAATAGGCACGGGCGATAGAAGCGAAAAAATCAGGACATACAACTTCCCTCAAAACCGATTAACAGATCATAGAATAAATTACACAGCTTATAACCTGCCTGCCATTATGGAAGGTGAAATTGAAGATTTAATTACTGCCTTAAAGAGCCATTATATGGAAGAGCGAATGAAGGAGATAGCTGATTTAGAAAAAATGTTGTCTTCTGACCTATAAAATAATAAAAACATTTGGATTGCATTTAAAGCAATAAATAAGAAGATATTTTATGAGTTATGAGTGATATTGAAGTGCCTATAATTGAATTAACTTCATTAGAAGGCTTGCCGCCTTTGTTGGAAAAATTTTTGCAAAGAGAGCCATTTGATCTAGAAGCAGAAAGAATTGCAAGAGAGGTGCTTTCAGAAATAAAACTTGGTGGTAATGCGGCATTGCTTAAAGCGATTGAAAAATTTGATGGCGTTAATTTTCAGGTTGATGAATTGCTGGTTAAAAAAGAAGAATTTGCGGCAGCCAGGTCAAAGGTTGATCAATCATTCATATCGGCTATTCATCAGAGCCACAAGAATGTTGCTGCTTTTGCGCAAGCTGGATTAAAAAAAGAGTGGAGCATTTCTGCACCTAAAGGTGGTGTGCTTGGTGAAAGATATGTGCCATTGCAAAGAGTGGGCGTCTATGTACCCGGTGGCACAGCACCGTTGGTCTCAACGGCAATAATGACAATCACCCTAGCAAAAGTGGCTGGCGTGCCAGAAATTGTTGCCGTATCACCTGTGGGACAAAGCAAGAAAATGAATGAGTATCTCTTATATGCTATGGAAGTGGCTGGTGCAACTGAGGTTTACAAAATAGGCGGCATACAGGCAATAGGCGCTCTTGCTTATGGAACAGAAACCATTAAAAAAGTCCAGAAGATAGTTGGTCCGGGCAATGCCTACGTTACAGCCGCAAAAAGGTGCGTCTACGGAGAAGTTGCGCTTGATCTTGTGGCAGGTCCTAGCGAAATAGCAATTTTAGCCGATGAAAATGCTCCACCTGATGCTATAGCAGCGGATATGCTATCTCAGGCAGAACATGGTTCCGGGCACGAAAGAGCGCTTTTGGTTGTAACCTCTGCTCGCGTTGCAGCAAGAGTTAAAGATGAATTATTGCGGCAAACTGAAAAATTGCCAAGAGCTGAAATGGTAAAAAAGGTTTTGCTAAAAGGCTGTATGATTGTTGTGGTAAGCAATCTGGAAAAAGGAATGGAGCTTTGCAATAGATTCGCCCCGGAACACCTTGAAATTATGGTTAATGAGCCTCGCAACTGGGTTAAAAAAGTGCAAAATGCTGGCGCAGTGTTTGTTGGAGTTTGGACCCCTGAATGCGTTGGCGATTTCACAGCAGGTCCAAGCCATGTTTTGCCAACAGGTGGTGCTGCGGCTATGTTCTCAGGGCTTACTGTAGATGATTTTAGAAAGCGTATAAGCGTTATTTCCTTTACCAGAGCAGATTTAAAACATGCTCTTGAAACTATTGAAGTATTTGGCAGAGTGGAAGGATTGGAAGCTCATTCCAACTCTGCAAGGATAAGATTTTGCGGAAATGAAAAATAGGTGGATAGCTAAAAATGTAATGCAAATGCAAGGCTATGTGCCTGGCGAACAGCCTGCAGATCCCAACGTTATAAAGCTTAATACCAATGAAAACCCATATCCTCCTTCACCTTCCGTATTAAAAGCATTAGAGCAAATAACAGTAGAAAATTTGCGTAAATATCCAGATCCTATTTGCAAGGAATTGCGTGCCCTATTGGCAAAAAAATTCCGTACTAATATTGAATCTGTTTTTGTGGGCAATGGCTCTGATGAAATACTTGCTCTTGCTTCAAAAGCATTTGTTGAAAATGATGGTTCTATAGGATATGTTGAGCCATCATACTCGTTATATCCAGTTATAGCTCAAATCCGCGGAGTGCCAATAAAACCGATTTATGCCGATAGAAACTTTATATGGAAAGCACAAAAAGGATATAAAGTTTCTCTCTTTTATTTAACAAATCCAAATGCACCTTCAGGCGTGCAATATCCAATATCTGACTTAGTGAATTTTTGCAATAGGATGCAGGCTGGAGTAGTACTGATAGACGAAGCTTATGTTGATTTTGCAAAAGAAAATGCAATGTCACTACTGGATAAATATGAAAATGTTATCATACTGCGCACTTTATCAAAAGCATATTCGCTTGCAGGACTGAGACTTGGCTTTGCCATAGGCAATAAAAAACTTATATCAGCTCTCTTTAAAATAAAGGATTCCTATAACGTTGATGTCATTGCACAAAGATTGGCGATAGCTGCAATAAAAGATGAGAATTACCTAAAAAAAACAGTTAACGCAATTATTAAAGAAAGACAAAAATTTTCCGAATTCCTTCAAACTCTTGGCTTTCAAGTTCTGCCTTCTTCCACTAATTTCATTTTTGCCAGACCTCCAAAACCTATTAGTGCAGAATTCTTGTTTAATGAATTAAGAAAACAAAACATTTTTGTCAGATATTTTCCGGGGAAAATTACTGGTGATGGGATAAGAATAACAATCGGAACATCAGCGCAAATGGCTACATTGGCAAGAGCAATTAAGCAAATAGTCCAGAAGTTAAAACTTTATTAGGGGCATAATCTTATGAAAGAAAAACAGAAAATAACCAA
>CAZBHO010000038.1:0-888 GCA_964491945.1 uncultured Verrucomicrobiota bacterium | reverse complement strand
GATGGTATAGGAACATATAAAATAAACACTGGCATTAAATTTTTTGATCACATGCTTTCACTTTTAAGTGCACACTCGTTATGTGATCTTGATTTGCAGGCTAAAGGAGATATAGAAGTTGACTACCATCACACGGTGGAAGATATAGGGCTCACTCTTGGAATGGCGCTTAATAAGGCTCTTGGAAATAGAGCAGGCATATCAAGGTATGGTTATGCATATGTTCCAATGGATGATGCAATGACAAGAGCTGTTGTTGATCTTGGGGGTAGGCCATTTCTTGTTTACAAGCTTGCAACACGTAGAAAAAAAATAAAGGATTTTGATGTTTCGTTGGTGGAAGATTTTTTACGAGCATTTTGCATAGAGGGCAGGATGAATTTGCATATAGAACAGCTTTATGGTGAAGAACCGCATCATGCGCTTGAAAGCGTATTTAAGGCAATTGCAAGGGCACTTCGGCAGGCAATTGCTCCTGATCAAAGATTGCTTAATACAGTGCCATCTACTAAGGGTGTGATATAAAGAGAAAGGATATCCCTTGCTATTTGAGAAGCAATTAACCACTTTGCCTTGTGGGGCAAAAGTAGCAACAATCCATATTCCTTATGTAAAAAGTTTTTCTTTTGGGATATGGATAAAAGTTGGGCTTTGTGATGAACCTGAAAATTTGTATGGTATTGCTCATTTTATGGAACATATGGTTTTTAAGGGCAGTGCTAAGTATTCTGCGGAAAAAATATCCTGTTTAATTGAAGGGAATGGCGGGTATTTGAATGCTTATACTCATCAGGAACTAACCTGTTTTTTTGTAAAGGCTCCTTCTGATAGATTCTCACTGGCAAGTGATATAATGCTGGATATTTATCTAAAAAAAAAAAAAAAAAA
>CAZBHO010000037.1:21878-25978 GCA_964491945.1 uncultured Verrucomicrobiota bacterium | reverse complement strand
TTTTTCTTAAATCGTACAAAATAGATTTGTCTTTTAACTTATTATTTGCTAATAAGTTATAGGAGATTGGTTATGCCTCCTTTCAGAGAGGTGTGATAGCGGAGTATTAGGTTAGCTTGCTTAATTTTCTTTCTAATTCAATTGTTTTTATTTGAACAAGCTTTAATCCCCTTATTCTAACAACTCCTACTGTACCATCAAGTGCGTAAACTTTTCCAAAGATTTTTCAAAAAAAGCTTGCTTTTCCATACCAATATGGTAAAAACTTATAACAAGAACGGGGTAATGTGTGTCCTTTTAAAGGAAAAACGCAGTATTATGCAATTTTATAGAATTACACTAATAATAGGTGTTATCGTACTTTTTAGTACGATTACCTTATTATCCAAAAGCGAAGAATATCTTCTCTTTGCCATGTCAGAGCAGCCTTATATGTATGTGCAGGCTTTGTCGGCGAGTAAAAGAGAAGCTTCAAATGAATTTATTAGTGAAAAGGCGGCTGACACTAAAGATGGAATTGAGAAAGAAAAGCTTGCAAAAAGAGCGGCAAAAAGCGCAAAGAAAATTGCTGAAAATGCTCGTAAAAATGCAAATAAAATTTTAAATGACCCAAAAGCCACTACTGAACAAAAGGCAATTGCCGAAAAAAATGCCAAAGAAATGGAAAATTTAGCATCGAACCTCTGGTCCCAATACGAGGCAATAAAACATAATAATAAAGAAATGGCAGAAAAACCTATCAAAAGAGACTTATGGAGTGTATTTTCTCCTAAAAAAACTGTTAAAATCCCTAAAAAAGAAGTGACAAGGAAGCTGGAGGGCGCAGCTATTGTTCAGGATAAAATTCCAACAAGCAATGTTGCCATATTATCAGAGAGCACTGATGTAACGAAAGCCACGCTACAAAACAAAAAGACAACAGAAGCAGATAACTGGAAAGTAAGTGGTGGTGTAATCAGAAGATTTATCCGCGAACAATCTTTTAAGGCATATTCTTATTCGGCTTCTGTTGTTATTCCACAAAAGGCTGCTGATATCTTTCGCAAATATAATGGGGGAGGCAGTCTTTCATCGGCAGATAATCGTGAATATGAAAATGGTTATGTTTATATGGATGACTATACTGATCTGGATAATGGCACATGGTATTGGGGATATGATAGCCGTTCACAAGTTGATGATAGGGATGGAACTGTTTCTATGAGATTTGTTGATAGAAGCTGGACGGAATACTCTCGTGATAGGACAGAAAACGTTGGAATTTTTAAGAGGACTGACGAAGGAGAATCTGCACCTTACCTACAGCTTGAACGCGTTATCATTAGAAGAGGGTGTCTAACAGGAGCTCTTCATATTGATTTTATGCGTGTGCCTTTCTCATCAGAAAGAAACTTCCAAACCTTCAGAGATACACAACGCTGGGTAGATTATGTTTCCTATTCAGAAGATGTATATTCACTGGAAGGGACAGGGATAAATGCCTCTTCTGATCCTTACCATGGCACTTCTGCCAGCTCAAAAGGGCCTGTTATAGACAATATCCCAATGTACAGACGTGATGCAGGAATAAAGGAATTAGGCTCCTATTCTTATGATGTTTGGAACGAGGTTTATCAATCGGTGGATTTTGACCTTTACACAATTTCGCTAGGCGCAGCATTAAAGTGCTCGTTTGATCGCATATCACTAAGCGGCATAGCAGGTCCTACTTTTAACTTCATGGATATTGATGCCTCTTACGATGAAACACTTTATCATAGTTACAACAACAGTGCTCCTTCTGCTTTAATGAGTTGGTCAGATCATTCTAGCTTCACACGTTTTGGAATTGGCGGGTTTGTGCAGGGCACAGTTGATATATATCTATTAAGAGGATTAGGACTCGGATTTTTTGGACGATACGACTGGCTGGGCAACCAGACAGGTAGCATAGGACCGAGCGAATATAAGATAAATCCTAATGGTGCTTCTTTCGGAGGCACGCTTAATATAGCATTTTAAAAAATATGAGTTTTGTAAACAATTCGACTTTATGGACAAACCTATCTTCTGCCGTAGTGAGTATCCCATTCTTTGAGACAGCTATTCTTTTGATTATCCTTACAATATGCCTGCTTCTCAGGTGGTGCAAAATAGGGCTACTTGTGGCTTACATCGCTGTATATAGGTGGGGATGGATATTTTTAGAAAGCGGTGGATTACAAAAAGATGCAAGCGATCAGAAATTTTTAACGGCATACATTGTTCTTGGAATAATTGTTTTTACGCTGACTGCTGTTGAAATGCTGATTGATAAATTCTATTTCAAGCGTTAGAAATAAGAAAAGAGGGATATACTTTAATTAAAGGTACTAAAATCTGTAATAGCAGCTTCTTAGGCAATATATTCTTTCTATAAAGAGGCAACAATGGTTTCTGAAATTATACTTAATATGATGACATCTGCAGGTAGGTTGAAGTATAGCGAAATACAAAAGCTTGCAATGAAACTACCTGCATCACAGTTTTCAGAATTATTTTTATTGCCAATTCTTGTTGGACAGGACATCTATAAAGGCACTATAGAACAGGACTTAAATGCCTTAGGCCGAACTATGAGTTTTACTCTGGCTGATCTTAATAAAGCTGATCAGGTGGAAGCACCTGACCCCACCGGCTTGCGGCGTGCCATTTATCCGCTTATCAGGCAGCCTCACTCCAAAAACAAATTTGGCACTTTCTCTATTGGTAGAGAAGATGATAATGATATGGTTATGGCAGATTATAGCATATCACGTCATCATGCCAAAATCACTCTGGAAAATGGTAAGCTTTTACTTACAGATATAGGTTCCAAAAATGGAACTTTTATTAACGATATACGGCTTCCTTTAAATATGCCGCAAGAGTTTAAGATAGGCCATGTTGTGGCTTTCGGCAGATTTCAGTTCTCTGTTGTTAGCGCGACAGTTCTTCATATTCAGTTGCGAAACATAGGAAAAGCTGGATAAGTTTATTGCACTAAAAGTAAAAATTTTTCTTTACCGATTCCAATCTGTATTAAAATCTCTTCACGCATTGGCAACTTTTGCTCGCCGTTGTGCTATGTGGATCAGAGCCACAAGTAAAGAAATATTCGTTTTTTTGTAATTGCAATCAGGTGGATATGTGTTTCAAGATCCCACACATATTCACCTTTTTCTTTGCAACAATTTGAAAGATATGTGTGAATAGGTAAGCCATCATCAGTATTTATTGCACTTCTTTTCTTCCTTTATCACAAATTGTGGTTTGCTCATTAAACCACAGGGAACCAGCTGATACTCTTTACGAAAATCTTTGTCTGTCATCATAAACTCACCCGGACCGGTCCACACGGGCCACTTTTCTTTAAAATGCAAAGGTCCATGTGAATTACGTCTGTGCCCTAATATCTTAAGTCCAAGCTCAATTTCCTTGCCTCTTTCAATCAGATCGGTAATATCAAACTCATAAGGTGGCCAGCATCTTGTGGAAGCTAGCGTTCCATTAGTATAAAGTTGTATGCCAACTCCACGCCACTCAGGTATTCTTAAATAAACTCTCTGTCCTTCGCCTATCTCTGGTTTAGCCTCTAAAAAATATGTCAAATTTCCACTGTAAAATGGCAGTCCTTGCTCAACCCAATCGCCTATTTTTAACTCCCTAACAGGGCTAATAATTACTGGGATATTTTCTTTTAATTTAACACCAAAATTCCCCAAAAGATATACTATTTCTAGTTCTGTCTTATTAGAATAAATACACCTGATAATAAGTTCATTCTTTCCCTTCTTGAGCAATTCAGGGTCAATCCTTATAAGCCTTAAAGATGGGTCAACCCACCAGCCCTCATCAATAATGTTCTGAATCCTAACTCCATTTAATTCAAATGAAAAATCTGATGGAGCTTCAATCCCCAGATGCAAATCACCAGAAGGAATATGCTCTACTTCAAAGTTATATATAAGCTCAAGCTCGCAACTTATCTTGCTTATCTTCCTATCAAGTCCTTGTGCCCACGGCTGAATCATCCCTCCTCCTCGGACACGTAAGCCCAATTGCTTACGGACAGCTGCATCTATCCGCAATATATCAGTACA